>NZ_AP023439.1:5367334-5680715 GCF_014701095.1 Streptomyces tuirus | reverse complement strand
GATCCAGGCGGGGCTCGCCTTCCTGCCCGTGACGGTCGTGATCGCGCTCGGCGCCGGTCTGTCCCAGCGATTCCTGCCGGTCCTGGGCCCCAAGCCCTTCATGCTCGTGGGCTCCGCGCTCGCGATGACCGGGCTGGCCTGGCAGGCACTCATCAGCTCCGACAGCTCGTACGTCAGTGGTGTCCTCGGCCCGATGCTGGTGTTCGGCTTCGGCATGGGGCTGAACTTCGTGACGCTGACGCTCACCGCCGTCTCCGGCGTCGCTCCGCACGAGGCGGGCGCGGCCTCCGGGCTGCTCAACACGACGCAGCAGGTGGGTGGATCGCTGGGCCTGTCCATCCTCACGACGGTCTTCGGCACGGCGACGAAGGACGAGGCCGAGAAGCAGCTTCCGCAGTTCATGGCCGAGGGGACGGCGGAGCAGAAGGCGGAGTTCGCCAGGACGCACCAGCTGCCCGCTCCCTGGGGGCACGAGGTGTTGGCCCACGGCATCTCGACGGCGTTCATCCCGGCCGCCGCGATGGCCGTCCTCGCCCTGGCCACGGCCTGGTTGGTGATCCGGGTCCGCAGGAGCGACCTGGAGGCACTCTCCGGTTCTGCCGGACCGGGACTCGGCCGACGGAGCACCGCGAACCGGCTCCGGCGCCTCGCCGGCGGGAGCAGCAGAGGCCCGTCGGCGACTGTCGGGCCGGTTCGTGCCCCACTGCGCAGGGGCGGGTCGCGGGCGGCACGGCGAGACCGGCAGCAAGACCACCCTCGAGCGACCCGCACGACGCGCGACAGCGCCGCACCAGCGGATCAGAACAGCGACCAGAACCTCCATGACCACCCCCTCTCCACGAACCCGGACGTCCGGGTTGCGCAAGCCCCGACCGCTGACACAGCGGATATGGGAACAACGGACGGCCGATCACGGAGAGTTCCCAGGATGTACGGAGAGTTTCCGAAACGGAGGGCGAGTCCTGCGTCAGGCCGACGTGGGCACCCAGTCCGGGAGCGGCTCCGTCCGCTCGGCCCATTCGGCGGGCGGCGCCCCCGCCTTCCCCGCGGCGATGACGCCGCCGGCAATGGCGCACGTGGTGTCGACATCCCCGCCGACCTGGGCGGTCGTCCAGAACGCCCGCTCGTAGTCGCCGAGGCTTCTCGCCGCCGACCAGAGGGCGAAGGGCACGGTGTCGTGGGCGGTCGTCCGCCGCCCGCACCCCAGTACCGCGGCGACCGTGCCCGGGTCGCCGTAGTCGAGCATGTCCCGCGCCCTGCGGAGTCCCGCGCCCACAGCGCTCTTCGGTACCAGGTCGATGACCCCGTCGAGGAGGGCTTCGGCTCCTGGCGGCCCCTCGGGGGCGGCGGCGAACGCGGCTGCGGCCGCGACGGCCATGGCCCCGACGACGGCCTCGCGGTGCTGGTGGGTGGGGTAGGCCGAGATCTCCGCCTGGTGGGTCGCCTGCTCCGGATCGTCCGCGTACCAGGCCCCCAGCGGAGCGATCCGCATCGCCGCGCCGTTGCCCCAGGAGCCCTGCCCCTTGAAGAGCGCGGAGGCCAGTTCCCGCCAGTCGCCGCCCTCCCGGACGAGCCGCAGCAGACGGTTGACCGCAGGACCGTAGCCCCGGTCGAAGTCGTGGTGCTCGGCGAAGGAGTGCGCCAGGGCGTCCTGGTCGATGCGGTGGTGGGCGGCCAGGACGGCGACGACCGAGCCGGCCATCTCCGTGTCGTCCGTCCACTGCCACGGTCCGGAGGGCACCTCTCGACGCTTGAGCAGCGGGTAGTTCACCGGCACGAAGTACTGGGAGCCGAGGGCGTCCCCGACGGACAGTCCGCGCAGGCAGGCCAGGGCGCGCTCCAGGCGCACGTCGGGGGAGGAATCAGCGGTCATCGCCCTGCCACTCTATCCGGTGATCCCATAGGGCTCGGGATCTCGCCAACGGTCGAACGGCCGGTCGAGCGTGTACTTGCCGTCGTCCCCCAGAACGAGCATCCGCACCTCGCCGTTCCCCGGGTTCGACAATGACTCGAACTCCGCGACCGTCCAGTGGAACCACCGCATGCAGAACAGCCGCATCGCCAGGCCATGGGTGACGATGAGGACGTTCGGCGGGTGGTCGGGGTCCTCGAAGCTGCGGAACAGGCTCTCCAGGAAGCCGCCGACCCGGTCGTAGACGTCGGCACCGGACTCACCCTGGGCGAATCGGTAGAAGAAGTGGCCGTACGCGTCCCGGTAGGCCTTCTGGAGACGGACCTCGTCCCTGTCCTGCCAGTTGCCCCAGTCCTGCTCGCGCAGCCGGGGTTCCTCGCGCACCCGTATGAGTCGGGGGTCGAGGTGGAACGCGCGCAGCGTCTCGTGCGTACGGCGGTAAGGGGAGACGTACACGCTGACGTGCTCGTCGCCGAACCGCTCGCGCAGCTGCTCTCCCGTCGCCTCCGCCTGCCGCCGACCGCGCTCGGTCAGCGCCAGGGCGTGGTCGGGTTCACGCTCGTAGACGGAGTCATCAACATTGCCCGTTGATTCGCCGTGCCGGACAAGGACGATGCGCCGTGGTCGTGCCATGCCAAGACCCTAGATCGGGTGAGGTCGGGTGGAGCACTTCCCCCGCACCCATACGGCGTAGGTCACACGTTTCGTGCACCACAGGTCACATCGGTCGCACGCTTGTACGGGCGGAATGGTTCCGTCCGCGCCCATCCGGTGCCACAGGACCCGTATCGCAGTATCCAGACAGGACCCGTATCGCAGTATCCAGAGAAGTCGCAGCATCCGGAGGAGCCGGCGAGGCCGGTCGGAATCAGACCGTCCAGCTCGATTCCATGTCCACGACGTCCCCGGTGAGCGCCGCCACGTCCGCCTCCGTCTGAGCCCTCAGGGCGAGCCGCTCCACCCGTTCCGTGCGATACTTGCCGTGCTCGGCGGCCGAGCGCCACATCGACAGCACCATGAACTCGTTTCCGGGCGCCTCGCCGAACAGCCCGCGCACCATGCCGGGCGAGCCGGCCATCGCCGGGTTCCAGACCTTCTCCTGCATCAGCACGAAGTGCTCGGCCCTCTCCTCATGGATGCGGCAGAGCGCCACCCGGAGCAGGTCGGCGTCCGTGAAGCGCGGTTCGAAACCGGTCTTCACGTCGAAGCGGTAGTCGAAGAGTCTGACCTGGGCGTCCTTGAACGTCCCCGCCTGGGTCGACGCGAGCCGGTCGTGGGACCGTGCCATGAAGGAGTCGTAGAAGGCACGGCTCTCCCAGAACGCGAAGATGTGCGCCACATCCGGCCGCCGCCGGCTCCAGCCACCCCCCTGTCCGCGAAACCCCGGCTCCCCCAGAAGCCCCGCCCACTTCCGCTGCCCCCGCTCGAAACCGCGGCGGTCCACCACGGTGCAGCGAATCCACTTGACCAGCACCGCGCCATGGTAAGGCCAGGAAGCGTGGCGTCGGTCACTCTCGGCTGGACCGCTCTCCCACGCCCGCGCCCCCTCGCGTGGCAGGATGGACAAACAGTCATGTGCGCCCGGCAGTTGGGGCCGACGGACAGGTCGTACGGGGAAGGGGACTCTGGTGGACGGGCTCAACAAGGGGCTTCGCAAGGTCGAGATCGCGGTGCGGTGGGATCCCAGCCCGGCGGGGCAGCCGTCCACCGATCTGGACCTGGTCGCGGCGACCTATCCGGCAGGCGACCCGCACGGGGACGCGGCGTACGTCGTGCACTTCGACAGCCGCTCCCCCGACGGCACCATCACGCTCAACCGGGACAGCAAGGACGGTCAGGGCTTCGGCTACGACGAAGTCATGATGCTGGAGCTCGACCGGCTCGATGTCCGCTACGCGCGCGTGGTGGTGGGTGTCGTCATTCAGCAGCGCCCGGCGGAACGCACGTTCGTCAGTGTGCGCAACCCCGGACTGCGTATCCGTGAGGGGTACACCGTCCTGGCGGAGGGCGACTTCGGCGATGTCCTGGGCGCGACGGCGGCGACGGTCGCGGAGTTCGTCCGGGAGGGCTCCGGCCCGTGGGAGTTCCGCTCCGGACTCCGTGGTTTCGAGGGCGATCCCGTGGACTTCACCAGGGCGATGGGCGCGGCACACCGGCCCTGACCCGGCCGCGGACGAGGCACGTACGACGAGAGGGGCACCGCCCGCAGGCGGTGCCCCTCCGTCATCGGCTCAGGCGTTCGGCGTCAGCTGCAGCCGCTGGTCGAGCCGCAGCCCTCGCAGATGTAGCAGGAACCGGCGCGCTGCATCTTCGTACCGCAGGAGAAGCACAGCGGGGCGTCGGCCTGGATGCCCAGCTGCATCTCCACCAGTTCGGCGCTGGTGTGCGCCTGCTGCGGGGCGGGCTTGACCGCTTCCTCGGCCTTCGGAGCGGCAACGGCCTTCAGCTCCTGGGCGCGGGGTGCCGACTGGGCCAGCCCCTCCACGTCGACCTCGTCGTCGGACGGCTCGTACGACCCGGTCTCGAGGTGGCGCTGGCGCTCCTCGGCGGAGTGGATGCCGAGCGCGGAGCGCGTCTCGAAGGGCAGGAAGTCGAGCGCCAGGCGGCGGAAGATGTAGTCGACGATCGACTGCGCCATCCGCACGTCCGGGTCGTCCGTCATACCGGCCGGCTCGAAGCGCATGTTGGTGAACTTCGAGACGTACGTCTCCAGCGGCACGCCGTACTGGAGACCGACGGAGACCGCGATGGAGAAGGCGTCCATCATGCCCGCGAGGGTGGAGCCCTGCTTGGACATCTTGAGGAAGACCTCACCGAGACCGTCGTCCGGGTAGGAGTTGGCGGTCATGTAGCCCTCGGCACCGCCGACGGTGAAGGACGTGGTGATGCCGGGACGTCCCTTCGGCAGGCGCTTGCGGACCGGGCGGTACTCGACGACCTTCTCGACCGCGGTACGGATGGTCTCCTCGGTCTTCTCGGTGATCTCCGCCTTCTCCTTCTCCTTGGTCTTGGCGGAGAGGGGCTGGCCGACCTTGCAGTTGTCGCGGTAGATCGCGAGCGCCTTGACGCCCAGCTTCCAGGCCTCGAAGTAGATCTCCTCGACCTCCTCGACGGTCGCCGACTCCGGCATGTTGACCGTCTTGGAGATGGCGCCGGAGATCCACGGCTGGATCGCGGCCATCATGCGGACGTGGCCCATCGGGGAGATGGCCCGCTCGCCCATGGCGCAGTCGAACACCTCGTAGTGCTCGGGCTTGAGACCAGGGGCGTCGATCACATTGCCGTTGTCGGCGATGTGGGCGACGATCGCCTCGATCTGCTCTTCCAGGTAGCCCAGGCGGCGCAGGGCCTGCGGGACGGTGCCGTTGACGATCTGCATCGAGCCGCCGCCGACCAGCTTCTTGAACTTGACCAGCGCGAGGTCGGGCTCGACACCGGTGGTGTCGCAGGACATCGCCAGGCCGATGGTGCCGGTCGGGGCGAGCACGGAGGCCTGAGAGTTACGGAAACCGTTCTTCTCACCGATGCGCAGCACGTCTCCCCAGGCCTCGCTGGCGGCGGCCCACACCGGGGTGTCCAGGTCGTCCATGCGGACGGCCTTGTCGTTGGCGTCCGAGTGCTGCTTCATGACGCGCTTGTGGGCGTCGGCATTGCGGGCGTAGCCGTCGTACGGGCCGACGACCGAGGCGAGTTCGGCGGAGCGCCGGTACGCCGTGCCCGTCATCAGCGAGGTGATGGCGCCGGCGAGGGCGCGGCCGCCGTCGGAGTCGTAGGCGTGACCGGTGGCCATCAGCAGGGCGCCGAGGTTGGCGTAGCCGATGCCGAGCTGGCGGAACGCGCGCGTGTTCTCGCCGATCTTCTGGGTCGGGAAGTCCGCGAAGCAGATCGAGATGTCCATCGCGGTGATGACCAGCTCGACGACCTTCTGGAAGCGCTCGGCCTCGAAGGACTGGTTGCCCTTGCCGTCGTCCTTCAGGAACTTCATCAGGTTCAGCGAGGCCAGGTTGCAGGACGTGTTGTCCAGGTGCATGTACTCGCTGCACGGGTTCGACGCGGTGATCCGGCCGGACTCGGGGCAGGTGTGCCAGTTGTTGATGACGCCGTCGTACTGGATGCCGGGGTCGGCGCAGGCCCAGGCAGCCTCGGCGATCCGACGGAAGAGCGCCTTGGCGTCGACCTCCTCGATCACCTCGCCCGTCATCCGTCCGCGCAGGCCGAACTTGCCGCCCTGCTCGACGGCCTGCATGAACTCGTCGTTCACCCGGACCGAGTTGTTGGCGTTCTGGTACTGGACGGACGTGATGTCGTCGCCGCCCAGGTCCATGTCGTAACCGGCGTCGCGCAGAACGCGGATCTTCTCTTCTTCCTTGACCTTGGTCTCGATGAAGTCCTCGATGTCCGGGTGGTCCACATCGAGGACGACCATCTTGGCGGCGCGGCGGGTGGCGCCACCGGACTTGATCGTTCCCGCGGAGGCATCGGCACCGCGCATGAAGGAGACCGGGCCGGAGGCGTTTCCACCGGAGGAGAGCAGTTCCTTGGAGGAGCGGATCCGGGAGAGGTTCAGGCCGGCGCCGGAGCCGCCCTTGAAGATCATGCCCTCTTCCTTGTACCAGTCGAGGATCGACTCCATGGAGTCGTCGACGGACAGGATGAAACAGGCGGAGACCTGCTGGGGCTGCGGCGTGCCCACGTTGAACCAGACGGGGCTGTTGAAGCTGAAGATCTGGTGCAGGAGGGCGTAGGCCAGCTCGTGCTCGAAGATCTCGGCGTCGGCGGGCGAGGCAAAGTACTTGTAGTCCTCACCGGCCTTCCGGTACGTCTTCACGATGCGGTCGATCAGCTGCTTGAGGCTGGTCTCGCGCTGCGGGGTGCCCACGGCGCCGCGGAAGTACTTGCTGGTGACGATGTTGACCGCGTTCACCGACCAGAAGTCGGGGAACTCGACGCCGCGCTGCTCGAAGTTGACCGAGCCGTCGCGCCAGTTGGTCATGACGACGTCACGGCGCTCCCAGGCCACCTCGTCATAGGGGTGGACCCCGGGGGTGGTGTGGATGCGCTCGACACGCAGGCCCTTGCTCGCCTTGGCGCTCTTGGCGCGGGAACTCCGTGCCGGACCGCTCGCCGTCTCTGTCATGCCGCCTCCCTGTACGGGCGAAAACGCCCTGAAGTGCCCCGTTGTTCCCGTGGCACGTTGTTCTGTCTGGTGTTGCGGGCACCCACTCACGTCACCCGCAACAGGTCTTCACATCGCCGCCGCCCGGCCGGGCCCGGAGCTGCCTTCCGGGTCCGGCCCACCGGTCAGTCGGCGGCGCCGGCGGGCTGGGGGACCTGTTCCGCCCCTCCGGCCCCGCGGTCGTCTTCCTGACCCCCCGCGGCCGTGTTCTCGCGGTCTTCGTCGTCCGCGCCGGAGTGTCCCGTCTGAGCCCTGAGTTCCTCGATGGCCGCCTCGAAATCCTCGAGCGAGTCGAACGCCCGGTAGACGGAGGCGAATCGCAGGTAGGCGACGAGGTCGAGTTCCTGCAGCGGGCCGAGTATGGCCAGCCCCACGTCGTGGGTGGTCAGCTCGGCGCTTCCGGTGGCCCGCACCGCCTCCTCGACCCGCTGGCCGAGCTGGGCGAGCGCATCCTCGGTGACGGGCCGCCCCTGGCACGCCTTGCGCACTCCATTGATGACCTTCGTACGACTGAAGGGCTCGGTGACTCCGGACCGCTTCACCACCATGAGCGAGCACGTCTCCACGGTCGTGAAACGACGGGAGCAGTCAGGGCACTGGCGGCGCCTGCGGATCGATGTGCCGTCGTCGGTCGTACGACTGTCGACGACACGACTGTCGGGGTGCCTGCAGAAGGGGCAGTGCATGAACTCCCAACCCTCCTCACAGCAGACTCAATAGCCTCGCCGGACCTCTTGCGCCCCACGAAGCAGCCCCAAGCATAGGCGATGACCATGAGACTCAAGACCCGGGGGACCACAACTTCTGGGCTGCTGATGCAATCCAACCACTAGATGTGGGGATTGGCTCATACATCGACACCACTCCCGCGTGTCGCGCGCGTAGGCGCAGGTGGCGTGCGACGGGCCAGGCGCCACCGGCCCAGCACACGGGCGGAGGCACCGCCACGAACGGCTTTTCCGGGACACGGACGATCCGTTCCTGCACAGCCGTATCGCCGCGGCACATGCGGAGATACCGTGGGCGCCGCGAGGAGGGGACGTGGGACTCCCGCGCAGATGAAGGCTGGTCCCAGGGCAGGGGAATGCCGGATGGCAGACTGGGGCACCAGTCCACGAGTGATCACCCCGGCGGTGAAGAGTACAGCAATGGGCCCTTTTGCCCGCCAGGTGGCACGGCCGCCAATACACCCGGACACATGATCGCGCCCGGTGATTCGCGATTTTTCACTCGAACGTGTGTTTGGCGCAACCTTTCGAAAGCAACTACCGTTGTCCAGCAGGGAGACCATCGAGAGGGGCCGACGTGACCACCACCGCAGACAGTGCCGCCATCGCTGCCCAGGACCGCTCCCAGGGCCGACTGGAGCCGGTGCATGCGATGAACGAAGCCACGAACCCTGAGGGGCACAAGCGCTCCCTGCCGGGCCGACCCCCCGGTATCCGGGCGGACAGCTCGGGACTCACCGATCGCCAGCGCCGCGTGATCGAGGTCATCAGGGACTCAGTGCAGCGACGGGGCTACCCGCCGTCCATGCGGGAGATCGGTCAGGCCGTCGGCCTCTCCAGCACCTCCTCCGTGGCACATCAACTGATGGCTCTGGAGCGCAAGGGCTTCCTGCGCCGCGACCCGCACCGCCCGCGCGCGTACGAGGTGCGGGGCTCCGACCAGGCCGCCTCGGTGCAGCCCACGGACACCGCGGGCAAGCCGGCCGCGTCGTACGTGCCGCTGGTCGGCCGTATCGCCGCCGGTGGCCCGATCCTCGCCGAGGAGTCCGTCGAGGACGTCTTCCCCCTCCCCCGCCAGCTCGTCGGCGACGGTGAGCTGTTCGTCCTGAAGGTCGTCGGTGACTCGATGATCGAGGCCGCGATCTGCGACGGTGACTGGGTCACGGTGCGTCGTCAGCCGGTCGCCGAGAACGGCGACATCGTGGCCGCGATGCTCGACGGCGAAGCCACCGTCAAGCGCTTCAAGCGCGAGGACGGCCATGTCTGGCTCCTGCCGCACAACGCGGCCTACGAGCCCATCCCCGGCGACGACGCGACCATCCTGGGCAAGGTGGTGGCCGTTCTGCGACGCGTCTGACAGCGCGCACCGCGTCGGGTGGGCCCTATCGGCCCGCCCTCTGACCGGGCCCCGGGACCTCTGCGCCGGTTCCGGGGCCCTGCGCTGTTCGGGGACAGATCAGGGCCCCACGGAGTCGTGTGGTGAGGGCCGACGGCCGGCCTATGGCTGATCCACAGGCCGGGCCCGCGGCTCAGGCGTCGTCCGTCTGCCCGGCTGCCGTCTGCTGGGCAGAGGCGTCGATCGCCGCCAGCGACTTCCGCACCTGGTTACGGTCCGTCGTGAACCAGAAGTCGGGCAGTGACGCCTTCAGATAGCTCCCGTACCGGGCCGTCGCCAGACGCTGATCGAGGACCGCGACCACACCCCTGTCCCCCGACGCCCGCACGAGCCGGCCGGCGCCCTGAGCCATGAGCAGCGCGGCGTGAGTGGCGGCGACCGCCATGAAACCGTTGCCGCCGGCGTCCTCGACGGCCTTCTGCCGGGCGCTCATGAGGGGGTCGTCCGGGCGCGGGAACGGGATCTTGTCCATGACGACCAACTGGCAGCTAGGTCCGGGGACGTCGACGCCCTGCCAGAGCGACAGCGTGCCGAAGAGGCAGGTCTTCGGGTCGGCCGCGAAGTTCTTGATGAGCTCGCCCAGCGTCTCCTCGCCCTGGAGGAGGATCGGGTACTCGGGGATCCGGGAGCGGAGCTCTTCGGCGGCCAGCTGAGCCCCCCGCATCGAGGAGAACAGGCCGAGGGTGCGGCCGCCCGCCGCCTGGATCAGCTCCGTGAGTTCGTCGAGCATGTCCGCACGGTCGCCGTCCCGCGCGGGACGGGCCAGGTGCTTGGCGACGTAGAGGATGCCCTGCTTGCGGTAGTCGAAGGGCGAGCCGACGTCGATGCCCTTCCACTGCGGGACGTCGTCGCCCTCGGTGCCCTCGGGGGACAGCCCCAGGGAGGCGCCCACACCGTTGAAGTCACCGCCCAGCTTCAGCGTCGCGGACGTGAGGACCACGGAACGGTCCGCGAAGAGCTTCTCCCGCAGCAGACCGGAGACGGACATGGGGGCGACGCGCAGGGAGGCACCGAAGCGGTCGTGGCGCTCGTACCAGACGACGTCCCACTCGGAGCCGTTGGTGATGCGCTCCGCCACGTCGTGCACGTTCTCCACGGAGGCCAGGGCCTGCTTGCGGACGGCGTCCTCGTCCTGGACGGACTTGTCGCGGGTCGTGCCGATCGCGGAGATGACCGTGCGGCACGCGTCGCGCAGCGCCATGAGGGCATAACCGAGGTCCTCGGGAATCTCCTCCAGGCGGCCCGGCAGCGCCAGCTCCATCAGCCGCTCGAAACCCTCGGCCGCGGTCTGGAGCTGGTCCGCGGCCTTCTCGTTGACGAGTTTCGCCGCACGGCGCACCGCTCGGTTGACCTGGCCCGGGGTGAGCTCGCCGGTGGCGACTCCGGTGACCCGGGAGACCAGTTCGTGCGCCTCGTCGACGATCAGCACCTCATGCTGCGGGAGGACCGGGGCCCCCTCGATGGCGTCGATCGCGAGCAGCGCGTGATTGGTGACAACGACTTCGGCAAGCTTGGCCCGCTCGCGAGCCATCTCGGCGAAGCACTCCGCGCCGTACGCGCATTTCGAGGCGCCCAGGCACTCCCTCGACGACACCGACACCTGGGCCCAGGCGCGGTCCGAGATGCCGGGCGTGAGGTCGTCACGGTCGCCGGTTTCGGTCTCGTCGGCCCAGTCGCGCACCCGGAGCAGGTCCTGGCCCAGCTTGCTGGTGGGCGCGGCGGCCTCGAACTGGTCGAAGAGGCCTTCCTCCTCGTCCTGCGGGACTCCCTCGTGCAGACGGTGCATGCACAAGTAGTTCGACCGGCCCTTGAGCATCGCGAATTCCGGGCGGCGACGCAGCAGGGGGTGCAGCGAGTCGACCGTTCTCGGAAGGTCGCGCTCCACCAGCTGACGCTGCAGCGCCAGGGTGGCGGTCGCGACGACCACTCGCTCCCCGTGCGCGAGCGCGGGCACCAGGTAGCCCAGCGACTTGCCGGTACCGGTGCCGGCCTGGACCAGCAGGTGGGAGCCGTCGTCGATCGCTTTCTCGACGGCTTCGGCCATGGCCACCTGACCGGGGCGCTCCGTACCGCCGACGGCAGTGACGGCAGCATGCAGGAGTTCGGGGAGTGAGGGCTTCGTCATAGCGCGACCACCCTACGACCCTGCACTGACAAAGGGGCGATCAAGGCGGGGACGGGGGTGGGGACGGGGGTCGGGATCAAGGCCGTCGGCTCCTCGGTGATTGGTGGAGGTGGGCTGCGGGCGGCGGGCGGCGAGCTGTGGGCTGCTGCGGACGGGCCGATCGGCTACGCGGACGGGGACGTGGCGGGACTGCCCGAACGAGGTCGTGGCGGGACTGCCGAACGAGGTCGTCGCGGAATTGCTCGGAAGATTCGTGCGGCGGGAGGGAACTGCGGCGGGACGGGCTGCGTTCAATGAGTGATAGCGCGGTGACGCAGCGCTACAGCAGATGCTGGAGGGACCGGTCTCGGACCATGAGGGCGGCCCGCTTGGCGGGCAGGTCGACCTCGGCGGAGAACCGGAATCCGGCGGTCAGGAATGCGGCTACGGAGGGGGTGTTGCGAATGTCGGGTTCAGCGATGACACGTGTGCAGGAGGGGCGCTCCGCGAGAACGAGATCGGCCACGGCCCGGAGCAGCAGACCCCCGAGGCCGCGCCCACGATGGGTGGCCGCACCGACCAGAAGGTGGATCCCCGTGTCCTGAGGCCGGGCCGGGTAGTGACGGGCCAGAGGGTCCAGATCTGCCCGGTAGATCTCCCAGTAGCTCATCGGCGCTCCGTGCAGAACACCGATGCACGGCACGCTGCGCCCGTCGCCGACGAGCTGGGCCCACAGGTGGTCCTGCGTCACCTCCTGCGGTCCGGCCAGTTCCCAGAACGCCGCGGCGGCGGGGTCGTTCATCCAGCGGGTGATGAGCGGAAGGTCGCGTTCGAGACTGACGGGGGCGAGGTGGAACCCGCCTGCGGGTGTGTCGACCGAGCCCCATTGGGCGACGCGGTCGAGGAGGTCGTCATGACAACAGGGGTCGGAGGAAGAGCGTGATGCCGGGTCCTCGCCGAAGGCCCTGCCGGGATCCGGCGACTTGGACCGATCCCCGGCACCACAGGCCACCTCGGCCATGACAGGGGCGGCGATACCGGTTTCGGCGATCGGATCGGCGGGAGGCACCGAACGCTCCTCTCATGGCGGGGAGTGGGCATGTCCTCAGTGAGGAAGGAGGCAGGTCAGCAGTGGTCAGGGACGAGCAAGGCGCTCAGGAGTGCAGGGGGTTGGCGATGGTGACGTAGACGGACTGGGTGTCGACCGGGCCGACGAGTTCGTCGAGGCCGTGCAGCCGGGTCAGCAGGTTGGCTTTGCAGCGCAGGACGGGTGAGTCGAGCAACCGGGCCGGCAGCGCGGTGCGCAGCGGGGCCGGGCCGGAGGCGACGTCCCCCAGGAAGCGGCGGAAGGCGGCGAGCAGCAGCCGCTCGTCCGCCAGCCCCTGGGCGCCGAACGCGCCGATGAGGCCGAACACGTTGTTGACCGCCAGGTAGTACGCGAGCCGCTCGTCGGTGACCTCGTCACGGACGAACGTGTCGCTCCGTTCTCCGATGCCGGGCAGCCGGGCGTCGAGCTCCGCGCGCCGGGACTCCCGGAAGTAGTAGCCCTGGTTGTCGCGGTAACGACCACCCATGGGCCAGCCGTCGGGGTCCAGCAGGAGCAGGGTGTTCTGCTGGTGCGCCTCCAAGGCGATGCCGGCTTCACCGTCCAGCCAGAGGACGGGACGCACCACGTGCGCGAGGTAGCGCAGGAACCACTCTGCGGCGACCGCTCCGCGGGGCCGGCCGGTACGGCGGGCGAGGCGGGTGACGACCTCAGCCAACCGGGACCGCAGGGCCGAGCCGTGCTCCTCCGTACGCCCAGGGACGCCCTCCAGCGGGGTCGGGGAGCACGGGCGTGGCGAGAGGAGGCCTGCGACGCAGGAGACGTCGTCGGAAGGGAGTAACGGGTTGTGGCGGATCACCACGTCCAGTCCGGGCACCGGGACGCCGGCGGGAGTGTCCACGGCGAGCCAGGCCGGGTCCCGCACGATGTCGAAGCCCGGGTGCACGGCCCGCCACTGCTGGGCGAGGCCGCTGCGGAGCAGACGGTGGACCTCGACGCCGCGATGGAGTTCCTTGCGGAGGTTCTCACGGCGGGAGTTGGTGATGCGCAGGCCCAGCGAGAGCTTGAGCATCGCGGGGGCGTGAGTTCGGTAGACGGTGCGTACGGAGGAGGTGGGGTGCCAGGGAGGGCCGTGGGTGCCGAGGTCGCGGAGCAGTCCGGCGTCGAGCAGGGCAGCGGTCTCCGCACGGTGACGGATCTGGTGGGCCTGCCAAGGGTGCAGGGGCAGGAGGGCGTACCCGTCCGGCAGCGCCGGTGCTGTCCCGGCGAGGCGGGCGGTGAGTCGGGGCGCGGCGGCGGAGCGTCCGCGTTCGGTCCAGGCGGAATCGGTGGCGAGAACGGAGGGAGCGACAGCCATCCAGTGCAGAGGGAAGGAGCCATGCAACTCGGGTGAGTACCGGAGCGCTTCGGTGTCGGAGAGGCCTTCGCGGCTCTTGGGGCTCGGGTGCAGGGGGTGTCCGAGGACGAGTGCCTGTTCCGCGGAGAGGAAGAGGTCGGGGCCGTCGGCCGGGGCTTCCCTGCAGGCGGTGACGAAACCGGCGACCCGGCGGAGGGAGTCGGCAACGCCCGCGACGAGCCCGGCGCCGTCGCCGAAGCCGGCGGTGGCGGGGCTGGGGGCGCCGGTGGAAACGGAGTCATGAGCGAGTCCGGTACCGGAGCCGCCTGAGGGGGTCTCCCTCGTGAACAGGGCGGCGATCGTGACGGCGTCGGCCGGTGGGGCGTGGTGGGGCGCATCAGCGAGACGAGGAGGGCCGAAGCGGTGCCAGCCTGTCGGGGACCAGTAGCGGACCGGCGCGAGGAGAGTCGTGCCGCTGGCAGGAAGGGGGATACGCAGGACGCCGTCAGCCGGGGCGGCCTGATCGGTCTCGCGCGCCCAGCAGCGGAGCAGGTTCTCCACGGCGGCCGCCTGGGCGACGGTGTACGGGTCGGGATGCTCCAGAGGGTCGCCGTCGGGGCCTTCGCTCAGCCCCGGGGCGGGCTTGTCGACCGGCCGCTGGTGAGGGATCCGCGGGTTCGGCGATGTCCCCGCCGGCCAGGCGCTGACGGAGCCTTGTCCAGGCGTCGGAGTGGGGTCGTCGGGGTGGGGGGTGGCGTTCACGACAGGTACCTCATGGGGTGGTTCCGGATGATGCGGGTGGGGGCGGCGGGCCGGGGAGCTCCGCTCGGCTCGGCGGGGGCGGAGAGGGCGCGAAGTCGCGCAGCGGGTGGGCGTACGGGCCGGGTCCTGACCACCTGGCCACCCGGTGGCCTGGTCGCCAGGTCCCTAGGTGTCCAGGTCTCCACGTCTCCAGGTCCGTGGTCCCCTGGTCCCCTGGTCCCCTGGTCCCCTGGTCCCCTGGTCCCCTGGTCCCCTGGTCCCCTGGTCGGGCAACGGTCGGACCGGCACCCCGGCACCCATGCCCGGGCAAGGCGTGGACTCCGACACCACTGGCGCTCGCCGCGTTCACGGTGCGGCTGCCGCGCCACCCCCTCGGCACCGGGCCGCCGCCCGAACCGCGTCGGTGAGGCGGTCCAGTACGGCCGCCGCCTGTTCGTCGGTGATGGTCAGAGGAGGGAGGAGTTGCACGACGCTCGCGTGAGGGCCGCCGAGTCCGACGATGAGGCCGCGCCGCAGGCACTCCCGCTGGACCGCGGAAGCCAGTTCTGGGGCGGCGGGGAGCGGTCGGCGTTCACTGCCGGGCACCACCGACGCCGCCACGCCGCCCTCCGCAGTGCCGGTGCCCCCTGTGAAGCCGGGTTCTCCCTCTCCGTCCGGATCCACCAGCTCGACCCCGATCATCAGTCCCCTCCCCCGCACATCCCCTACACACCCGAAATCGGAGGCCAGTTGCCGGAGTTGACTCAGCAAGCGCGCTCCCAGGGTCGCCGCGCGGTCGGCGAGGGCGTTCTCGCGGACGTGGGCGAGGGTCGCGGTGCCGGCTGCCATGGCGAGCTGGTTGCCGGGGAAGGCGTCGGCGGGGGTGCCGGGTTCCCGGGTGACGAGGTCGTCGCGGTAGACCACGACGGCCAGCGGCAGGCTGCCGCCGATGGCGTTGGAAAGGACCATCACGTCGGGGGTCACGCCGCTGTGCTCCACCGCCCAGAAGGCGCCGGTCCGCCCCACGCCCGTTTGCATCTCGTCGACGATCAGCGGGACGGACCGGTCGCTGGTGAGCTGTCGCATGCGCCGCAGCCAGGAGTCCGGTGCGGGGATCACGCCGCCCTCGCCCTGGACCGGCTCGATGAGTATCCCGGCGGGGAGCGGCATCCCGGATCCCGGGTCGTCGAGGAGGGACGCCGTCCAGCGGGCGGATAGATCGGCCCCGTGCTCACCCCCGACGCCGAAGGGGCAGCGGTAGTCCTGCGGGTAGGGCAGGCGGGCCATCCGCGTGTCACGGGTGTTCGCGGACGGATCGTCGAGGACTCCGGCGGTGCCACCGCGACCGGCTCCGGTGAACGTCAGGAGACCGCTCCGTCCGGTCGCCGCGCGGGCCAGCGCCCAGGCGGTCTCGACGGCTTCGCTGCCGGCCGGTCCGCAGAACCGCACCCGCGCCCGCTCGGCGAGACTTGGCGGCAGGGTTCGGACCAGCTCGTCGAGGAAGGCGTCCTTGACGGGTGTGGCCATGTCGAGGGCGTTCAGGGGTGCACCGGAGTCGAGGACCTTGCGGATCGCCTCCAGGACGACCGGGTGGTTGTGGCCCAGGGCGAGTGTGCCGGCGCCGGAGAGGCAGTCCAGGTAACGGCGGCTGTCCGCGCCCTCGATGGTCAGTCCCCGGGCTCGCACCGGGACGATCGGCAGGGCACGGGCGTAGGTCCGGGCGGCGGGTTCGCGTGCGCCTTGGCGGCGCGGGGCTCCCTCGGGCGTGGAGCGCTGGGCGGGGGCGGTGTGGTCGGCGGCGGCCCCTCCGAGGACGGTTTTCACCTGCGTACACCCCACAGTGGCCTCCTCGGACGCACGCCCCCCATAGGTGGATTCCGCCACGGCTTCCAAGACCTCCCACTGGGCACGGGCACAAAGGACCGCATCCAGACAGCAGGCCCCCCATCCGCTACCAACCCCGGATCACTCACGGGGTTACGGGTTGCCTCAAGATCCTTTCCGTGACGGAACTGTTGCGGATCCGTCGGATGGTCCCCACAGCCACCGCATAGGGTGTGATGCCGTTCCCGGACACCGTGAGGTCGCCCCGAAGTTCCCGCGAGGCAGCGGGAATTGGGGGCGTAAAGCCGGTTCGTCCACGTTCGTTCCGTACCAGGGGGAGTCAGATCATGCGATCCACACGACCGTCGTCCCATACCGGCCGAGGAGGGAGGGCGCGCCGCGGGAACTCCCCCGTGCTGGCCGCGGTGGCCCTCGCCTCGGCGCTCGCGCTGACCGCCACCGCCTGCGAGTCGGGCGACGCCACGGCGGACGGGGAGGCCTCCGCGTCGGCCACCGCATCCGACGACGGCAAGCTCAGGCTCCCGGACGACATCAGGGACCGGCTCCGCGAGCACGGGATCGACGTCGACAAGTGGAGGGACGGCGCCTGGAAGAACTGGGACCGGGACGACTGGCTGCGCGAGGCCCACGAGTACATCAACCCGATCATCGAGGGCCTCTGGAACCCGGACCGCATGCGGGAGGCCGAGGAGCCCGACCAGGGCGTCGACGACAGCGACCTCTCCGGCGACCAGGGTGTGACCGACCCGACGCCCGAGCCCGTCGAGGCGCAGGCCGTGCCGCCGTCGTACCACGCCAACGCCGCCACGGCCGGGAAGGTGTTCTTCGACTCCCCCGAGGGCTCGGCGGTCTGCTCGGCGACCGTGGTGAAGGACCCGGCGCACCCGGGCAAGTCCAACCTGGTCTGGACGGCGGGCCACTGCGTGCACGCGGGCAAGAAGGGCGGCTGGTACCGCAACATCGCGTTCGTGCCGTCGTACAACGACGACGGCAAGCCGGTGGCGGAGCTGGAGAACGCCACCCGCGAGGACGTCGCTCCCTACGGTGTCTGGTGGGGCGACTGGGCGCAGACCTCTGACCAGTGGATCGAGCAGGGCGGTTCGACGGGCGGTGACGGCGCGCCGTACGACTTCGCGGTCATCCATGTGACGCCGGAGAAGGGCAGCGGCGGCAAGTCGCTGGAGGAGATGGTCGGTTCGGCGCTGCCGGTCGACTTCAAGGCGCCCGCGGTGCCGCAGGTGAAGAGCGTCACGGCGATCGGCTACCCGGCCGCGCCGCCCTACGACGGGCAGAAGCTGTTCCGCTGCCAGGACCGGCCCGGGCGGCTGTCGGTCGCCGCGTCGGATCCGACGATGTACCGCATCGGCTGCACCATGACCGGCGGTTCGAGCGGTGGTGGCTGGGTCGCGACCGGTTCGGACGGCAAGCCGGCGCTGGTGTCCAACACCTCGATCGGCCCGGTGACGTCGGGCTGGCTGGCCGGACCACGCCTGGGCGACGTGGCCAAGGGTGTGTACGACTCGGTCAGCGAGAAGTACGCCAACCGCTGACCGGCCGCTGAATCGCGCTGCCGGTGGGGCGGCGCACCCCGGGCCACTTGCTCACAGGACCCGGCCCCGGGGCTCTCGGAATCCTTCACCGCCCCACCCCGGTACGCCCTCAACTCCACGGGCATAGTGGGGAGTCGCACGCGAGCACCGGCGCCGCACCCCGACATGCACACGCGGCGCCCCGCACCAGCACCAGCACCACATACACACATACGCACAACGGGGGTCATCGCACCATGCGTTCCACACGTACGTCCGTATCCAGGCGTGGGCGGCGTACCGTCCTCGCCGCCACCGGGCTCGTCGCCGCCCTGGCACTCACCGCGACCGCCTGCAACGGCTCCGAGGACTCGGCGGGCGACAAGCCCGACGCCGGCAGTTCCCAGGCCGCCGCGGACGGCGGCAAGGTCGAGATTCCGGCCGATCTCGCGGGCAAGCTCAAGGAGCACGGGATCGACGTCGACCGCTGGAAGGACGGCGGCTGGAAGGACTGGGACAAGGACAAGTGGCTCAGTGACGCCAAGGACTTCGTCAACCCGGTGATCGAGGGCCTCTGGAAGCCGGAGCGGATGCAGTCCGCCGAGGAGGCCGAGAAGACGGTCACGACGAAGGACGCGTCGGCCGGCCAGGGTGTCAGCGACCCGGACCCGGCACCTGTCCGGGCGCAGGCCGAGAAGACGCCGTACCACCGCAACGCGGCGCCGGTCGGCAAGGTCTTCTTCGACTCTCCCGACGGCCCGGCCGTCTGCTCCGGCACGGTCGTCAAGGACGTGAACCACCCGGGCAAGTCCAACCTGGTGTGGACGGCGGGCCACTGCGTCCACGCCGGTGGCAACGGCGGCTGGTACCGCAACATCGTCTTCGTCCCGGCCTACAACGACCTCGGCAAGTCCGAGGCGGAGATCAGCAACGCGAACCCGGCCGAGGTCGCCCCCTACGGCAACTGGTGGGCGAACTGGGCCTCGACCTCGAACCAGTGGATCCAGGGCGGTTCGCAGAGCGGTGGCGACGGAGCCGCGTACGACTACGCGGTGCTGCACGTGAAGCCGGAGCAGGGCGCGAAGTCCCTGGAGGAGACGGTCGGCGCCGCGCTGGAGGTGGACTTCTCCGCCCCGTCCGCGGCCGAGGCCGCCAAGATGGGCGCATGGGGCTACCCGGCCGCGCCGCCCTACAACGGCGAGAAGATGTTCAAGTGCATCGACATCCCGGGCCGGTTCTCGCTCAGCGCGTCCCTGCCGACGATGTACCGCATCGGCTGCGACATGACCGGCGGATCGTCCGGTGGCGGCTGGTTCCGGGTCCTGAACGGCAAGTCGGTGCTGGTCTCCAACACCTCGATCGGCCCGGCCGACAACACCTGGCTGGCCGGTCCGCAGCTGGGCCGGGACGCCGAGGCGCTCTACCAGAATATGAGCAAGACGTACGGCGGTCAGTGACCCGCGCATGCTGAAGGCCCGCTCCCCTTGGCAGGGAGCGGGCCTTCTCGCGTCGCATCAGAGACGCACTCAGACGCGCGCTCAGGTCGCGCTCACGTCGCGCTCAGCTCGCGTTCAGGTCAGGCTCAGAGCGCAGGCGTCGGAACGTACGGCGTGAGTTCCGCCGCCAGCTCCTCGTGTACCCGCACCTTGAGCAGGGTGCCCTCCGGGGTGTGCTCCTCGGAGATCACCTCGCCCTCGTCGTGGGCACGGGCGACCAGCTTGCCGTGCGTGTACGGCACGAGCGCCTCGATCTCGACCGACGGGCGCGGCAGCTCGTTGTCGAGGAGCGCGAGCAGCTCCTCGATGCCCTGGCCGGTGCGGGCCGAGACGGCGATGGACCGCTTCTCGACGCGCAGCAGCCGCTGGAGCGTCAGCGGGTCGGCCGCGTCGGCCTTGTTGATCACGACGATCTCGGGCACATCGGTGGCACCGACGTCCCGGACCACCTCGCGCACGGCGGCCAGCTGCTCCTCCGGGAACGGGTGCGAACCGTCGACCACGTGCAGGATCAGGTCGGACTCGCCGACCTCCTCCATCGTGGAACGGAACGCCTCGACCAGGTGGTGGGGCAGGTGGCGCACGAACCCGACCGTGTCGGCCAGCGTGTACAGCCGCCCGCTCGGGGTCTCGGCCCGGCGCACGGTCGGGTCGAGGGTCGCGAACAGGGCGTTCTCGACCAGCACGCCCGCGCCCGTGAGGCGGTTGAGCAGCGAGGACTTGCCGGCGTTGGTGTAGCCCGCGATGGCCACGGACGGCACCTTGTTGCGCTTGCGCTCCTGGCGCTTGATCTCGCGGCCGGTCTTCATCTCCGCGATCTCCCGGCGCATCTTCGCCATCTTCTCGCGGATCCGGCGCCGGTCCGTCTCGATCTTGGTCTCACCGGGACCACGGGTGGCGAGGCCGCCGCCCTTGCCGCCGCCCATCTGCCGGGACAGCGACTGACCCCAGCCGCGCAGTCGCGGCAGCATGTACTGCATCTGCGCGAGAGCGACCTGCGCCTTGCCCTCTCGGGACTTGGCGTGCTGGGCGAAGATGTCCAGGATCAGGGCCGTCCGGTCGATGACCTTGACCTTGACGACGTCCTCGAGGTGGATCAGCTGGCCGGGGCTGAGCTCACCGTCACAGATGACGGTGTCCGCGCCCGTCTCGATGACGATGTCGCGCAGCTCCTCGGCCTTGCCGGAGCCGATGTAGGTGGCCGCGTCGGGCTTGTCACGGCGCTGGGTGACTCCGTCGAGCACCAGCGCGCCGGCCGTCTCGGCGAGGGCGGCGAGCTCCGCGAGGGAGTTCTCCGCGTCCTGCACGGTTCCCGAGGTCCAGACGCCGACGAGGACGACCCGCTCCAGGCGGAGCTGGCGGTACTCGACCTCGGTGACGTCCTCGAGTTCGGTGGAGAGGCCCACCACACGGCGCAGCGCCGCGCGGTCGGAGCGGTCGAACTGATCGCCGTCCCGCTCTCCGTCGATCTCGTGGCTCCAGGCGACGTCCTCTTCCATCAGGGCATCGGCCCGAAAACCATCGGGGTGGCTGTGCGCGAAGCGCTTGGAGTCCTGGGAAAAGGAAGAAGAGGAGGTCATTGGATCCTTACGTAGGTGGAAACCGTTCACTGTTCACTGTCTGCAACGCACGGGTGGTCCGGGAGATTCCCGGCGTTCCGTGCCGCGTCGACCTGAAGATGGTCGCACGGCACGGGGCGTCTCGTCACTGTGTTATCGGGCGGACGGCATCGCCGGCCGGGCCTGCTTCTCGGGGGCCTCCGGCTTCGCCGCGGGGACCTTCGGCCTCCCCTCAGGAGCCTCCCGCTTCGCGGCGGGAGCCTTCGGCTTCCAGTCCGGGTGCCCCGGCATCGGCGGAGTCTTCTCGCCGTACAGCCAGCCCTGGAAGAAGCCGTCCAGGTCGCGCCCGGCGATCTCGGTGGCGAGCCGGACGAAGTCCTCCGTCGTGGCGGTGTCGTCCTGGTGGCGGCCGACCCAGGCGCGTTCCAGGCGTTCGAAGGCCGGACGGCCGATCTCCTCGCGCAGGGCGTACAGGACGAGCGCGGCGCCGTCGTAGACGTTGGGCCGGAAGATGCTGGTCTTGCGGCCGGGGTCGGGTGCCTTGGGGGCGGCGGGCGGTCCGCCGGCGGCGCGCCAGCGGTCGGACGCGGCGTAGGCGGCCTTCATCCGGTCCCGCATCGGCTTGTCCGCCTGCTCCTCGGCGTACAGCGCCTCGTACCAGGTGGCGTGCCCCTCGTTGAGCCACAGGTCGGACCAGGTGCGGGGGCCGACGCTGTTGCCGAACCACTGGTGGGCCAGCTCGTGGACCATGATCGACTCGACGTACCACGGGGGGTAGACGGGATCGGTGAAGAGTTCCCGTTCGAAGAGGGAGAGGGTCTGGGTCTCCAGTTCGAAGCCGGTGGTGGCGTCAGCCATGAGCAGGCCGTACGCCTCGAAGGGGTAGCGGCCGACCTTGCTCTCCATCCAGGCGATCTGGCCGGGGGTCTTCTCCAGCCAGGGTTCGAGCGCCTTGCGGTGCTCGGTCGGGACGACGTCCCGTACGGGCAGTCCGTGCGGGCCGGTGCGGTGCAGCACCGTGGAGCGGCCGATGGAGACCTGGGTGAGTTCAGTGGCCATGGGGTGCTGGCTGCGGTAGGTCCAGGTCGTGGAGCCGCCGGACTTCTCCACTCCGGCGGGCAGGCCGTTGGCGACGGCCGTGTGACCGTCGGGCGCGGTGACCCGGATGGTGAACATCGCCTTGTCGGAGGGGTGGTCGTTGCATGGGAAGACCAGGTGCGCGGCGTCGGCCTGGTTGGCCATGGCGAGGCCGTCCGCGGTGCGCACCCAGCCGCCCTCGCGATCCTTGACGGGCGTGGGATCACTGGTGTGCCGCACCGTGATCCGCATCCAGTTTCCGTCCGACACGGAGTCCTCGGGCGTGATCACCAGGTCCTCGCCGGCGCTGCGGAACTCGGCGGGGTCGCCGTCGACCTCGACCGACTCGACGGTTCCGTGGGCGAAGTCCAGGTTGACGTGGTCCAGGTCGGCGGTCGTCCAGGCGTCGATGGTGGTGACGGCCCGCAGCGGTTCGCTGTTGTTGCCCGGATAGGTGAACGAGAGGTCGTACGACGCCACGTCGTAGCCCGGGTTGCCGAGGTACGGGAAGAGCCGGTCGCCGACGCCGAGCGGGACGACGGGCGCGCTCGCGGCGACGAGGCAGACGGAGATCGCCGAAGTGAGCAGGGCGGCGGCGGTCCGGCGCCGCCTGGTGGAGGTGATGGCCTGGCTGTGGGGGGTCAGGAGCATGCCCCACGGCTATCAGCGCGCGGGCGAGCCGCGGGGACGGCGCGCTTTCGTCCCACCCGAACCGGGGACCGGAGCCTGCGCCGGGTGCCGACCCGGCTGCGGCTGAGGCCGCCGGGACTGGGCGCTCCACCGCCCCAGGGCCTCCCCGCGAACCCGGCGAGCCCGGCGAACCCGGCAGGGCCGTGCCAGCCGTGCGGGGCGAACCCGGCAGGGCCATACGCAGCCCCCGGTCGGTCAGCCGTCCTTCGGCTCCCCCGGCCGGTCACCCGCCCTGCGGCTTCCCCTGGCCGGTCACCCGCCCTGCGGCTGCGGCTGGGCCCGGCTGACGTCGTACACCCCGGCCACATTGCGCATCGCGCGCATCAGGGCGGGCAGGTGACCGGCGTCCGGGAGCTGCACGGTGTAGGTGTGCCGCACCTGCTGCTGGGTCGGGGGCTCGACGGTCGCCGAGACGATCTCGGCACCCTCGGAGGCCATGGCCTCGGTGAGGTCGGCCAGCAGATGGGGCCGGACGAACGATTCGGCGACCAGCGTGACCCGGCATTCACCGGTCTCCCCCCAGCGCACGCCGACCTCCGCGCGCCCCCCGTCCTTCATGCGCGCGACCGCGGCGCACTCCACGCGGTGCACGGTGACCGCTCCTCCGCGTACCGCGAAACCGGTGATCTCGTCGGGCGGTACGGGCGTACAGCAGCGGGCGAGCCGGACGGTCGCGCCGGGCAGGTCTGCGAGGACATGGCCCGTGCCGGGGCGGTCGGCGAGGACATGACCGGTGCCGGGGCGGTCGGCGGGCTGCTCCGGGGCCGCGTCCGGGTCGGGCACGCCGACGGGCCGCAAGGCCGGGCGGTCCCCGGCGGACCGCGCCTCGTTCTGCTGCTGGGACTCCGCCTGCGCCGGATGGGCGGTCAGCCACCGCTGGATGGCGATCCGGGCCGCGGGCGTGTGGGCGTGCTCGAGCCACTCCCGGGAGGGCTCCGACGCCGGGTCCTGGCCCATGAGGAGCTGTACGGTGTCGCCGTCCTTCAGGACGGTGCTCAGCGTCGCCAGGCGGCCGTTGACCCGAGCCCCGATACAGGCGTGCGCGTCCTCGCCGTACTGCGCGTACGCGGCGTCCACGCAGGTGGCGCCCTCGGGCAGGCCGAGGGTGCCGCCGTCGGGCCGGAAGACGGTGATCTCGCGGTCCTGGGCGAGGTCCTCGCGCAGGGTCGACCAGAAGTGGTCGGGGTCGGGTGCCGCCTCCTGCCAGTCGAGGAGCCGGGAGAGCCAGCCGGGGCGGGTGGGGTCGACGCGCTCGCCGTCGGCCGGGTCCTCGGGGGCCGGTGCGTACGGGTTGCCGAGGGCGATGACACCGGCCTCGGCGACCTTGTGCATCTGGTGCGTGCGGATCAGGACCTCGACGACCTGGCCGTCCTCGCGCGCCACGGCCGTGTGCAGCGACTGGTACAGGTTGAACTTCGGTACGGCGATGAAGTCCTTGAACTCCGAGACCACCGGCTTCATACAGGTGTGCAGCTCGCCCAGGACGCCGTAGCAGTCGGCGTCCTCGTTCACCAGCACCAGGACACGGCCGAAATCGGAGCCGCGCAGCCGGCCGCGTTTGCGGGAGACGCGGTGCACCGAGACGAAGTGCCGGGGTCTGATGAGGACTTCGGCCGTGATGTCCGCCTCGCGCAGGACACCGCGCACCTCGTCGGCGACCTCGGCAAGCGGGTCGTCCGCGCGGGCCGCGTTGCGGACGATCAGCTCCCTGGTGTGCGCGTACTCCTCGGGATGCAGGATCGCGAAGACGAGGTCTTCCAGTTCGGTCTTGAGCGCCTGGACGCCGAGCCGTTCGGCGAGCGGGATGAGCACGTCACGTGTCACCTTGGCGATGCGCTCCTGTTTCTCGGGGCGCATGACGCCGAGGGTGCGCATGTTGTGCAGACGGTCGGCGAGTTTGATCGACATGACACGGACGTCGTTGCCGGTGGCGACGAGCATCTTGCGGAACGTCTCGGGCTCGGCGGCGGCGCCGTAGTCGACCTTCTCCAGTTTGGTGACGCCGTCGACGAGGTAGCGGACCTCCTCGCCGAACTGGTCGCGTACCTGGTCGAGCGTCACGTCCGTGTCCTCGACGGTGTCGTGCAGCAGGGACGCGGTCAAGGTCGTGGTCTCGGCACCGAGTTCGGCGAGGATCAGGGTCACCGCGAGCGGGTGCGTGATGTACGGCTCGCCGCTCTTGCGCATCTGGCCGCGGTGCGAGGACTCGGCCAGGACGTAGGCGTGGCGCAGGGGTTCGAGGTCCGCGTCGGGGTGGTGGGCGCGGTGGGCCTCGACGACATGGCTGATGGCGTCGGGCAGCCGGCCGCGGGCGGTGGGGCCCAGCAGGGCGGCGCGGCCGAGGCGGCGCAGGTCGATCCGGGGGCGGGCCTTTCTGCGGGGGGCTGTCGGCGTCACCTGTCCTGACACCGCGCCCGGCATCGGGCCTGGGGTCACGGAATTCGTGGCCTCCGCACTCATGGGCACCTCCGGCTGCGTCAACCGGCGGACGGGTGCCCCAGAGCGGACACGGCTCAGGGAGCGGCTTCGGTCCCCCGTCCGGGCCGGTGCTTGATGCTACCGAGCCCACCACGCCCGACTGGCCGCCTCTCGCCGAGCGTGAAACTGATCACCCATTCGAGGGATGAATGTGAGGTTTGTACCCTCCTACGCCACCACTCTTACAACGTGATTCCCGCCAAGTGGCCGGATATCAACGGTGGTTTAGGGTCGGGTGGCCGAAGCCGGGCGGATCTTTCAGGACGACCCGCTGCCGCTCACGCGGAGGTGGCGGCTTCCAGCCAGTCCGCGTCGATCTCGCCCTCGGCCACGATCACGGCCGGGCCGGTCATCTCGATCTCGCCGTCGGGCCGCTCGGTGATCACCAGGGTGCCGCCCGGGACGTCCACGGTGTAGGTCGCGGGGGTGCCCGTGGCCGTCGGGTCGGCGCCGTCGCGGCGGGCGGCGGCCACGGCGACCGCGCACGCGCCGGTGCCGCACGAGCGGGTCTCACCGGAGCCGCGCTCGTGCACGCGCAGCGCGACGTGCCCGGGGCCGCGGTCGACCACGAACTCCACGTTCACACCGTCCGGGTAGGCGGCGGCCGGGCTGAAGGGCGGCGGGGAGAGCAGATCACCGGCGTGCGAGAGATCGTCCACGAAGGCGACCGCGTGCGGGTTGCCCATGTTGACGTTCCGCGCGGGCCAGCTGCGCTCGCCGACACTCACCGTGACGTCGCCTTCTGGGAGCACCGCCCGGCCCATGCCCACGGTGACGTCACCGTCCTTGGCGATGTGCACGGTCTTCACGCCCCCGCGGGTGGCGACCGTGAGGTCCCCCTCGGTCACGTAACCGGCGCGCTGGAGGTAGCGCGCGAACACCCGTACGCCGTTGCCGCACATCTCCGCGACCGAGCCGTCGCCGTTGCGGTAGTCCATGAACCACTCCGCCTCCGCCGCCATGTCCCCGGCCTCCGGGTGGGCGGCGGACCGCACGACGTGCAGCAGCCCGTCACCGCCGATGCCGGCGCGGCGGTCACACAGGGCGGCGACGGCGGCCGGGGGCAGGTCGATGGCGTTCTCGGGGTCCGGGACGATCACGAAGTCGTTCTCGGTGCCGTGCCCCTTGAGGAAGGCGATCCGCGTGCTCATGCCTCGATCGTAACGGGGCACGCGTCCGCTACCGGAGCCGTGCCAACCGGAAACGGGGCCCGCGTCCTACCGGAGCCGTGCCACCCGCCACACGGCGAGGACCACCACGACGGCCACGACCAGGGCGTACGCCAGGGCGACCCGCCAGTCGGGTCTGCGGCCCGAGCCGCGGGCCGGCAGGCCCGGCCAGGTGTAGCCCACGCGACGGGCGGCCATCATGCCCCAGCCGGCCGCACAGGAGCAGATCAGCAGGCCCAGCATGGCGATGACGGCCCCGCTGTCGCCGAAGTCGAAGGCGAGCGGGAAGGCGAACATCAGGGAGCCGAGTGCCGCGAGGCCCACGATGGGAGCCAGCTGCCAGATGCGGAGCCGGCGCTGCGGGCGCAGTTCGACCTCGACCTCGTCGGCGAACATCTCGCCGGGCTCGGGGCCGTCGTCCGTCACACCCTGCGTCTCGTCGGGCCCGTCGGAGCTGAGGTGGTCCGTCTCCTGCTCCGGTGCGTCCCCGTGCCCCGCCCCATCCCGCTCGGCGGTGATGTGATCGGTGCTTCGTGCGGTGTCGCGAGGGCCGGCCTCCATCGCCACGCGCCCTCCCAACTAGGACTCAACTCGGTCGATCGAAGCTCGATGATGGCACGCCGCCGAAGGACCGGATGACGGCCTGGGCGTCCCGATGCCATGACGTGATCAGGCTGTAACCGGTCGTTCGACCAAGGACAGCGCGAGCTGCGGAAGTTCCGTGCGATCGGCCGCCGCCCCACTCAACCAGTGCACCCGTGGATCGCGCCTGAACCATGAATCCTGGCGGCGCGCGAAGCGCTTGGTGGCACGCACGGTCTCGGTCCGCGCTTCCTCGAGGGTGCACTCCCCGGCGAGCGCCGCGAGCACCTGCTGGTAGCCGAGCGCGCGCGAGGCCGTACGCCCTTCACGCAACCCCTGCGCCTGAAGTGCGCTCACCTCGTCCACGAGGCCGGCGTCCCACATCCGGTCGACCCGGCGCGCGATGCGCTCGTCCAGCTCGGGGCGGGCCACGTCGACCCCGATCTGGAGGGTGTCGTAGACCGAGTCGTGGCCGGGGAGGTTGGCCGTGAAGGGCCGGCCGGTGATCTCGATCACCTCCAGGGCGCGGACGACCCGGCGGCCGTTGCTCGGCAGGATCGCGCGGGCGGCCTCGGGGTCGGCGGCGGCCAGGCGGGCGTGCAGCGCTCCGGAGCCGCGCAGCGTGAGCTCCTCCTCCAGGCGGGCGCGGACCTCTGGGTCGGTGCCGGGGAACTCCAGGTTGTCGACAGCCCCGCGCACATACAGTCCCGAGCCGCCGACCAGGATCGGCCAGCGGCCCTCGGCGAGCAGCGCCTCGATGCGCTCCCGGGCCAGACGCTGGTACTCGGCGACGGACGCCGTGACGGTCACGTCCCAGATGTCCAGCAGATGGTGGGGGACGCCGCCGCGCTCCTCGGGCGTCAGCTTGGCGGTGCCGATGTCCATCCCTCGGTAGAGCTGCATGGAATCGGCGTTGACGACTTCACCGCCGAGACGCTGAGCCAGGAATACGCCCAGATCGGACTTTCCGGCCGCAGTTGGTCCGACGACGGCGATGACGCGGGGGGCGGGGAGTGCACTGCTCACCGCCCCAGTCTCGCAAACCTCGACCACCGGTCTCGAACGAGTTACGTGACGCGACGGCCGCGGGGTCGTTGCCCGTTGCGAGGTTCCTGCCGCCGGATCGCGGAGGCGGCGGCCCGGGCCGCGCAAATTGACGCACCGGGCAACGCGGGATTTCGCCCGCACGAGTAACGTATGGAGTGGATATGGGCGTTTTTGCACGACTTCTCCGGCGGTCGAAGGCCACGGCGGAGACGCCTGCGGCCGAGGCTCAGACCGACACAGCGAAGGCCGGGCCCGGGACGGAGGCGGCCGAGGCCGCGGAGACGAAGGGCACCGACGGAGCGGAGGAAGCGGCGGAGCCGACTGCCGAGGCCACCACCGAGGCTTCCAAGTCCACCGAGTCCGGCGAGTCCGAGGCTGTCGACATCCCCAAGCAGCAATCCACCGAGAAGGCGGCAGACAACGAGGCCGGCGAGGGCGCCCGTACCTGACCGCCCTGCGCGAGGGAAGGTGAGCCATGGGTCTCATGGACAACGTGAAAGCCAAGCTGGGCCCGGCCAAGGGCAAGGTCTCGGACCTCGCACAGCGGCACGAGGGCAAGATCCATCACGGTCTCGACAAGGCCGCGCAGGCCGTCGACAAGACGACCAAGGGCAAGTACAGCGACAGGATCCAGTCGGGCACGGGCCGGGCCAAGGGCGCCATGGACCGACTCACCCACCATGGCGACACCGCACCGGACCCGGGCGGCACGACGGCGTCCGGCACGGACGCCACGACGACACCCGGCCCGGACCGCACGACACCGCCGCCCGGCACCGGACGGACGGCTCCGCCGCGGGACACGGGCGGCACTCCGCCTCCGGAGGCACCACCGCCCACCTCCTGAGCGCGCATCGGCGCAGCAGATTCCGTGCACCCAGCAACGGTTCTCTGCGCACATCGGCACACTGAGGCACATCGTCGGACGGCCGCGGAGCACCCAGCTCCCGGCCGTCCGCCGTTCCCACTCCCTGCCGCCCGGTCCACGACCACACGGTCGCTTCCCGCGCTCCGCCGCCCCGCTCTACGACCAGGCGGCGACGACGTACCCCACGCCGTAGGGCGCGTCCTCGTACAGCAGGGAGCCGCCGAGGTCCGCGCCGTCGGCCGCCCCCGCCAGGACTTGCCAGGGGGCCCTGCCGGAGACCTTCAGCTCGTGTGCCAGTCCCGTGTCCAGCGTGGTGAGGGCCGCCAGGTCGGCCGCGCCGAGCGCGCGTGCGACCTCCGCGTCGAAGGGCGCCGCCCGTTCGTCCAGATAGCCCGGGGCCTTGACCGTCCGGCACGCGCTCGCGTCGCCCATCACCAGCAGGGCGACCCGCTCGTCCCGGGCAGCGACGTCCCTTCCGGTCCGCGCGCACAGCTCGGGCGGGCACGACTCCCCCACGCCGAGACCCTCGACCGGGGCGTCGGACCACCCGGTCCGCTCCAGCAGCCAGGCCGCGACTGCCAGCGCGTACGGCAGCCGCTGTGCGGTGTCCGGGCCCTCGGCCGCTCCCAGCCGTACGTCGAGGTCGACGCCGAAGCCCCGGAAGGACCCCGCCGTCCCCTCCGGGTACGCCTCGGCCCCGGCTCCGTCCACCGGTCCGACGACCACGAGCCGACCGGGCCGGGCGGCGGCGAGCACCCCCAGCGCGTCCGTGCACGCGGCCCGCGCGGCGTCCAGTTCCGTGGCGGCGCCCGCGGCGACCTCGGGGACCAGCAGGGGCGGGCAGGGGCAGACAGCGGCGGCGACAAGCATGATCGGCAGGGTAGCTCTCAGGAGCGGGAGCCGCCGCCACCGCTCGGGGCGGCGGCCCGGCTCAGTCGCAGCCGCACCCGCTCGCCACGGCGGGCATGGGCTCGGGCGCGCCGATCTTGGGCAGGCCCAGCATCACGCCTACGGGCTTGGCCTTCTCGGCCGCGTTGCGCTTCTCCCAGGCGTCGCCCGCGCGCGTGCGGCGCACGTCCAGCACGGGGCCCTCGGCGAGGAGGTGGTGCGGGGCGGCGTAGGTGATCTCGACCGTGACCACGTCGCCGGGGCGGACCTCCTGGTCCGGCTTGGTGAAGTGGACGAGGCGGCTGTCGGGGGCGCGGCCGGAGAGGCGGTGGGTGGTGTCGTCCTTGCGGCCCTCGCCCTCGGCGACCATCAGCTCCAGCGTGCGGCCGACCTGCTTCTTGTTCTCCTCCCAGGAGATCTCCTCCTGGAGGGCGACGAGCCGCTCGTAGCGCTCCTGGACGACCTTCTTGGGAATCTGGCCGTCCATGTCGGCGGCCGGGGTGCCGGGCCGCTTGGAGTACTGGAAGGTGAAGGCCTGGGCGAAGCGGGCCTCGCGCACCACGTGCAGCGTCTGCTCGAAGTCCTCCTCGGTCTCGCCGGGGAAGCCCACGATGATGTCCGTGCTGATCGCGGCGTGCGGGATGGCGGCGCGGACCTTCTCGATGATGCCGAGGAAGCGGTCCTGGCGGTAGGAGCGGCGCATCGCCTTCAGGACCGGGTCCGAGCCGGACTGTAGCGGCATGTGCAGCTGCGGCATCACGTTCGGCGTCTCGGCCATGGCGGCGATGACGTCGTCGGTGAAGTCCCGCGGGTGCGGGGAGGTGAAGCGGACGCGCTCCAGGCCGTCGATCGTCCCGCAGGCGCGCAGCAGCTTGCTGAAGGCCTCACGGTCGCCGATGTCGGAGCCGTAGGCGTTGACGTTCTGCCCGAGCAGCGTGATCTCGGAGACGCCCTCGGCGACCAGGGCCTCGATCTCGGCGAGGATGTCGCCGGGACGGCGGTCCTTCTCCTTGCCGCGCAGGGCCGGGACGATGCAGAAGGTGCAGGTGTTGTTGCAGCCGACGGAGATGGAGACCCAGGCGGCGTAGGCGCTCTCGCGGCGGGTGGGCAGGGTCGAGGGGAACGCCTCCAGCGACTCGGCGATCTCGACCTGCGCCTCCTCCTGCACGCGGGCGCGCTCCAGCAGGACCGGCAGTTTGCCGATGTTGTGCGTGCCGAAGACGACGTCCACCCAGGGCGCCCTCTTCACGATGGTGTCGCGGTCCTTCTGGGCGAGGCAGCCGCCGACCGCGATCTGCATGCCGGGGCGGCTCGCCTTCTTCGGGGCGAGGTGGCCGAGGTTGCCGTACAGCTTGTTGTCGGCGTTCTCCCGCACGGCGCAGGTGTTGAAGACGACGACGTCCGCCTCGTCGGCGCCCTCGGGGGCACGGACGTAGCCCGCGTCCTCCAGCAGTCCGGACAATCGCTCGGAGTCGTGGACGTTCATCTGGCACCCGTAGGTGCGTACCTCGTATGTGCGTGTGCCGCCCACTGACTGGCTCCGGTCGATGCTGCTCATGGGGACAAGGGTAGGCGCTCGGCGAAAGTGGCTCGGCCGCCTGTGGACAACCTCCGCCCGGGCTCAGGGTTCGATGAGTCCGGCCCTGATCGCATAGCGGGTCAGCTCCAGGCGGTCGCGCATGCCGAGTTTCTGCAGCAGGTTGGCGCGGTGGCGTTCGACCGTCTTGGCGCTGATGAAGAGGAGTTCGCCGATCTCCTTCGAGGTGTGGCCCTCGGCGACCAGCTTGAGGATCTCCTCCTCGCGTTCGGTGATGGCCCGCTCCGGCAGGCCGTCGCCACGGTGCAGCCGCTCCAGGTAGGAGCGGACCAGGGCGCGTTCGGCGCCCGGGTAGATGAACGGCTCGTCGCGCACGGCCGCCCGGCAGGCCTCCACCAGGTCGCGGTCGGCGACGGACTTGAGGACGTAGCCGCTGGCCCCGGCCCTGAGCGCCTCGAAGAAGTACTCCTCGTTGTCGTACATGGTCAGGATGAGGATGTGCAGGTCGGGCAGCCGGCGGGAGAGCTCCCGCGCGGCCTGGAGGCCGGTCATGCGGGGCATGGCCACGTCCAGGACGGCCAGGTCCACCGGGGTCTCCCGGGCCTTGGCGACGGCCTCGGCGCCGTCCCCGGCCTCGGCCACCACCGTGAGGTCGGGCTCCCCGTCGAGGATGAGGCGCACACCCCGGCGCACGAGGGTGTGGTCGTCGGCGAGCAGCACGCGGATCGGTGTGGGCATCAGCGGGGTCCTTCGGTCACTGGTTCGCGCACGGCGACCGGTACGCGCAGCCGTACGTCGGTGCCCCCGCCCGGCGCTGTCTCCAGGGCCAGGGCTGCGCCGACGAGCAGCGCGCGTTCGCGCATGCCGGTGAGACCGGCGCCCTCGGGAGCGCCGCCGAGGCCCGAGCCGTTGTCGCGTACGAGGAGTTCGACGCCGTCGGGGACCGCCTGGAGGCGGAGTTCGGCACGGTCGGCGGCGGCGTGCCGGGCGGTGTTGGTCAGGCCCTCCTGGGCGACCCGGTAGACGACCAGTTCCGCTTCGGGGGTCAGGGCGGGGAGCTCGCCGGTGACGTGGTGACGCACGGTCAGCCCGTGGGTCGTGAACTCGCCGGCGAGTGAGCGCAGGGCGCTGGCCAGCCCGAGCTCCTCCAGCACACCGGGGCGCAGCCGGCGGGCGATCCGGCGGATCTCGTCCAGGCCGGCCCGGGTCGCCTCCTGCGCCTGGCCCACCTCCTCGCGAAGGTCCTCCGGCGCCAGATCCGCGACGCGCTTGAGCTGGAGGAGGACGGCGGTCAGGGTCTGCCCGACCTCGTCGTGGAGCTCCCGGGCGATCCGGTGGCGTTCGCTCTCCTGCGCGGACAGCGCCCGGGCGGCGCCCGTGGCGCGCTCGGCCTCCAGCCGGTCGAGCATCGTGTTGTACGTCGTGATCAGCCCGGCCGTCTCCGCCGGTCCCGCGACCACCGGCCGGGAGCCCGGACGCAGCAGGTCGGCGGTGGCCATGGCCCGGTCCAGCCGTTGCAGGGGCACCAGGCCGAACCGCAGCACGAGCGCGTTGCCGGCGAGCAGCAGTACGAGGCCGCCTAGCAGGACGAGGGCCTCGCCCACGAGGACGGGCGTGGACACGGTGACCGGGCCGAGCAGCAGCGCCGTGGCCACGACCAGGCCGGCGGCGTTGAGCGAGAAGATCCGCCAGAACAACGACACGCTCCTGGATCCGCTCCTTCCCGCCTTCGCGCAGTGCACCGCCCCGTCCACCCTCTCCGGCGACCGGCCACTGCGTATATCCGTCACGACACCCATGTCGTCACCGTACGGCTGGATGGGACCATGCGGACGTGACCCGTCCGATGATCGGTACGGCTCATCAGACCGACAAAGCGCGACCACGTACGAAAGCGTCCGACTACGCGCGACCACCGTGCGACCACGTGCGACCACGTGCGACCACGTGCGACAAAAACACCGAACCAGACGAAACAAGGGGAAGCAACGTGTCAGCTCCGCGCCTGAGGGCGACGCCACTACCGGGTATCGGGGTCCAGTACGACCTGGAGACCCGGGAGCACCGCCATCTGTCGGTGGTGGCGCACCGCGACGGCACGCGCACGGTGAACGTGTACCGGTCAGACGATCCCGACTCCTGCGCCCAGTCCCTGAAGCTGACCAGCTCGGAGGCGGGATCGCTGATCGACGCGCTGAAGCCGTCCCACCACAGCCCGAGCCTGCTGTACACCACGGACCTGGGGCTGGTCGCCGAGCGGATCGAGGTGGCCGCGACCTCGCGCTGGAACGGGCGGGTGCTGGGCGACATGCGGATGCGTACGGAGACGGGCGCGTCGGTGGTGGCCGTGCTGCGCCGGGCCGAGGCCATCCCGTCGCCCGCGCCGGACTTCCGGCTGGCGGGCGGTGACACGCTGATCGTCGTCGGGACCCGCGAGGGCGTCGACGCGGCCGCGACCATACTCGGGCGGGAGTGAGCCGTTGCACTCCGCGGTTCTGCTCATCGAGTTCGGTTCCATCATTCTCGGCCTCGGCCTGCTCGGCCGGTTCGCCGCCCGGTTCCGGCTCTCCCCGATACCCCTGTACCTCCTGGCCGGTCTGGCCTTCGGAGAGGGCGGTCTGCTGCCGCTGGGCGCGAGCGAGGAGTTCGTCGCCACGGGCGCGGAGATCGGCGTCATCCTGCTGCTGCTGATGCTGGGCCTGGAGTACACGGCGAGCGATCTGGTCTCCAACCTCAAGACCCACTACCCGTCCGGTCTGGTCGACTGCGCCCTCAACGCGCTGCCCGGGGCGGCCGTGGCGCTGCTGCTCGGCTGGGGCCCGGTGGCCGCCGTCGTGCTGGCCGGAGTCACTTGGATCTCGTCCTCCGGCGTGATCGCGAAGGTGCTGGGCGATCTGGGCCGGGTCGGCAACCGGGAGACGCCGGTGATCCTCAGCGTGCTGGTGCTGGAGGATCTGGCGATGGCGGTGTACCTGCCCATCGTCACCGCGCTGGTGGCGGGGGTCGGCCTGATGGCCGGGAGCGTGACCCTGGCGATCGCGCTGGGCGCGGCCGGGCTCGTACTGTTCCTGGCCGTGCGCTACGGCAGGCTCATCTCGCGGTTCGTATCCAGCGACGACCCGGAGAAGCTGCTGCTGGTCGTGCTGGGTCTGACGATCCTGGTCGCGGGCGTCGCACAGCAGCTCCAGGTGTCGGCGGCGGTCGGGGCCTTCCTGGTGGGCATCGCGCTGTCGGGTGAGGTCGCGGAGGGTGCCCACACCCTGCTGAGCCCGCTGCGCGACCTGTTCGCGGCGGTCTTCTTCGTCTTCTTCGGACTGCACACCGACCCGTCGAGCATCCCGCCCGTGCTGCTGCCCGCCCTCGGGCTGGCCGTCCTCACCGCGCTGACGAAGATCGCCACCGGGTACTGGGCGGCCCGGCGCGCAGGGATCTCCGTCAAGGGCCGCTGGCGGGCGGGCGGCGCGCTGGTGGCGCGCGGCGAGTTCTCGATCGTCATCGCCGGTCTGGCGGTCTCGGCCGGTATCGAACCGTCCCTCGGCCCCCTGGCCACGGCCTACGTCCTGATCCTGGTGGTGCTGGGCCCGCTCACCGCGCGCTACACCGAGCCGGTGGCGAGCTGGTGGGATCGGCGCCGCGAGCCCCGTCGGCCGGAGCCGGCGCCCCGGGCGGCCGAGGCCGAGGCGCCGGTCGCCGACTGAGGAGGGCGGGCCGGGCGGCGCGCGTCCGAAGCCCCGAACCGGGGCCCCCGGGGACGTCCGGGGCCCCCGGGCGGTACCGGGTCAGGCGCTCCCGCCCGGCGCCCACCCCTGTTTGCGCAGCACCCCCGGCACGTCCGGCGCCTCGTAGTGCTCCCCCTTGAGGACCTTGCCGTCCGCACGGCGGGAGACCGAGCCGTCGGGGCCGATCTTCGTCATGTTGGAGCGGTGGACCTCGGCGAGCACCGCGTCCAGGTCGATGCCGTGCACCAGGGCGGTGCCGTAGGCGACGTAGACCACGTCCGCCAGCTCGTGCGCGAGCCGGTCGAGCGGGCCGCGCACCGACACCTCCGCCACCTCGGCGGCCTCCTCGGCGAGAAGCTCGCCCCGGTGAGCGGCGAGTTCCGGGGAGACCTCCGTCGGCGTACTGCGGGCGTCCAGGCCGAAGGCGCGGTGGAATTCACGGACCAGGTCGGCGGGCGAAGAGCTCATGCGGGCGACTGTAGTGGCGGCCACTGACACTCCCCCGCCCTCACCCTGTGACCCCTGCCCTGGTCAGAGGGGCACCCCGGCTGGCAGGATCGCCCGCATGTCCAGAACGCTCCCCCGTATCGGCAGGCGCGGGGCCCTGCAGGGCGGCACCGCCGCCCTCGTGGTCCTCGGCCTGCTGCTGTGGTGGCTGCGCCCCTGGGCCGAGGAGCCGCCGAGCGGGACCATCACGTTCAGCACGGGCACCCGCGCCGGGGTCTACCACGAGTACGGGGAACTCCTGCGGACCGAGATCGACAAGGACATGCCCGATCTCAAGGTGCGGCTGCTGACCAGCGCCGGCTCACAGGAGAACGTCGCCGACGTGGCGACCGGCGAGGCCGATTTCGCCATCGCCGCGGCCGACGCGATCGCCACGTACAAGCTCGGCAACGCCCCGGGCGCCGACCGGCTGCGCGGCCTCGCCCGCCTCTACGACGACTACGTCCAGCTCGTCGTACCGCCGGACTCGGACATCCGTTCCGTCTCCGACCTGCGGGGCAAGCGCGTGGCCATAGGGCTGCCCAACTCCGGCGTACGGCTGATAGCCAACGGTGTGCTCAGGGCAGCCGGCATCGACCCGGAGAAGGACATCCAGCCGTCCTCGGACGGCATCGACACCGGGCCCAAGCGGCTGGGGCACGGCCTCGACGCGTTCTTCTGGTCGGGCGGGCTGCCCACGGACGGACTGAGCCGGCCGGCCAGGAAGTCGGCATCGGCCTTCCGGTTCGTGCCCATCGACGCCCGGCTCGTGGCCAAGCTCCACGACCAGGGCGGCGCCACCCGCTACTACCGTGCCACCAAGATGCCGGAGTCCGCCTACCCCACCATCCAGCGCGGTCACGCGGTGCCGACCCTGGCGGTGTCCAACGTGCTGCTCACCCGCAGCGACATGGACCCGCGGCTCACCGAGTGGCTGACACGCACCGTGCTCGACAGCCGGGACCTCATCGGTGCGACCGTCCACTCCGCCCAGCTCGTCGACGTCCGCACGGCGATCTACACCGACCCGCTGCAACTGCACGCCGGCGCCCAGCGCTACTACCAGTCGGTCAAGCCGTAGCGCTCCGGCCCTCAGCCGGCTGTCATCAAGCCGCGGCGCCGCGGCCTTCACGCGGTCGCCTGCCGTCAAGCGGTCGGTGCCGACCTCGGCACCGCCACCGTGACCTTCAGCCCGTGCGGCTCGTGACGGTCGTAGGCGATCGAACCGCCGCCCGCCGCGAGCAGCGCCCGCGATATGGACAGCCCCAGGCCGGAGCCCTTGATGTTCTGGTGCCGGCCGCTGCGCCAGAAGCGGTCGCCGACGCGGGCCAGCTCCTCGTCCGTGAGACCCGGGCCCTGGTCGGTGACGACGACGGTGGAGGTGTCTCCGTGAGAGTCGACGGTCACCTCGACGGTCCGGTCCTCGGGCGTGAACTTCACCGCGTTGTCGATGACCGCGTCCAGCGCGCTGGACAGCGCGACCGGGTCGGCCCACGCGGTCGTCGGCGGGCAGTCCCCCACCAGGCGCACGCCCTTGGCCTCGGCGGTCGGGGCCCATGCCGCGAGGCGTTCCGCGGCGAGCTCGCCGATGTCGGTGATCTTCAGATCCGCCTCGGTGTGCTCGGCCAGCGCCAGGTCGAGCAGGTCGTCCAGGACCTGCGCGAGGCGCTTGCCCTCGGCCTGGACCGAGGCGATCTCCTTGTTGCCCTCGGGCAGCTCGAAGGAGAGCAGCTCGATGCGCAGCAGCAGCGCCGCGAGGGGGTTGCGCAGCTGGTGCGAGGCGTCGGCGACGAAGGCGCGCTGCTGCTCCAGCACATCCTCGACGTTGTCTGCCATCTCGTTGAACGACCGGGCCAGACGCTGGAGCTCCGGCGGCCCCCCGGCGGCGGCCACCCGTGACTTGAGCCGCCCGGTGGCGATGTCATGGGTGGTGGCGTCCAGCACCCGTACGGGCTTGAGCACCCAGCCGGTCAGCCGCAGGGCGGCACCGACGGCCAGCAGCATCGCGGCGAACTCGCCCGCGCCGATGACCAGCCAGCCGTGCAGTGTGCGGGAGCGCAGCTGCCCGGTGGGCGAGTCGGTGACGACGACCGCGACGACGTCCCCGTCCCGGATGACCGGCGAGGCGACCACGAGGTTGCGGCGCTGCCAGGGCCACACCTGCTGCGGGTCGTGGCTGCGGCGGCTGAGCAGCGCCTCGTCGAACGCGTCCCGTACCTCGCCCTCCTTGGGCAGCGACCACTTCACCGGGGCGTGGGCCATGGCGCTGCCGCTGCGGTAGAAGACCCCGGACCGGATGCCGTAGACGTCGTAGTAGCTGGTCAGCTCGCTGCTGAGGGTGGCTAGGCGCTCGTTCTCGAACGCGCCCTCGGTCCCGTCGGGCGAGTCGGTGACGAACTGGGCGAGGGCGGCGAAGCGCGCCGTGTCGTCGATCCGGTCCACGACGACCTTCTGCTGCTGCGCCCCGGCGAGGCTCACGGCGAGCGGGACGCCGAGCGCGAGCAGTACGGCCGCCATCAGGATGATGAGCAGCGGGAGCAGACGAGTGCGCACCCGGCCCCGCTATCCGGCAGGCGCGACGAGCCGGTACCCGACTCCGCGTACGGTCTCGATGAGGGCCGGCATGCGCAGCTTGGCGCGCAAGGACGCCACATGCACCTCAAGGGTCCGTCCGGTCCCCTCCCAGCTGGTCTGCCACACCTCACTGATGATCTGCTCCCGCCGGAAGACCACCCCGGGCCGCTGCGCGAGCAGGGCCAGCAGGTCGAACTCCTTGCGGGTCAGCTGGATCACCGAGCCGTCCACGCTGACCCGGCGGTTGGGCAGCTCGATGTGCACCGGGCCGAGCCGCAGCTCGGTCTCGATGCCGCTGGAGGTGTCCTCGTGGGAGGTGCGCCGGCTCACGGCGTGGATCCGGGCGAGCAGCTCCCCGGTGTCGTAGGGCTTCACCACGTAGTCGTCGGCGCCGAGGTTGAGACCGTGGATGCGGGAGCGCACGTCGGAGCGGGCGGTCACCATGATCACCGGGGTGCTGGTCCGCTTGCGGATCTTGCCGCAGACCTCGTATCCGTCCTGGTCGGGCAGGCCGAGGTCCAGGAGGACGACACCGAAGCAGTCGCTCTCGGGAACGAGGGCCTGGAGGGCCTCCTCACCGCTGCGCGCGTGCGTGACGTCGAACCCGTGCCGCGCCAGAACCGCCGACAGGGCGGCGGCGACGTGGTTGTCGTCCTCGACGAGCAGCAGTCTCATCCGGGCCCCCTTCGGTTCACTGGCCGTACGATCTAGGTGTGTACAAAAAGCGTGCACGCGCGCGCGTGCACCTTGTGCAGTCACGCTGATGGATGAGGACGGCGTCAAGAGGGTTCCGGTTGCGGAGCGCTTCCGTTACCCGGCCGATATGAGCGCTGCTCATAAGTGCTACGACACGTGTCCGATTGCTATCGGATCGTGATGCTCAGATTCCCCTCAGATGTAATGACGCAGGTCGTAGAGGGTAACTACTGTCCTCCGAAACCGAGGAGGACGGAGCCTGAGAGCGATGACCGAAGTATCGGTGGCCAAGGAAGATGTGGCCGCGACCGGAGAACTGGTCGTCCTGAAGAGCGTCAACAAGCACTTCGGCGCGTTGCACGTACTCCAGGACATCGACCTGACGATCGCCCGCGGTGAAGTCGTCGTGGTCATCGGGCCCTCCGGGTCCGGCAAGTCCACCCTGTGCCGCACCATCAACCGCCTGGAGACGACCGACTCCGGCACGATCACGATCGACGGCAAGCCCCTGCCCGCCGAGGGCAAGGAGCTGGCCAAGCTCCGCGCCGATGTCGGCATGGTCTTCCAGTCCTTCAACCTCTTCGCGCACAAAACCGTGCTCGAGAACGTGATGCTCGGCCAGATCAAGGTCCGCAAGAAGGACAAGAAGGCGGCCGAGGAGCGCGCCCGCGCCCTGCTCGACCGGGTCGGTGTGGGTGCGCAGGCCGAGAAGTACCCGGCGCAGCTCTCCGGCGGCCAGCAGCAGCGCGTCGCGATCGCCCGGGCGCTGGCCATGGAGCCGAAGGTGATGCTCTTCGACGAGCCGACCTCCGCGCTCGACCCCGAGATGATCAACGAGGTGCTGGAGGTCATGCAGCAGCTCGCCCGCGACGGCATGACCATGATCGTCGTCACCCACGAGATGGGTTTCGCACGATCGGCCGCAAACCGCGTGGTGTTCATGGCAGACGGCCGAATCGTCGAGGAGGCTGCGCCCGACCAGTTCTTCAGCAATCCGCGCAGCGACCGTGCCAAGGACTTCCTGTCGAAGATCCTGCACCACTGACCGCGCGGGTCGCGCTTCGACGCGCCCCTGTGTCGCCCACCCACTGAAGGCCCGCATCTCTTCACCAGCCAAAGGATGTTCACCATGAAGCTCCGCAAGGTCACCGCCGCCTCGGCCACCGTCTTCGCTCTCGCCCTCACCGCCACCGCGTGCGGCGGCGACAACAGCTCGGGCGGCGACTCCGGCTCCGACGGCGGCGGCAAGACGATCACGGTCGGCATCAAGTTCGACCAGCCCGGCCTCGGCCAGAAGACGCCGCAGGGTTACGCCGGCTTCGACGTCGACGTCGCCACGTACGTCGCGAAGAAGCTCGGTTACAACGCGGACCAGATCGAGTGGAAGGAAGCGAAGAGCGCCGACCGCGAGACCATGCTCCAGCGTGGTGACGTCGACTTCATCGCGGCGACCTACTCGATCACCCCCGAGCGCCAGGAGAAGGTCGACTTCGCCGGTCCTTACCTGCTGGCTCACCAGGATGTTCTGGTTCGCGCGGACGACAACTCGATCAAGTCGCCCGCGGACCTGAACAACAAGAAGCTGTGTTCGGTGACCGGCTCGACCTCGGCGCAGAACGTCAAGGAGAAGCTGGCTCCCAAGGCCGACCTTCAGCAGTACCCGACGTACTCGGCCTGCCTGAGCGGTCTGCAGAACGAGGCGATCGACGCGCTGACCACGGACGACTCGATCCTCGCCGGTTACGCCGCCCAGTCGCAGTTCAAGGGCAAGTTCAAGCTCGGCGGCTTCAAGATGACCAACGAGAACTACGGCATCGGCGTCAAGAAGGGCAGCGACCTCAAGGCCGACATCAACAAGGCCCTCGAGGCCATGGTCGCCGACGGCGCCTGGCAGAAGGCCGTGGACAAGAACCTCGGTCCGGCGAACTACAAGAACGAGCCCGCGCCGAAGATCGGCGACATCAAGAGCTGACGCAACGGCTGAGGCAAAGCCTGACGGGTGCGCCGCCCTCCGGGGCGGCGCACCGGGGCATCCCTATACGCGGAAGCGCGGGAGATCGTGTTCGACTTTCTGAGTGATTACGACATCCTGGGAGCCTTCTGGACGACCGTGCAGCTCGCCCTGCTCTCGGCCGTCGGCTCCCTGATCTGGGGCACCCTGCTGGCCGCCATGCGCGTCGGTCCGGTGCCGCTGATGCGCGGTTTCGGGACTGCGTACGTGAATATCGTGCGGAACATCCCGCTGACCGTGATCATCTTGTTCGCCTCACTGGGGCTCTACCAGACTTTGGGAGTCAGCCTCGGGGCCGACAGGTCGGACACGGCCAACTTCCGGCTCGCCGTGCTCGGCCTGATCGTCTACACCTCCGCCTTCGTATGTGAGGCGCTGCGCTCCGGCATCAACACGGTGCCGGTCGGTCAGGCGGAGGCGGCCCGCGCCATCGGCCTGAGTTTCTCGCAGGTGCTGCGGCTGGTCGTGCTCCCTCAGGCGTTCCGCTCGGCGGTGGGTCCGCTGACGAACGTCCTGATCGCGCTGACGAAGAACACCACAGTGGCTGCGGCGATCGGTGTGGCGGAAGCGGCATTGCTGATGAAGGAGATGATCGAGAACGAAGCGCAACTGCTGCTCATCTCGGCGATCTTCGCCTTCGGATTCGTGTGCCTGACGCTGCCGACCGGTCTGATCCTCGGCTGGGTGGGCAAGAAGGTGGCGGTGAAGCGATGAGTTCCGTTCTCTACGACGCGCAGGGCCCCCGAGCCAAGCGGCGCAACGTGCTGCTCACCATTGCCTTCCTGGCGGCCTTCGCAGCAGTGCTGTGGTGGGTGTACAGCACCCTGAAGGAGAAGGGCCAGCTGGAGTGGGTTCTGTGGGAGCCCTTCTTCACCAGCTCGGAGCCCTGGTCGACGTACATCTGGCCTGGCCTGCAGAACACGCTGAAGGCCGCGGGCCTCGCCGTGATCATCGCCATGCCTCTCGGTGCGGTCTTCGGTATCGCCCGACTGTCGGACCACGCGTGGATCCGGGTGCCGGCCGGGGTCGTGGTCGAGTTCTTCCGGGCCATCCCCGTGCTGATCCTGATGATCTTCGGGCTCGCCCTGTTCGCCGAGTACACGAACGTCTCGTCCGACGACCGTCCGCTCTACGCGGTCGTCACTGGACTGGTGCTGTACAACGCCTCGGTCCTCGCCGAGATCGTCCGTGCGGGCATCCTGTCCCTGCCCAAGGGCCAGTCCGAGGCAGCCATGGCGGTCGGCCTGCGCAAGGGTCAGGTCATGCGGCTCATCCTGTTGCCGCAGGCGGTCACCGCGATGCTGCCGGCGATCGTCAGCCAGCTCGTCGTCATCGTGAAGGACACCGCCCTCGGTGGTGCCGTCCTGACCTACTCCGAACTGCTCGCCTCGGCGAACACGATGAGCGGCTACTACGGCGCGAACGTCCTCGCCAGCTTCACGGTCGTGGCCGTCATCTTCATCGCGCTCAACTTCGCTCTCACCTCGTTCGCGAGCTGGCTGGAGCGCCGGCTGCGGCAGGCGAAGAAGTCGACGGGTGCGGTCGTGGGCGTGGACGACCTGGCGACCGGAAACACTCAGACCGGGGGCGGGGCCGGCACCTGACACTCGTTCACCTCACGTGACACACTCAGGGGCAGTGGCATGATCGCCACTGCCCCTGGTCACTTGACGCAAGCACCGGCAATGGGTTGCATACGTTCTGTGATCGTGCACCCTGCTCCAACTTCCTGTTCACCTACGTCTCTCAGGACACCACCGCGGGCAGGGGGCGCCGCGCCGTGGACCCGGTGATCATCGTCGGAGCGGGGCCCGTCGGGCTCACGCTCGCCCTGGCGCTGGCGCGTCAGGAGGTGCCGTGCGTCGTTCTCGACGAGGGACCGGGCAAGGACGAACCCCGCGCGGCGCGCACCGTCGTCCTGCGCGAGGACACCGCCGCCCTGGTGGAACGGCTGACCGGCATGTCCCTCGCCCGGGCCGGTGCGCGCTGGGCCGGATGGCGGTCGATGCGGCGCAAGCAGGTGATGCGCGAGATCGTCTTCGACGGCGCCGAACCCGCCCCCGTGCACATCGCCCAGCACGTGCTGACCGGCGCCCTGCGCGCGGCCCTCGCGGACGAGCGGCTCGTCAAGGTCGCCGTGGAGAGCCGCCTCGACGGCCTCGAACAGGAGTCCTCCGGCGTCACGGCCCACACCCGCGGTCCCAAGGGCACGTGGTGGCGCGGCAGTTACCTGGTGGGCTGCGACGGCCCCCGCTCCACCGTGCGCAAGATCCAGGACATCCGCTTCCCGGGCCGTACGGCGGTGGAACGTCACGCCGTCGCCGCACTCCGTACGGAACTGCCCTGGCACGACGAGGCGTTGCTGCACCGCCTGCCGCCCTGGCGCATGTCCGGACCCTCGGCCGGCGAGGTCACCGCGCGCCCGCTGCCCGACGGCGTCTGGCGCCTGGACTGGCTGCTGCCGCCCGGCAAGGACCTGGTCACCCCCGAGCTGCTGCTCACCCGCATCCGGGAGACCCTGGCCGGCTGGGCGGGCGGCACGGTCCCGCCGTACGAGCTGCTGGACACCGGTGTCCACACCGTCCACCACCGGCTGGCGCGTCGCTGGCGCGCCGACCGCGTGTTTCTCGCGGGGGACGCGGCCCACCTGCTCGGCGCGCTGGGCACGCACGGTCTGGACGAGGGCCTGCGGGACGCCGACAACCTCGCCTGGAAACTGGCCGTGGCCTGGCACCACGGGCCGCACGAGGCTCTCCTCGACAGTTACCAGACGGAACGGCGAGCGGTCGTCGCCGCTCGGCTCCGCGCTGCGGACCAGGCGCTGCCGCTGCTGCGTGGCGGCGGAGGGCTGCGGTCCGTCGTCCCCGGCTCGTCCCGGAGCCACGACACTCTCCTCACGGAGAGTCACTTGGGGCAGGGCCAGCTCGGTGCGCCGGGGGCGTACGCAGACTCGCCGCTCGCGCCCCAACGACTCGAAGGGGAGGTGCCGGTCGGCACACCGCTCGGCACACCGGTCACCGATGTGCGGGTCACCGCGGAGGACGGCACCTTCGTACGGCTGCGGGACCGGCTCGGCCGCGGTGCGCTGCTCGTGGTGCTGATCGCGCCGGGCACGGGTGTCTGGGAGCGCAAGCACTGGGTCAGCGCGGGCATCATGCCGCAGCTCGCGGCGGCGGTCACGGCACTTCCGCACCCAGCCGAGTTGCTCGTCGCCGAGAGGTATCCGGGTGCCGCCGCGCACACGGTGCTGCTGGTGCGCCCCGACGGGCACCTCGTGACCGCGCTGAGCGGGGTGCGCCCGGCCGATCTCTACGCGGCGGCGGAAGCCACGGTCGGTGGACCGGTGAAAGCGCAGGCCGAGGCCGGTGCTTCGGCCGGTTCACGCTGAGGTCGGCACCGCAACGATGTGCTCACTGTCACAGTGCGTCCGCATGGTGACAGTGAGTTGACCCGCCCGGGCGGCCATGGTGTACTCCGCTTCGTGACCGACACCTGTGTGCGCCTGTGGCGGAGGGTCCATATGGACCTCCTCCGCTATGCGGGCTGCGTGTGTCGCCCGTCCTGCTGACTTCGCCTCCCCTTCCCTCTGCGCGCGCCGCGCTCTGTCTGCCGGCTGCCGCGCGTTGCTCGCGAACCCTCACCAGGACCTTCAGGACGGCACCCGTGTCTGTATCCCCTTCTGCGACCCCTTCGGTCTCGACCGGTTCGGCTCCAACCCAGGCCGACCTCTACCACTTCGTCCGGCGCACCGCCGCCGACACCGAGCTCATCGACTCCCTGCCCCTCGACCCTGAGGGCCGCACATGGGTGCGGCTAGACGGGCCCGGCGGCAGCGAGGCCTGGCTGATCGGCTGGCCGCCCGGCACGGGCACCGGCTGGCACGACCACGCCGACTCGGTCGGCGCCTTCCTCACCGCGTCGGGCGAGCTCAGGGAGAACTCCCTCGCCGCACGGCTGCCCACCGACGGCTGGAAGACCCTGGAACTCGCCGGAGACGTGGACCGGCAACGCCGGCTGCGGGCCGGCCAGGGCCGCGTCTTCGGCCGGCACCACGTCCACGAGGTGCTCAACGAGTCGCCCGACCGGCACGCGATCTCCGTCCACGCCTACTACCCGCCCCTGCCGCAGATCCGCCGCTACAGCCGCAGCGGTCCGATCCTGCGACTCGAGCAGGTCGAACGCCCGGAGGACTGGCAGTGAGCACCACACCCGGGTCGGCAGACGCCGCATCACAACCCCCCGTCGGCATCGACGAGTTGCTGGAGAGCGTCCGGGCGGGCTACGAGCGGATCGGAGCGCAGCAGGCGTACGAGGCTGCCCAGGCGGGCGACGCGCTCCTGGTCGACATCCGCTACGCCGCCCTGCGTGAACGGGACGGCCTCATCCCCGGCGCCCACGTCGTCGAGCGCAACGAACTGGAGTGGCGCCTCGACCCCCAGGGCAGCCACCGCCTCCCCGAGGCCACGAGCCACGCCCTGCGCGTCGTCGTGATCTGCAACGAGGGCTACGCGTCCAGCCTGGCGGCCCGGTCCTTGCACCAGCTGGGCCTGCACCGGGCCACGGACCTGGTCGGAGGGTTCCAGGCTTGGCGGGGGGCGGGGTTGCCGGTGGAATGAGCTCTCCGGTGGAGTGACCTCTGGGGATGCCCCTGTGCACCCTCAGAACCCGTCCTCCCCGAGGAACTCCGTGTCCTCCCCCTCCTCTTCGAGCGCTTGCCGCACCACCCTCAGGGCCATGCCCTCGGGGTAGCCCTTGCGGGCGAGCATGCCCGCGAGGCGTCGGAGGCGCTTGTCGCGGTCGAGTCCGCGGGTGGAGCGGAGCTTGCGTGCGACGAGCTCGCGCGCGGTCTCCTCTTCCTGCTCGGAGTCGAGCTGGGAGACCGCCTCGTCGATCAGCGTGGAGTCGACGCCCTTGGTGCGCAGCTCCCGGGCGAGCGCGCGCCGGGCCAGCCCTCTGCCGTGGTGGCGGGACTCCACCCAGGCGTCCGCGAAGGCACTGTCGTTGATGAGGCCGACCTCCTCGAACCGCGACAGCACTTCCTCGGCGGCATCGTCCGGGATCTGCCGCTTGCGCAGGGCGTCGGCGAGTTGCTTGCGGGTCCGCGGGGTCCCGGTGAGCAGGCGCAGGCAGATCGCCCGAGCCCGCTCGACCGGGTCCCCTGGAGGTGCCTCCTGCTCGGCCCTCGACGAGGAGGGGGCGCCTCCGTCCTCGGTGTCAGCCGCCGCCTCGCCGAAGCCACGCCGGCGACGACCACGCCTGCCACGCGGCCCGCCGTCACGCGGCCCGCCGTCACGCGAGCCGTCTCTGGATGGGCCGCCCCCGTGCGGCCCGGGGTCGCCCCCGCCCTCGTACAGCCCGTCACCCTCGTACAACCCGTCGGCCTCGAGTGGCATGCTCCCGGGGCCTTCCACCCCGTCCATGGCTGTGCCGGTGTCGCCTCCGGTGCCCCTCCCCCGTGGGGCACCGGAGGCGGTGTACTCGTACTCCGCCCAGTCGGTTCGCCGTGTCACGGGTCAGCTCTTGGCTGCGGCGGCCTTGGACTTGGCGGTCTTGGCCGCTGCCGGGGCGGGGACAGCCGGGGCAGCGTCGGCCGGTGCGGAGACCGCGGCGTCCGTGCCCGGCTCGGAGGCCGGCTCCTCGGGGCGCACACCGACGCCCAGCTTCTCCTTGATCTTCTTCTCGATCTCGTTGGCCAGGTCGGGGTTGTCCTTCAGGAAGTTGCGCGCGTTCTCCTTGCCCTGGCCGAGCTGGTCGCCCTCGTACGTGTACCACGCGCCGGCCTTGCGGACGAAGCCGTGCTCCACGCCCATGTCGATCAGGCCGCCCTCACGGCTGATGCCCTGGCCGTAGAGGATGTCGAACTCGGCCTGCTTGAAGGGCGGCGCGACCTTGTTCTTGACGACCTTGCAGCGGGTGCGGTTACCGACCGCCTCCGTGCCGTCCTTCAGGGTCTCGATGCGGCGGATGTCGATGCGCACCGAGGCGTAGAACTTGAGCGCCCGGCCACCGGTCGTGGTCTCCGGGGAGCCGAACATCACGCCGATCTTCTCGCGGAGCTGGTTGATGAAGATCGCGGTGGTCTTGGACTGGTTGAGCGCGCTGGTGATCTTCCGCAGGGCCTGGCTCATCAGTCGGGCCTGCAGACCGACGTGGCTGTCGCCCATCTCGCCCTCGATCTCCGCGCGCGGGACGAGCGCGGCGACGGAGTCGATGACGATGAGGTCGAGGGCGCCGGAGCGGACCAGCATGTCCACGATCTCCAGGGCCTGCTCGCCGTTGTCCGGCTGGGAGAGGATGAGGTTGTCGATGTCGACGCCGAGCTTCTTCGCGTACTCGGGGTCGAGGGCGTGCTCCGCGTCGACGAAGGCGACCTGGCCTCCGGCCTTCTGCGCGTTCGCCACCGCGTGCAGGGTCAGGGTGGTCTTACCGGAGGACTCCGGTCCGTAGATCTCGACGACACGGCCGCGGGGCAGGCCGCCCACGCCGAGGGCCACGTCCAGGGCGGTGGAGCCGGTCGAGATGACCTCGATGGGCTCATTGGTACGGTCGCCCATGCGCATGACCGCGCCCTTGCCGAATTGCCGTTCAATCTGTGCGAGCGCGGCATCCAGGGCCTTCTCGCGGTCGGTTCCTGCCATGGGTTCCACCCGATTTGCTTGAGTCGATCGCTTCACGTCAAAGACGCTAACGCCTGCCACTGACAATGCGCCCCGACGCACGTCCGGCCTGTGGATAACTCGGGCACTTATCTACCCAAAGTACGTCGAAATGCCCTTCGTTGAGCCTCGCCGGTGCCTCCATGAGAATGGATGTTCGATTTTCGTGTCAAGCGCACCACGCGGCACGCCTACCCTGACCGCGACGGCGCGCACTCGGGGGGAGAGACGGATGTGCCGGTCACCGGCGGGCACCCGAGCATGCGGAACTGGTCCGCGGTCTGCTGGACGACCGGACGCTGCCGGACGGGCTCATCCCCCCACCCGACGAGCGGACGAGCCTTCTGACGGTGACGACGCCGTACGAGCCTGGCGGTTCGGGCCTCTCAACTCGGGTCTCCGAGCGCGGGCCTCCAGCCCCGGCCTCTCAGGAGGAGTTCCCCCCGGAACCGGAGTCCCCACCCCCGGGCCGTTCCGCCCCTGGCCGCCGCGCCCACAACGCCCTCGCACGGGTCAGCAGGCCCGGTCCCTGGCCTCGTCGGCGGTGTCCGTGGACCCGAGGGTCGTCCGTGACGTCGTAGCGCTTCACGTACGCCCCCAGGAAGGCCTGGAGGGTGGCGATGGCGGGGATGGCGATCAGCGCGCCGACGGCGCCGAGGAGGGCGGTGCCGGCGATGACCGAGCCGAAGGCGACGGCGGGGTGGATGTCGACGGTCTTGGAGGTCAGCTTGGGCTGCAGCACATAGTTCTCGAACTGCTGGTAGATCACCACGAAGATCAGCACCCACAGCGCGTACCAGGGGTCCACCGTGAACGCGATCAGCATGGGCAGGGCGCCCGCGAGATACGTGCCGATGGTCGGGATGAACTGCGACACCAGGCCCACCCACACGGCGAGCACGGGCGCGTAGGGCACGTCCAGGGCCTGCAGCAGGACGAAGTGCGCCACGCCGGAGATCAGGGCCATCAGGCCGCGGGAGTAGATGTAGCCGCCGGTCTTGTTCACGGCGATCTCCCACGCGCGCAGCACCTCGGCCTGGCGGGCGGGCGGCAGGACCGAGCAGATCGCGCGGCGCAGCCGGGGGCCGTCCGCGGCGAAGTAGAACGAGAACAGGGCGATCGTGAGCAGTTGGAAGAGGCCTCCGATGACCTGGGCGGACACGTCCAGGACGCCGGTGGCGCTGTTCTGGACGTAGTTGCGCAGCCAGTCGGAGCGGAGCAGGCCCTCCTGGATGTCGACGCGCTTCAGGTCGGTCTTGAAGTGCGTGTTGATCCAGTTGATGACGGAGTCGAGGTACTCGGGGAAACCCTCGATCAGCTTGATGATCTGGTCCGCGAGGACGGAACCGAGCACAGTGACGAAGCCGGCCGACACGACCATCACGCCGATGAAGACGATGAACGTGGCCAGCCCCCTGCGCATGCCGCGTGAGGCCATCCAGCTCACCGCGGGCTCTATGGCGAGCGCCAGGAAGAACGCGATGAGGATGTTGATCAGCAACCCGGTGAGCTGGTGGAAGGCCCAGCTGCCCAGCTGGAACGCGGCGACGAGAGCGAGCGCGAGCACCATGGCGCGCGGCAGCCAGCGCGGCATGCGGCCGTTCGCCCCGGCCCCGCCGACCGGGGGCCGGGCGGGCGGCGTCGTGCCGGAAGCGGAGGACTGCTGGGCTGCCTGCCCGGTCTCGTCAGTGGGTGCCACGGTCCAAGTCTCGCCCACGCCACCGACAGCCGTCTGCCCGGCTGCGATCTTCGTGACCGGGCGGCGCCGTCCGAGGCGGGCCGGCTGGTCAGGGCGGTGGCCGACAAGGACACACGGCCCGGTCGGTCACCGTCCGCAAGGTCGGCCGCCGATCAGGGCGGGCGCCACCGGAGCCGTCCGCCCCACCGCCCGGCAGTCGCCCCGGCTCATCGGCAACCGTCAGCCGGTCAGCGCCTCTCCTGGGGCACGTCCATCACCGAGCAGACCACCTGCCAGACGTCCTTGGCGTCCCAGCCGGCCGCCAGGGCCTCGTGCACCGTGCGTCCGCCGAGCTCGGACATCACGTGGTCGCGCGCGAACATCTCGGCGTAACCAGGACCGAAGTGCTCCGCCATCCGCTGCCAGAAGACCGTCAACCGCATGACCCCAGTATCCCGCCCCTGGGGGTGGGCCTGGGCCGTGACCGCCTGCCGGCGCCGCTTCGCGCCCTACGGTCTGACCCATGGCCGAAACAGGAGCTACCGCATTCCCCCCGACGTCCCCGCCGCACAGCCCCGTCACGCGCGCGGAGCGTTTCGTCTGGCTCACCGCGCGCGTGCTCGAGCAGCGCCGCTTCGCCCACCACTTCCGGAACGCCGCCGCCGACCCGGTGGAGACCGCCCTGGACGCCTACCGCAACGAGGACGGCGGGTACGGCCACGCGCTGGAGCCGGATCTGCGCGGCCCGGTCAGCCAGCCGTTGCACACCGCGCACGCGCTGCGCGTCCTGGACGCGGTCGGACGCTGTGCCGGGCAGCGCGTGGAACACATGTGCCGCTATCTGACGTCCGTCTCCACCGCGGACGGTGCCCTCCCGACGATCCACCCCAGCCAGCGCGACTACCCCACGGCCCCCTTCGTGCCGGTGGTGGACGATCCGCCCAGCGACCTCCTGGCCACCGGGCCGGTGGTGGGGCTGTTGCACCGCAACGAGGTGTGGCACGCGTGGCTCTTCCGGGCCACGGACTTCTGCTGGCGGGCGGTCGAGTCCCTGGAGAAGTCACATCCGTACGAGATCGAGGCCGCCGTGACCTTCCTGGACTCCGCGCCCGATCGCCCGCGCGCGGAGGCGGCCGCCGACCGTCTCGGCCGCCTGGTCCGCGAACACCGCCTCGCCGCCCTGGACCCCGACCGCCTCGACGCGTATCCGGTGTCCCCCGGCTACGCCCCGGGGGAGCATCACTTCCCGCACGACTACGCACGGACGCCGCTCTCGCTCGCGCGCGCGTGGTTCACGGACGACGAGATGGCCCGCTCCCTGGACCACCTCGCGGCCCAGCAGCAGGAGGACGGCGGCTGGCCCGTCCGGTGGCGCCACTGGGCCCCGGCCCCCGCCCTGGAGGCGCGCCCGCTCGTGACGATCGAGGCGCTGCGCGTGCTCAGCGCGTACGGCCGCGCGGTCGACTGATCATCCCCGCCCGCCGTCGACTGATCACCCCGCCCCCATGGCCCGCACCCCTGCGGTCACCACCACGGCCGCGGCGACGACGAGCAGGAAAGGGGCGCGCAGCAGCAGCGCCACGGCCGCGGCGGCAAGGCCGGCGGCCCGCGCGTCCAGCACCAGCGTCTGGCCGTCGGCGAAGGTCTGCTGGGCCGTGAGGGCCGCGAGCAGCGCGACGGGCAGGAGCGCGGCGAGACGCTTGACGACGGGGCGTTCCAGAGCCCCTGCGGGCACCAGGAGCCCGGCCAGCTTGACGGCGTAGCAGCCGACGACGGTCGCTCCGATCGCGATCCAGACGTTCACCGAGTCTCCCCCTGTCCCACGCGGCGCCGGCCGTCCGCCCACAGCACGGCCGGCGCCGCCAGGGCGGCCAGCAGCACCGGCACCCCGGCGGGCAGGACGGGCAGCAGCCCGAGTCCCAGCAGCACGGCGAGCCCGGCGACGGCCCGCTCGGTGCCGGTCTTCAGCATCGGCGCGAGCAGCGCCAGGAACACCGCGGGCCCGGCGGCGTCCAGACCCCACGCGTCCGTGTCCCCGATGGCCTCGGCCCCCAGGGCACCGAGCAGCGTGGTGAGGTTCCACAGGACGTACAGGCTCAGCCCGGTCACGACGAACCCGAGCCGTGCGGTGCGGCGCGTGGGCTGGGCGAGCGCGACGGCGGCGGTCTCGTCGATCACCCACTGGGCGGCGAACGGCCGCACCGCGCGCGGGAGGGCGAGCAGTTGCGACAGGCGCAGGCCGTAGAAGGCGTTCCGCACGCCCAGGAAGAAGGCCCCGGCGGCGGCGGTGAACGGGCTGCCCCCGGCGGCGAGTGCTCCCACCAGGGCGAACTGGGACGCGCCGGTGAACACCAGAAGGCTGAGCGCGCATGTCTGCAGCAGCGTGAGTCCGCCGCCGGCCGAGGTCACCCCGAAGGCGAACCCGGACAGTCCGACGGCCACCCCGACCCCCAGGGCGTCGCGTACGACGGCCCGGTCCGTCTTCGCGCCGATGTCCGCGTCTTCGAGAACTGTTCGATCTGTCACGCTCCGCACGCTACGGGTCCCGGCTATCGCGGGTCTTGTACGTTCTTGCGCTCCCGCTGGTACGCCCCCGGAGGCACGCCGACGATCCGGCTGAAGTGGCGGTTGAGATGGGGCTGGTCGGTGAATCCGACGGACACGGCGGCCTCGGAGGGAGTCGTCCCGGTGTCCAGCAGCTGCCGCGCCCGGCGCACGCGCGCGTCCGTGAGCCAGGCGTGCGGTGGCATGCCGTAGGTGTCCCGGAAGGCCCGCAGCAGGGCGAACGGGCTGGTCCCGAGATCGGCCGCCAGCCGCTCCAGGGTCGGCGGCTGTGCCATCCGCTCCTCCAGCACGCCACGCGCGCGTGCCGCGATCCGGGCTCCCGCGGTGCGTACCTCGCGCCGCGGCATGGGTCCGCCGTTCAGCCGCAGCAGCCTGGTCACCGCCACTCGCAGCAGTGTGTCCGCGGCCAGGGCGTTGCCCTCGTCGGCGGCGCGCAGCACCTGGTGGACCAGTCCCACGGCGTAGGGGTCGTCCATCACCGGGCTGACGAACCCCGGCGTCCCGCGCAGCGTCGTCGTCTCGGCCGCGATCTCCGCCACCACGTCGGCCGGCGGGTACACGGCCCCGTACCGCCACCCTTCGGGCACTCCGGCCCGCCCGGTGTGCGGTGTGTCGGGATTCACCAGTGCGAGGGCTCCGGCGCCCGCGTACTGGTCGCCCCCTCCGTGGTGGAAGACCTCCACCCCGTCGGCGATGGCGGCGATCACGAAGTTCTCGTGCGTGTGCCGCACGAACGTCTTGCGCACGTACCGGGCCCGCAGCAGATCGACTCCGGGCAGTTCGTCGTACTGCCAGTGCCGTGCGCGCTCGTTCATACGACCATTGTCCGCGGCGGCGGAGGACGCGGCACACACCCCTATGGCCGGGGCGGCCCCCGGCCTCGTCCCTCGGGGCCCACTCCGAGGGCCGCGCCCGTCCCGGCGCACACTCCCGACGGCCAGAGCCACCCCCCGCCCTCCAGGGGGAGAGGCGGCGAGGCCCCGTTGTCAGTGCCGGGGTGCACGATGGACGCATGCCCAGCAATGCACACCGAGCCCTGGACGGCTTCTCACCCGCGACCCGCGCCTGGTTCACGGGTGCCTTCTCCGCGCCCACCCCGGCCCAGGCCGGTGCGTGGCAGGCCATCCACGAAGGCTCGGACGTGCTGGTCGTCGCCCCCACCGGCTCCGGCAAGACCCTGGCGGCCTTCCTGGCCGCCCTGGACCAGCTGGCCTCGACACCTCCCCCGGCCGACCCGAAGAAGCGCTGCCGCGTCCTGTACGTCTCCCCGCTGAAGGCCCTGGCGGTGGACGTCGAGCGCAACCTGCGCAGCCCGCTGACCGGCATCCGCCAGGAGTCCGTGCGCCTCGGTCTGCCCGAGCCCGAGGTCAAGGTGGGCATCCGCTCCGGCGACACCCCGGCCGCCGAGCGCCGCGCGCTGTCCACGCGCCCGCCGGACATCCTGATCACGACGCCCGAGTCGCTGTTCCTGATGCTGACCTCGGCCACCCGCGACGCCCTGACCGGCATCGACACGGTGATCCTCGACGAGGTGCACGCGGTCGCCGGCACCAAGCGCGGCGCCCACCTCGCGCTCTCCCTGGAGCGGCTGGACGACCTCCTGCCGAAGCCGGCCCGCCGCATCGGCCTGTCCGCGACGGTCCGCCCGGTGGACGAGGTGGCCCGGTTCCTCTCGCCGCGCCGCAAGGTGGAGATCGTCCAGCCGGAGTCGGGCAAGGAGTTCGACCTGTCCGTGGTCGTCCCGGTCGAGGACCTGGGCGAGCTGGGCGGCTCCCCGGTGGCGGACGGCCAGGAGGGCGCGGAGCGTCCGTCCATCTGGCCTCACGTGGAGGAGCGGATCGCCGATCTCGTCCAGTCCCACCGCTCCACGATCGTCTTCGCGAACTCCCGCCGCCTCGCGGAGCGCCTCTGCAACCGCCTGAACGAGATCGCGTACGAGCGGGCCACGGGCGAACCCCTCGACGAGCACCACTCCCCCGCCGAGCTCATGGGCGGTTCGGGAGCGGCCCAGGGTGCCCCCCAGGTCATCGCCCGCGCCCACCACGGGTCGGTGTCCAAGGAGCAGCGGGCCCTGGTCGAGGAGGACCTCAAGGCGGGTCGCCTGCCGGCGGTCGTGGCCACGTCCAGCCTCGAGCTGGGCATCGACATGGGCGCGGTGGACCTGGTGGTCCAGGTCGAGTCGCCACCCTCCGTCGCCTCCGGCCTGCAGCGGGTGGGCCGGGCTGGGCACCAGGTGGGCGCGGTCTCCACCGGTGTGGTCTTCCCGAAGTACCGCGGTGACCTGGTGCAGGCGGCGGTGGTCACCGAGCGCATGCGCACCGGCTCCATCGAGTCCCTCAAGGTCCCCGCGAACCCGCTGGACGTCCTGGCCCAGCAGGTGGTCGCCATGACCGCCCTGGACTCGTGGCAGTTCGACGACCTCCTCGCCACCGTCCGCCGGGCCGCCCCGTTCGCCTCGCTGCCCGAGTCCGCCTTCACGGCGGTCCTCGACATGCTGGCCGGCCGCTACCCGTCCGACGCGTTCGCGGAGCTGCGCCCGCGCGTGGTGTGGGACCGGGTCACCGGCGAGATCACCGGCCGCCCCGGCGCGCAGCGCCTCGCCGTCACCTCCGGCGGCACGATCCCCGACCGCGGTCTCTTCGGCGTCTTCCTCGCGGGCGCCGACCCCAAGAAGGGCGGCGGCCGGGTCGGCGAGCTCGACGAGGAGATGGTCTACGAGTCCCGCGTCGGCGACGTCTTCACGCTCGGCACCAGCTCCTGGCGCATCGAGGACATCACCCGCGACCGCGTCCTGGTCTCCCCGGCCCCGGGCGTGCCGGGCCGGCTGCCCTTCTGGAAGGGCGACCAGCTGGGCCGCCCGCTGGAGCTGGGCCGGGCCGTGGGCGCGTTCCTGCGCGAGGTCGGCTCGCTGCCCAAGGACGACGCCCGCCTCCGGCTCCTCGCCGCCGGCCTGGACGCGTGGGCCGCGGACAACGTGCTCTCCTACCTGGACGAGCAGCGCGAGGCCTGCGGCCACATCCCGGACGACCGGACGATCGTCGTGGAGCGCTTCCGCGACGAGCTCGGCGACTGGCGCGTGGTGGTGCACTCGCCCTTCGGCGCCCAGGTGCACGCCCCCTGGGCGCTCGCGCTCGGTGCCAAGCTCTCCGAGCGGTACGGCATGGACGCGCAGGTCATGCACGCCGACGACGGCATCGTGCTGCGCCTGCCGGACGCCGATCTCATGGGCCTGGACCTGCTGGACCAGGAGCCGGTGAAGATGGGCCGGGAGTACGACGCGGAGCAGGCGCCCGTGGGCGCGGCGGACGTCGTCTTCGACAAGGGCGAGGTCGATCAGGTCGTCACCGACCAGGTGGGCAGTTCCGCCCTGTTCGCCTCCCGGTTCCGCGAGTGCGCCGCCCGCGCGCTGCTGCTGCCGCGCCGCAATCCTGGCCGGCGCACCCCACTGTGGCAGCAGCGGCAGCGCGCCTCGCAGCTGTTGCAGGTGGCGAGTGAGTTCGGCTCGTTCCCGATCGTCCTGGAGGCGGTCCGCGAGTGCCTCCAGGACGTCTTCGACGTGCCGGGGCTCGTCGAGCTGATGGGCGACCTGGAGTCCCGCAAGGTCCGCCTGGTCGAGGTCACCACTCCCGAACCCTCCCCGTTCGCGCGCTCCCTCCTCTTCGGCTACGTCGCCCAGTTCCTGTACGAGGGTGACTCCCCGCTGGCCGAGCGCCGCGCCGCCGCCCTGTCGCTGGACTCGCGGCTCCTGGCCGAGCTGCTGGGCCAGGCGGAGCTGCGCGAGCTGCTCGACGCGGAGGTGCTGACCGAGCTGGAGCAGGAGCTCCAGTGGCGCACCGAGGACCGCCGCGTCAAGGACGCCGAGGGTGTCGCGGACCTGCTGCGCATCCTCGGGCCGCTCACGGACGCGGAACTGGCCGAGCGGGGCGCCGAACCGCAGTGGGCCCAGGACCTGGCGGGCACCCGCCGCGCCATCCGGGTCCGGATCGCGGGCAGGGACCACTGGGCGGCGATCGAGGACGCGGGCCGCCTGCGCGACGCCCTGGGCACCGCCCTGCCGGTCGGCGTCCCGGAAGCATTCACGGAGCCGGTCAAGGACCCGCTCGGCGACCTTCTCGCGCGCTACGCCCGCACCCACGGCCCGTTCACCTCGGCCACGGCAGCGGCCCGCTTCGGTCTGGGCACGGCCGTCACCGAGGGCGCCCTCCAGCGGCTCTCGGCGGCCGGCCGGATCGTCCAGGGCGAGTTCCACCCGGCCGGGATCGGCCAGGAGTGGTGCGATGCCGCGGTACTGCGGCGGCTGCGCCGGCGCTCCCTGGCCGCCCTGCGCCACGAACTGGAACCGGTCGCGCCGGCCGCGCTCGCCCAGTTCCTCCCCCAGTGGCAGCACATCGGCAAGGGGCATTCCCTGCGCGGCATCGACGGCCTGGTCCGCGCCATCGAGCAGATGCAGGGCGCGTCCGTGCCGGCCTCCGCCCTGGAGAAGCTGGTGCTGCCCTCCCGGGTCGCGAACTACACCCCGGCCATGCTGGACGAGCTCACCGCCGCCGGAGAGGTGGTCTGGGCCGGGGCGGGCTCGCTCCCCGGCAAGGACGGCTGGATCTCCCTCTACCTGGCGGACGCGGCCCCCCTGCTCCTGCCGCCCCCGCATCCGCTGGAGCTGACCGCCCTGCACCAGTCCGTCCTGGACACCCTCTCCGGCGGCTACGGCCTGTTCTTCCGGCAGATCGCCGACCAGGTCCGCGCCACCACCCACCCCGAGGCCACCGATCCCCAACTGGCCGACGCCCTGTGGGACCTGGCCTGGTCCGGCCGCCTGACGAACGACACACTCACCCCGATGCGCTCCCTGCTCGGCTCGGGCCGCACCGCGGGCTCCACGGCCCACCGCGCCAAGCGCTCGATGCCCCGCGGCCGCTACGGCTCCCTGACTGCCGCGGCCCGCACCGCGTCCCGCACCGGCCCGCCGACGGTCGCGGGCCGCTGGTCCCTGCTCCCGGCCCACGAACCGGACCCCACCGTGCGTGCCCACGCCCTCGCCCGCACCCTGCTCGACCGGCACGGCGTGGTCACCAGGGGCGCGGTCTCGGCGGAGGGCGTCGAGGGCGGCTTCTCGGCGACATACCGCGTTCTGTCGGTCTTCGAGGAGAGCGGTCAGGCCCGCCGGGGCTATGTGGTGGAGGGTCTCGGCGCCGCGCAGTTCGCGATGGACGGCGCGGTGGACCGCCTGCGCGCGGTGGCCAACGCCCGCGACCGCGGACAGGACCTGCCCGGCCCGCCGCCCGGCTCGGAACCCGACCCGTTCCCGGCCCATGACTTCGCCGGACCGTACGACTCCGTCCCCTCCCACGACCACACCGGCGACCTCGGCCCCGACGGCTTCCCCGACCTGGACGCCTCCTTCGCCACCCCGGATCCGTCCCGGGGCGAGTGGGTCTCGCCCCGCGACCACGCGCAGGCCGCCCCGCCCTGGCAGAACGGCGGGCGCGCCGCGTACGACCAGGGCTTCGCGGGCCGCCGCAACCGCCCCGACGGCGCGTCCAGGGCCGTGGTCCTCGCCGCCGCCGACCCTGCGAACGCCTACGGCGCCGCCCTGGCCTGGCCCGAGCCGCCGACCGGCGCCGGGCACAAGCCGGGCCGCAAGGCGGGCTCCCTGGTGGTGCTCGTCGACGGTGAATTGACGCTCTACATGGAGCGTGGCGGCAAGACCCTGCTGGCCTGGCCCGCCGACCCGGACGGCGATCCCGCCGCCGACCCCCGCCTGGGCAGCGCCGCCGAAGCCCTCGCCGCGGCCGCCCGCGCGGGCTCGCTCGGCACGGTCACGGTGGAGCGCGTCAACGGCGCACAAGCCCTGACCTCCCCCATCGGCACCCTCCTGGAAGGAGCGGGTTTCATCGCGACGCCCCGAGGACTCCGCCTGCGCGCATGACGACCACCCGCCCGCGGCCACCCGGACCGAGCACGCGCCGACCGTGCCACTCTTGACCCATGCCCGAAGGTGACACGGTCTGGCAGGCCGCGAGGAGGCTGCACGACGCCCTCGCGGGCAAGGTGCTGACCCGCAGCGACCTCAGGGTGCCCCGCTTCGCCACGGCCGACCTCACGGGGCGTGCGGTCCTGGACGTCACCGCGCGCGGCAAGCACCTCCTCACCCGCGTCGAGGGCGGCCTGACCCTCCACTCCCACCTGCGGATGGACGGCTCCTGGAAGGTGTACGGAAACGGCCAGCGCTGGAGCGGTGGCCCCGGCCACCAGATCCGCGCGATCCTCGGCAACCCCGAGCGCACGGCCGTCGGCTACCGCCTCCCCGTCCTGGAACTCCTGCGCACAAGCGACGAGCACCGCGCGGTCGGCCACCTCGGCCCCGACCTCCTCGGCCCGGACTGGGACCCCGACCGCGCCCTCGCCAACGTCCTCCAGGACCCCGCCCGCGAACTCGGCCAGGCCCTGCTCGACCAGCGCAACCTCGCCGGCGTCGGCAACATCTACAAGAGCGAGATCTGCTTCCTCCTCGGCGTCACCCCCTGGCTCCCGGCCGGCGACCTGCCCCCCGACCGGGCCGCGAAGCTGCCGGCGGTCGCCAAGAGGCTGCTGGAGGCCAATCGCGACCGCCCTGTCCGCATCACCACGAGCAGCCGCGGCCAGGACCTCTTCGTCTACGGCCGGGCCCCGCGTCCCTGTCTGCGCTGCCGCACCTCGATCCGCGTGGCCGACCAGGGCGACGGCTCCCGCGAACGCCCGACCTACTGGTGCCCCACCTGCCAGCCCGGCCCCGCCCCGACCCGGCGCAACCGCACCAATTGACGACTCGTCAGAAACGCTCGTACGGTCCCTGTATGCCCGTCACGGCGTACGACCTCAGCGGCCGCACCGCGTTCGTCACCGGCGCCGCGAGCGGCATCGGCCGCGCCTCGGCGCTGCTGCTCGCCGAGGCGGGCGCGACCGTGCACTGCGCGGACCGTGACGCCGAGGGCCTGCACGAGACGGCGACCCTGATCAAGTACAGCGGCGGCACCGCCCGGACCCACACCCTGGACGTCACCGACCGGGCCGGGCTCAGGCAGGCCCTGGGCTCCTGCGGACGCCTGGACGCCCTGGCCGCGGTCGCCGGGATCATGCACAGCAGCCCCGTGCTGGAGACCCGGGACGAGGACCTCGACCGGGTGCTGGACGTCAATTTCAAGGGAGTCCTGTACGCGTGCCAGGAGGCGGCCCGCCTGATGATCGCCCACGGCACCCGGGGCAGCATCGTCACCATGGCCTCGGGCGCCGTCGACACGGGCGGCCCCGGGCTGCTCTGTTACGGCGCCGCCAAGGCGGCGGTGGTCCAGCTGACGAAGACCCTGGCAACGGAGGTCGGCCGGTACGGCATCCGCGTCAACGCGGTCGCCCCGGGCTGGATCCGCACGCCCATGACCGACCGGCACGACAGCGAGGCCCAGGCGCACACGGAGTCCGTCATGGCCCGCATGTCACCCCTGGGCCGTGTGGGCGAGCCCGAGGACATCGCGCACGCCGTCCTGCACCTGGCATCCGACGCCTCGGCCTTCACCACGGGCCAGATCCTCCGCCCGAACGGGGGCGTGGCGATGCCGTGGTGACACCGCCTCTGCGCGCCCCGGCCGCCCAGATCCTCCGCCACCGCCCCGGCCCCACGACTCCCCGCGCCTGCCCTTTGGGCACGCAATGCACGGGCAGGACGCTCAGCCCCCAGCCCCCGGCCGCGACCGCGGCCTCCAGTGCCCCCGCCCCAGGTACGGCCACCAGCCGCAGCACCGCCCAGCACCACAGCGCTCCCATCCCGAGCGCGGCCACACGCACCCCCCAGCGCGCTATCCCCGCCATGACCGCCACCTCCCGCCGACGCCCACGCAGCGCAGCCGTACGCGCCGAGCGGTGGAGAAACCCCCGACCGGGCCGTCACCCGCTCCGGGGCCCTGGGCGGGGGCAGGGCCCGCGCCCTGTTCCGTCACCCGTTCTCGGCCTGGAACATCCAGTGCTGCTTCTCCAGGTCCGCCGTGATCCCGATGAAGATGTCCTGACTCACCGGATCCGGCTCACCGGTCGACTGCACCCGCTCCCGCATCCGTGCGATCACCGCGCCGAGGGCTTCGACGAGCGTGCCCACGGCGGTGGTGTCGTCGACCCACCCTTCGGGGGTCACCCCGATCCCGCTGCCGACGGCCACGGTGGCGGCCCGCCCGTCAGGAGAGATCCCGAGAGCCGCGGCGCGCTCGGCCACGGTGTCGGAGTACTGCCGCGCGATGTCGACGACCTCGTCGAGCTGGAGATGCACGGAACGGAAGCGCGGCCCCACCACGTTCCAGTGGATCTGCTTCGCCACGAGGGCGAGATCCACCAGATCGACAAGGGCACCTTGCAGCGCCTCGGACACGGTCTTCAGGTTCGCGTCCGACAACGGGCTCTTCACGACGTACATCCGCACCTCCGAGGACTGCCCCCGCCATCCCCTCAACGATGACCGCCGCACGCCGCACCGGCAAACGCACAGACATCGGACACGGCACGAGCAAGCGGGGAGAGGGGACGGCGCCGGGTCCCTCGAACATGCGAAAACCCCGGGCGGCACCCTTCCGGATCCTCCGGAGGGGCCCGGCCGGGGCCTCAGTCATGCCGTGTGAGCGCAGAGCCTCACGCGGCGACGACGTCCACTGCTTCGGCAGGCGCCTTGATGGTCACCCGTTCCGGTGGCACACCGGTCACCGAGACGGAGCCCAGCATCGGGCGAACCGCCGTGGGTACAGGCTCGCTGGGGGTGGCCGCGGCAGACTGTGCCAGCTCGGCGAGGGCGAGCTCGTCGCTCACTTCCCGCATGAGCTCGGACATCCGTACGTCCAGCGCGTCGCAGATGGCGGAGAGCAGCTCGGAGGAAGCCTCCTTCTGCCCCCGCTCCACCTCGGAGAGATAGCCGAGTGAGACTCGGGCGGACGAGGAGACTTCGCGCAGAGTACGGCCCTGGCGCTGGCGCTGCCGACGCAGCACGTCACCCAGCAGGCGACGGAGCAGAATCATCGGTGGCTCCCTCCTCGGACCGCGTAGCCGCATCCATTACGCCCCACCGTACCGCCTTGCGCCGCGGCCGTGCGGGGAGCGATGTCGTGTTCACTCAGGGCTGCAAACATCAAAACCCCCCGTTCCGTTCCGTATCCTGTGCCCGCTCATTCCCAGTCTGTTCGCCCGCAAGCTCCTTCAGGAGCAGTGCGAGTACGCTCCGTACACTCTCTCTACGAATTTCCTCGCGGTCGCCGTTCAACCGCAGAGCCTCCACTTTTCCGCCGCCGGCAGAACCGGAATCGGCTCCGACGGGACCGTCCACGGCGACGAAGACCGTGCCGACGGCCTGCCCGTCCTGGGGATCGGGGCCGGCGACACCGGTGGTCGCGATGCCCCAGTCGGTGCCGAGCGCCTTGCGCACACCCACGGCCATCTGGGCCGCGACCTGCGGATCCACTGCTCCGCGCGCCGCCAGCACAGTGGCGTCGACACCGAGCACGTCGCGCTTCAGGTCGCTGGCGTAGGCGGTCACGGAGCCCCGGAAGACCTTGGACGCCCCGGGGACGGATGTAATCTCCGCCGCAACGAGGCCACCGGTCAGCGACTCCGCGACGGCAAGCGTCTCGCCCCTCACCGTGAGTAGTCGCACCACGTCGGAGGCCCTGGAACTCACGCTTCCTTCTCCTCCAACGCGGCCTTGCGCTCGGCGATTCCCTGCCTGCGCAGCACAATGGCCTGTTTCACATAGTCCAGACCGGTCACCACGGTCAGCACGACCGCCGCGGCCATCACCCACCACCTCAGGGTGGCCAGCCACCCCGTCAGCGCCAGCACGTACATACCCACGGCCACGCCCTGGGTGAGGGTCTTCAGCTTGCCTCCGCGGCTGGCGGGGATGACGCCGTACCGGATGACCCAGAAACGCAGCAGGGTGACGCCGAGTTCCCGGCCGAGGATGACGCCGGTCACCCACCAGGGCAGATCGCCGAGCGCGGACAGACAGATGAGCGCCGCCCCCATGATCGCCTTGTCGGCGATGGGGTCGGCGATCTTCCCGAAGTCGGTGACCAGGTTGTATGTGCGCGCCAGGTGACCGTCGAACAGGTCGGTGATCATGGCGATGGCGAAGGCCGCCCAGGCCAGGGCCCGCCAGGCCGGGTCGTAGCCGCCGTCGGCGAGCATCAGTGCGACGAAAGCCGGCACGAGGACCAGCCGGAGCATGGTCAGGAGGTTGGCGATGTTCCAGACACTGGCCTGGTTGACGGCGGCGGCAGCGATCTTCGCGCCCCTCGGGGGCTTCCCGTCGTCCTGTGCGTCCAGTCCGGCGGCCTCTCCGGGGACGGCCCCATCGGCAGCAGCCGCCCCGGCAGTCCCGCCGTGCCGCGCGCCGGACGAGGCGCCGGGCCCCGTTCCGGGCGCTCCGCCGTCGGCCGACCGCGCAGCCGCCGCTCCCGCGGCCTTGCCTGGAGTCGCGGTGGGCGCGGCAGCGGCCGCACCCGCCCTCCTCGCGCCGGAGGAGCCTCCCGCCGCGGATGCCGGGACACCGGTCATCTGCCCGCCTCCTCACTCCACGCAGGCGACGCGAGCGAGCCCTGCAGCGGCTCGGCCACGAGGTCGACACCTTCCGTGCCGACCACCTTCGCCTCGACCATACGGCCGACCCGCAGGCCCGCGCCGCTCGTGAGGAGCACCTGGCCGTCCGTCTCGGGCGCCTGGTGCTCCGCACGGCCGTACACGCCGTCCTCGTCGACGGACTCGACGAGCACCCGCACGCTCTGGCCGACGCGGTCCTCGGCCCGCTGCGAGACGAGTTCCTCGGCCAGTCGCGAGATGTGGGCCAGCCGCTCGGCGACGACGTCCTCGTCGAGCTTGTCGTCGTAGGTCGCCGCCTCGGTGCCCTCCTCGTCGGAGTAGCCGAAGACGCCGATGGCGTCCAGGCGCGCGCCGTTCAGGAACCGCTCCAGCTCGGCGAGGTCGGCCTCGCTCTCGCCGGGGAAGCCGACGATGAAGTTGGAGCGCACACCGGCCTCGGGCGCCTTGCCGCGGATGGTGTCGAGCAGCTCAAGGAACCGGTCGGTGTCGCCGAAGCGGCGCATCGCGCGCAGCACGCCGGGCGCGGAGTGCTGGAAGGACAGGTCGAAGTAGGGCGCGATCTTCGGGGTCGAGGTGAGCACGTCGATGAGGCCGGGCCGCATCTCGGCCGGCTGGAGGTAGCTGACGCGCACCCGCTCGATGCCGTCGACCTCGGCGAGCTCGGGCAGCAGCGACTCCAGCAGGCGGATGTCGCCGAGGTCCTTGCCGTAGGAGGTGTTGTTCTCGGAGACCAGCATGATCTCCTTCACGCCCTGCTCGGCGAGCCAGCGCGTCTCGTTCAGCACGTCGCTCGGGCGGCGGGAGATGAAGGAACCGCGGAAGGAGGGGATGGCGCAGAACGAGCAGCGGCGGTCGCAGCCGGAGGCGAGCTTGACGGAGGCGACCGGGGAGCCGTCGAGGCGGCGGCGCAGGGGTGCGCGCGGGCCGGAGGCCGGAGCGAGGCCCTCCGGAAGGTCCGCCGGCGCGACGGCGGGCTCGGCCGGGCCGTGCCCGGGCAGCGCGACCCCGGCCGACGACTCCTGGCGCTCCGCCGGGCTGATCGGCAGCAGCTTGCGCCGGTCGCGCGGGGTGTGCGAGGCGTGGATTCCGCCGTTGAGGATGGTCTGGAGGCGGTCGGAGATGTCCGAGTAGTCGTCGAAGCCGAGCACGCCGTCGGCCTCGGGGAGGGCCTCGGCGAGTTCCTTGCCGTACCGCTCGGCCATGCAGCCCACCGCCACGACGGCCTGGGTTCTGCCGTGCCCCTTGAGGTCGTTGGCCTCCAGGAGGGCGTCGACGGAGTCCTTCTTGGCGGCTTCGACGAAGCCGCAGGTGTTCACGACGGCGACGTCCGCGTTCTCGGCGTCCTCCACGAGCTGCCAGCCGTCCGCCTCCAAACGGCCTGCGAGCTCCTCCGAGTCCACCTCGTTACGGGCGCAGCCAAGGGTGACCAGTGCGACGGTACGGCGTTCAGGCATGGGCTCAAGACTACTTCGTCCCGCTGACACCCCATGTCGACGGGGTTGGCCGTTTCCCGGCCAACCCCGTATCAACTGGACGTTCCGGTCCGATCACCCGGCTTCGGGGTCGCCCTTCGTGTACGTCAGACGCTCCACGGATCCCGGCTGGAAGTTCTCCTCGATCTTCTTGCCGTTGACGAAGAGGTCGATCGCACCGGCGTCACCGAGGACGAGCTGGACCTTCGAGCTGTCCTGGAAGGTCTTGGTGTCGCCCTGCTTGAGGACACCATCGAAGATCATCCGGCCGTTGTGGTCCTTGGCGGCGATCCAGCTGCGGCCGTCGGCGGCGGCCACCCGGACGGTCACCTTGTCCTGCGGCGCGGCCGCGATGGCGCTGTCGGACGGCTCGGGCTTGGGGTCGGCGGGCTTCTTGGTCTTGGTGGTCGGGGAGGCGGAGTCGCTGGGCGTGGAGCCCTCGGCCACGTTCGCCTCGCTGCCGCCGTCGTCGCCCTGGAACATCGTGAAGCCGACGAAACCGATCACGGCGACGATCGCCGCGACCATGGCAGCGGTCCAGTTGGGGCCGCGCCGCTCCGGACGGATGCGTTCCGCCTCGAAGAGGGGAGCCGCCGGAGTGGGCGCCGGACGGCCGCCGTGCTCGTCGCCGTACTGGGCGAGCAGCGGATCGGGGTCGAGGTGGACGGCCTTGGCCAGGGTCCGGATGTGCCCACGGGCGTAGACGTCCCCGCCGCAGGGGGAGAAGTCGTCCGCCTCGATGGCGTGCACGATGTTCATGCGGACCCGGGTGGCGCTACTGACGTCGTCGACGGTCAGCCCGGCGGCGATACGAGCCTGCTGCAGGGCACGGCCGATGGAGGGGCGGGCTTCCTCGCGGTCTGCTTCGACGTGCTCGTTTTCGAACGGACGCTCGTCTTCAGGGGAGTTGCCGATGGACACGGGGGCGCCTTTCGAGCGTGTAGCCGCCTGTGCTGGAAGTTCAGTCTAGGGGGGTACCAAAAGGGTGGGGCAACCGGGCGGTGTCACTTTGTACGCCATCGGAATGGCCCGACATTCCGATGGTGGGGTCGCTGCGTTTCGCTTCCCTCAACTTGACGTACGTCGAAGGGAAACGGTTGCTCGATGATCCCTTACGGGTGAGTCACGATCCGGACACCCGATTGCCGTAACACGCCGCGAGACGATCACCGTGTCCCGCTTCCCTACTCTTCAGACTCCCCCCGGATCAGGGCGAGCACGCCATCCAGCTCATCAGGCTTCACAAGAACGTCACGAGCCTTCGAACCCTCGCTCGGTCCGACGATGTTCCGGGACTCCATCAGGTCCATCAGCCGGCCGGCCTTGGCGAAGCCGACGCGCAGCTTGCGCTGGAGCATGGACGTCGACCCGAACTGCGTGGAGACGACCAGTTCGGCCGCCTGGCACAGCAGGTCGAGGTCGTCGCCGATGTCCTCGTCGATCTCCTTCTTCTGCTTGGTGCCCACGACGACGTCGTCGCGGAAGACCGGCGTCATCTGATCCTTGCAGTGCCGGACGACGCCCGCGATCTCCTCCTCGGTGACGAAGGCGCCCTGCATACGGGTGGGCTTGTTGGCCCCCATGGGCAGGAACAGCCCGTCGCCCTTGCCGATGAGCTTCTCGGCGCCGGGCTGGTCGAGGATGACCCGCGAGTCGGCCAGCGAGGAGGTGGCGAACGCCAGCCGCGACGGGACGTTCGCCTTGATCAGACCGGTCACGACGTCCACCGACGGCCGCTGCGTGGCGAGCACCAGGTGGATGCCGGCCGCGCGCGCGAGCTGCGTGATGCGCACGATGGCGTCCTCGACGTCCCGCGGCGCGACCATCATCAGGTCGGCGAGCTCGTCGACGATGACCAGCAGGTAGGGGTAGGGCTGGAGCTCGCGCTCGCTACCCTCGGGCGGCGTGACCTTGCCCTCGCGCACGGCCCGGTTGAAGTCGTCGATGTGCCGGTAGCCGTAGGCCGCCAGGTCGTCGTAACGCAGGTCCATCTCGCGGACGACCCACTGGAGCGCCTCGGCGGCCCGCTTGGGGTTGGTGATGATCGGCGTGATCAGGTGCGGGATGCCCTCGTACGCGGTCAGTTCGACCCGCTTGGGGTCGACCAGGATCATCCGCACGTCCTCGGGGGTCGCCCGCATCATGACCGAGGTGATCAGGCAGTTGATGCACGACGACTTGCCGGAACCGGTGGCGCCGGCGACCAGCATGTGCGGCATCTTCGCCAGCGAGTGCATGACGTAGCCGCCCTCGACGTCCTTGCCGAAGGCGACCAGCATCGGGTCGTCGTCCTCGGCGGACTCCGCGAGGCGCAGGACGTCGCCGAGGTTGACCATCTCCCGGTCGGTGTTGGGGATCTCGATGCCGACGGCGGACTTGCCCGGGATCGGGCTGATGATCCGCACGTCCGGGCTGGCGACGGCGTAGGCGATGTTCTTGGTCAGCGCGGTGATCCGCTCGACCTTCACGGCGGGGCCCAGCTCGACCTCGTAGCGCGTGACCGTCGGCCCCCGGGTGAAGCCGGTGACGGCGGCGTCCACCTTGAACTCGGTGAAGACCGTCGTCAGTGACTCGACGATGAGGTCGTTGGCGGCGCTGCGGGACTTGCCCGGGCCGCCGCGCTCCAGCAGGTCGAGCGAGGGAAGGGAGTACGTGATGTCGCCGGACAGCTGGAGCTGCTCCGCGCGCGGGGGCAGGTCGCGGGGCTCGGCGGGCGGGGACTTGGTGAGGTCGCGGACACCGGGCTTCGGCTTGGGCTGTTCGGGCGCGTCCTGCCCGGGCCTGGCCTGCTTGAGCTTGTCCTGCTTGAGCTTTTCCTGCTGTGGCCGGGCGGACGGGACGGGTGTCGGTGTGGTCGCCTCCTGGTCGCCCACGCGTACGCCCTGGGTGAGGTCGGCGACGATCGGGGAGGGCGGCATCCCGTGCAGCACGGCACCGTCGAGGGCCGCGGCAGCCGCCGCCGCGACGTCCACGGCGTCCCTGCGCCGGTCCATGTCGGGCTGCGGCACCGCCGAGCGGCGAGGGCGGCCGCGGCGCCGGGTGAGCGCCTCCTCCTCGGCACTGTCCGGGTCGTACGCCTCGGGCGCCGGCGCACGCCTGCCGCGCGGGCGCGCGGGCAGCGCCTCGCGCCACTGCTCCTCGTAGCGCTCGTCGTCCTCGGCGAAACCGAACTCGTCCTCGGCGGGGTCGCGCAGGATCCCGAGCCGCACCCCGAGCATCCGCAGCCGCTGCGGGATGGCGTTGACCGGCGTGGCCGTGACCACGAGCAGCCCGAAGACCGTCAGCAGCACCAGCAGCGGCACGGCGAGCACGTCACCCATGGCGTACGACAGCGGGGTCGCCATGCCCCAGCCGATGAGGCCGCCGGCGTCCCTTATGGCCTGCATGCCGTCACCGCGCGCGGGTGAGCCGCACGCGATGTGGACCTGGCCGAGCACGCCGATGACGAGCGCGGACAGACCGATGACGATGCGTCCGTTGGCCTCGGGCTTCTCCGGGTGGCGGATGAACCGCACGGCGATGACGGCGAGCAGTATCGGCACGAGCAGGTCGAGCCGGCCGAAGGCGCCGGTCACCAGGATCTCGACGAGGTCGCCCACGGGACCCTTCAGGTCGGCCCAGGTGCCGGCGGCGACGATCAGGCCGATGCCGAGCAGCAGCAGGGCGACACCGTCCTTGCGGTGGGCCGGGTCGAGGTTCTTGGCGCCTTGCCCTATGCCGCGGAAGACGGCACCGACCGCGTGCGCCACGCCGAGCCAGACGGCGCGCACCAGCCGGTAGATGCCACCGGTGGGGCTGGGTGCCGGTCTGGGCGCGACCTTCTTGGCCGCGGCCTTCCTGGCGGGCGCCTTCTTCGCGGGAGCCTTCTTGGCGGCGGCCTTCTTCGCCGGAGCCTTCGCGGCCGCCTTCTTCGGGGGCGGCGGCTTCTTGGCTGCGGAGGGACGTGAGGCCATGGGTGTGAGGTTACCGGTGGAGACGACAGGGGACACGCGTGTCCACGGCTTCACCCGTTCGTGTCGCTTCGGGAGAGGCATGAAACTGACGCGTGCTCACGGACGGGCAATCCCGCCTGTCTGTGGGTCAGTTCTGCGAGGACACCGAGGACGTACTCCCGGTGCCCGGCTCCAGCGCGTCCAGCGCCCGCCGCAACCCCGTGAGCTTGCGCTCCAGATGAGCCGCCGTGGCCACCGCGGCGGCGTCCGTCGACTCGTCGTTGAGCTGCTTGGTCAGTGCCTCGGCCTGCTCCTCGACGGCCGCGAGCCGCGCGGAGAGCTCCGCGAGCAGCCCGGCCGACTCCTTGGCCTCGCCGCCCGCGTCCTTGCCGTTGCCCTCCAACTGGAGCCGCAGCAGCGACGCCTGCTCCCGGAGCTGGCAGTTCTTCATGTACAGCTCGACGAAGACGGAGACCTTCGCGCGCAGCACCCACGGGTCGAACGGCTTGGAGATGTAGTCCACCGCGCCCGCCGCGTAACCCCGGAAGGTGTGGTGCGGGCCGTGGTTGATCGCCGTGAGGAAGATGATCGGGATGTCCCGGGTCCGCTCGCGGCGCTTGATGTGCGCGGCCGTCTCGAAGCCGTCCATGCCCGGCATCTGGACGTCCAGCAGGATGACCGCGAAGTCGTCCGTGAGCAGCGCTTTGAGCGCTTCCTCCCCGGACGATGCCCGCACCAGCGTCTGATCGAGCGCAGAGAGGATCGCCTCCAGCGCCAGCAGATTCTCCGGCCGGTCATCGACCAGGAGGATCTTGGCCTTCTGCACCATGGCCCGCCCTCCTCGCCCCGGCGTGGGGCCTCCCCTGTCCGCAGGACCTGTGGACGCACCGGTGGGTGCCGCCCCAGGGGACGACTCCCTGGCGTCGCCCGTCCTTGTGCCGGTCATCGTAGCCGCACCCCGCCCGTCGCCACACCCTGTCACCGTGATGTCACTGTGCACATAGCAGAAACGCAGCAGGAGACCAGAAGGTTCCCCAGATCCTGTACTTCTACACGACTATGCGCACATCGAGTCGGCAACTCCGCGTGAACACCGAACCTTCCCGTCATGGTCGCGCAACTGGCCAACGTTCCCCTCATTCCCCTCGCATCCACTGATCCATCACCGACAGCAGGTGATCGGGGTCGACCGGCTTGGTCACGTAGTCGGAAGCGCCCGACTCGATCGCCTTCTCACGGTCGCCCTTCATCGCCTTCGCGGTCAGCGCGATGATCGGCAGCCCGGCGAACTGCGGCATCCTGCGGATCGCCGTGGTCGTCGCGTACCCGTCCATCTCGGGCATCATGATGTCCATCAGCACGACCGCCACGTCGTCGTGCTGCTCCAGGACCTCGATCCCCTCACGGCCGTTCTCGGCGTACAGCACGGACAGGCCGTGCTGCTCCAGGACGCTGGTCAGGGCGAAGACGTTGCGAATGTCGTCGTCCACGATCAGGACCTTCTGGCCGCCGAACCGGATGCCGCGGGTCGGCCGCGGCGCCGGCTGCTGCTCGGCCGGCGTCCACTGCTCCAGCTGCGCGGGGCGCGGCGGCAGCTCGGGCATCCTGCGGCGCCGCCGGAAGAGGGCGGCGGGCCCGTTCTGCGTCTCGCGGTACGACGTCACCTCGGCCGGCGTCTCGACCTCCGCGTCCGACAGCGCGGCCGGGTCGGACGCCGACGCCACCAGGTCGCCGGCCTCCAGGCTGGGCAGCTGCTGCTGGTAGCCCTGCGGCGGCAGTTCGCTCGGGTGCAGCGGCAGGTACAGCGTGAACGTCGAGCCACGGCCGGGCTCGCTCTGCGCGAAGATCTCACCGCCGAGGAGCTGCGCGATCTCCCGCGAGATGGACAGCCCGAGACCCGTACCGCCGTACTTGCGGCTGGTGGTGCCGTCGGCCTGCTTGAACGCCTCGAAGATCACCCGCATCTTGCTGGCCGCGATACCGATCCCGGTGTCGGTCACGGAGAACGCGATCAGCTCGGCGTCCGGATCGGTCAGCGACCCGGTCTCCAGCAACTGCTCCCGGATCCTCTGCGGCACGTCGTCCCGCGCCGGCCTGATGACCAGCTCCACCGACCCCGAGTCGGTGAACTTCACCGCGTTGGACAGCAGGTTGCGTAGCACCTGCAGCAGCCGCTGCTCGTCGGTGTGCAGCGTCGCGGGCAGCTCCGGCGAGACCCGCACCGACAGGTCCAGGCCCTTCTCCGCGGTCAGCGGCCGGAAGGTGGCCTCCACGTAGTCCACGAGCTGGACGAGCGCGATCCGCGTCGGGGAGACGTCCATCTTGCCCGCCTCGACCTTCGACAGGTCGAGGATGTCGTTGATGAGCTGGAGCAGGTCCGACCCGGCCCCGTGGATCGTCTCGGCGAACTCGACCTGCTTCGGGGAGAGGTTCCCCTCGGCGTTGTCGGCGAGCAGCTTGGCCAGGATCAGCAGCGAGTTGAGCGGCGTACGCAGCTCGTGCGACATGTTCGCGAGGAACTCGCTCTTGTAGCGCATCGACACCGCGAGCTGCTCGGCGCGCTCCTCCAGGACCTGCCGCGCCTCCTCGATCTCGGTGTTCTTCACCTCGATGTCGCGGTTCTGCTGGGCCAGCAGCTCGGCCTTCTCCTCCAGTTCGGCGTTGGACGCCTGGAGGGCCTTCTGCCGCTGCTCCAACTCCGCCGAGCGCTCCCGCAGTTGCTCGGTCAGCTCCTGCGACTGCGCCAGCAGCAGCTCGGTCTTGGTGTTGACGGAGATGGTGTTGACGCTCGTCGCGATCATCTCGGCGATCTGGTTGAGGAAGTCCTTCTGGATCTGCGTGAACGGCGTGAAGGACGCCAGCTCGATGACGCCGAGCACACTGCCCTCGAACAGCACCGGCAGCACGATCACCTGCGCGGGCGGCGCCTCACCGAGCCCCGAGGAGATCCTCAGGTAGCCGCTCGGCGCGTTCTCCACCAGGATCGTGCGCTTCTCCTCGGCAGCCGTCCCGACCAGCGCCTCACCCGGCTGGAACGACGTCGGCATGGAGCCCATCGAGTAGCCGTAGCTGCCGAGCATCCGCAGCTCGTACTGGTCTTCGTCGGTCGCGCTGATGTCCTCGCCGTCGACGAGCGGCATCGCCACGAAGAACGCCCCGTGCTGCGCGGAGACCACCGGCGTCAGCTCACTCATGATCAGCGAGGCCACGTCCTCCAGGTCGCGGCGGCCCTGCATCAGCGCCGAGATCCGGGCCAGGTTGCCCTTGAGCCAGTCCTGCTCCTTGTTGGCGATGGTGGTGTCGCGCAGGTTGGCGATCATCTTGTTGATGTAGTCCTGGAGTTCCTGGATCTCCCCGGACGCGTCCACGTCGATCTTCAGGTTCAGATCGCCGCGGGTCACCGCGGTCGCCACGCGCGCGATGGCACGCACCTGCCGGGTGAGGTTCCCGGCCATCTCGTTCACCGACTCGGTCAGGTCCCGCCAGGTGCCGTCCACGTCACGCACGCGTGCCTGGCCGCCGAGCTGCCCCTCCGTGCCCACCTCGCGGGCGACCCGGGTGACCTCCTCCGCGAACGACGACAGCTGGTCGACCATCGTGTTGATGGTCGTCTTGAGCTCCAGGATCTCGCCGCGCGCATCGATGTCGATCTTCTTCGTCAGGTCACCCTTGGCGATGGCCGTGGTCACCATGGCGATGTTGCGCACCTGACCGGTCAGGTTGGACGCCATCTGGTTCACGGACTCGGTGAGGTCCTTCCACGTGCCGGCCACACCGGGCACGTGCGCCTGACCGCCGAGGATGCCGTCCGTGCCCACCTCACGGGCCACCTTGGTGACCTGCTCGGCGAACGAACTCAGCGTCTTCACCATCGTGTTGATGGTGTCGGCGAGCTGCGCGACCTCACCGCGCGCCTCGATCGTGACCTGCCGCGTCAGGTCACCGTTGGCGACCGCCGCCGAGACCTGGGAGATGTTCCGCACCTGAGTGGTGAGGTTCTTCGCCATCAGGTTGACGTTGTCGCTCAGGTCCTTCCAGATGCCCGTGACACCCGGCACGTGCGCCTGGCCGCCCAGGATGCCCTCGGTACCCACCTCACGGGCCACCCGGGTCACCTGCTCGGCGAAGGACGACAGCTGGTCCACCATCGTGTTGACGGTCGTGACCAGCTCGAGGATCTCGCCCTTGGCGTCGACGGTGATCTTCTTCGAAAGATCGCCCCGGGCCACCGCGGTCGTGACCTCGGCGATGTTGCGCACCTGAATGGTCAGGTTGTTCGCCATGCCGTTCACCGACTGGGTGAGGTCCTTCCAGGTGCCGGAGACACCCTGCACCTCGGCCTGACCGCCCAGGATGCCTTCCGTACCCACCTCACGGGCCACACGCGTGACCTCTTCGGCGAAGGACGACAGCTGGTCCACCATCGTGTTCAGGGTGTTCTTCAGCTCCAGGATCTCCCCGCGCGCGTCCACGGTGATCTTCTGGGACAGGTCACCCCGGGCCACCGCCGTGGCCACCTGGGCGATGTTGCGCACCTGACCGGTCAGGTTGGACGCCATGCCGTTCACGGAGTCCGTCAGGTCACGCCACACACCGGCCACGCCCGGCACCTGCGCCTGACCGCCCAGCCGGCCGTCCGTACCCACCTCACGCGCGACCCGCGTCACCTGGTCGGCGAAGGCCGAGAGCTGGTCGACCATCGTGTTGATGGTGTTCTTCAGCTCCAGGATCTCGCCGCGCGCGTCGACGTCGATCTTCTGCGACAGGTCGCCCCGGGCCACGGCCGTCGTCACCTGGGCGATGTTGCGCACCTGGGACGTGAGGTTCCCGGCCATCGAGTTGACGGAGTCGGTGAGCTCCTTCCAGGTGCCCGAGACACCGTCCACCCGGGCCTGCCCGCCCAGACGGCCCTCCGTGCCCACGTCCCGGGCCATCCGCGTCACCTGGTCGGCGAAGCTCGACAGCTGGTCCACCATCGTGTTCACGGTGTTCTTCAGCTTGAGCATCTCGCCGGAGACGTCGACGGTGACCTTCTGCGAGAGGTCGCCGTTCGCCACCGCCGTCGTCACCTGGGCGATGTTCCTCACCTGACCGGTGAGGTTCCGGAACGCCGTGTTGACGGAGTCCGTCAGGTCCTTCCACGTGCCCGCCGCGCCGGGCACCTGCGCCTGGCCGCCCAGCTCACCCTCGACGCCGATCTCCCGCGCCACACGCGTCACTTCGGCACCGAAGGCGGACAGCTGATCGACCATCGTGTTGACGGTGTTCTTCAGCTCCAGCATCTCGCCGGCCACGTCCACCGTGACCTTCTGCGACAGATCACCATTGGCCACCGCCGTCGTCACCGCGGCGATGTCCCGCACCTGGGTGGTCAGATTCCGGAACACTGTGTTCACCGAATCGGTGAGGTCCTTCCACGTCCCCGCCGCACCCGGCACGTTCGCCTGACCACCGAGCTGCCCCTCGGCCCCGACCTCGTTGGCCACGCGCGTGACCTCGTCCGCGAAGATCCGCAGCGTCTCGGTCATCTGGTTGATCGTGTCGGCGAGCTGCGCGACCTCTCCGCGCGCGGGCACGGTCACCTTGCGCGACAGGTCACCGTTGGCGACCGCGGTCGTCACCTCCGCGATCCCGCGCACCTGGGCCGTGAGGTTCCCGGCCATGGTGTTCACCGAATCGGTGAGTTCCTTCCACACACCGGCGACGCCCGGCACCTGCGCCTGACCGCCCAGCGCGCCCTCGGTGCCCACCTCACGGGCCACACGCGTGACCTCGGAGGAGAACGCGGAGAGCTGGTCGACCATCGTGTTGACGGTGTTCTTCAGCTCCAGCATCTCGCCGGCCACCTGGACCGTGACCTTCCGCGACAGATCACCCTTGGCGACCGCCGTCGTCACCAGCGCGATGTCCCTCACCTGGGCGGTCAGCCGGTTCGCCATCGTGTTGACGGAGTCCGTCAGGTCCCGCCACGAACCCGACATGCCCCGCACCCGGGCCTGCCCGCCCAGCTTGCCCTCGGTGCCCACCTCACTGGCCACACGCGTGACCTCGTCGGTGAACGTCGACAGCTGGTCGACCAGGTTGTTGACGGTCCGCCCGACCTTCAGGAACTCGCCGCGCAGCGGCTGACTGTTCCCGTCCGCCCCATGGGTCCGCAGCTCCATCCGCGGCGACAGATCACCCTCCGCCACCGCGGACAGCACCCGGCCGACCTCGGACACCGGCCGCACCAGGTCGTCCACCAGGGCGTTCGAGTTGTCGATCGCCGTCGCCCAGGAGCCCTCACAGGCACCCGTCTCGAGTCGCTCGGTGAGCTTGCCCTCGCGGCCCACCATCCGCCGCACCCGCGACAGCTCACCCGTCAGATGCAGATTGCGGTCGGCCACCTCGTTGAAGACCGCCGCGATCTCTGCCATCACGCCGTCGCCGGACACCGTCAACCGCTTGCGGAAGTTCCCGTCCCGCATCGAAACCAAGGCCGCCATGAGCCGGTTCAGGGCCGCCGTGTCCACCTCGGTCGTGCCACCACGCACCTTGCCCTGGTTGATCGGGGACTGTCCGCCTTTCGCGCGCGCCTTCTTGCCACGCGTCGCTGCGCCAGACTCCACTGTGTCCCTCCCGCAGGGGTCGACCGTCACTGCTGTGCTCCGGTACCTCGCTCGGCGTACCAGTTACTACTGCGTATTCTCTGCCCTGCATATCAGGCCGTCTCCAGGGGGCTGCTGCCCAAGGCCGGCGTCGGGCACACAGCCTGCCCGGACCTTCACAGGAAGCTTGCCCAGTGTTTCACCCTGCCCGAACCAGGCCATAACAGTTCGGCAGCTTCGCACATCGTCCGCACACCCTCCGGACGGAAACACTGCAGACCGGCATCCGCATGGACCGCGAAGGTAAGTAACCTTGCATCCGGCTGTCCAGCCGCGCCGGTCCGTCCGGCCTGGGCGGTGGCACGAAGACGAGCGGGCATCGGAGGGGCGGCCGCACACATGACCACCGGACTGATCCCGGGGGGACAGCCCCCGGACCCCCGGCCGACGGGCGCCCTGCCGCAACAGCGGCGCGAGCCGGTCGGCCACGCAGCCCAGCACGTCGAGAACCGGTCGAGGAGTTCTGTGATCACCGCGCGCGCGGCCGCCAGTTTCGAGCCCGTCGGCCGATCGGTCGCGAGCGCCCGCTCCTTCGTTCGCGACACCCTCCAGGGCTGGGGCTTCGCCGACATCGTCGACGACGCCGTCGTTCTCACCAGCGAACTCGTGACGAACGCCGTCGTCCACGCCGGCACCTCCGCCGACGTGCTGTGTCTGCGCAGCGACGAGGGCGCGCGCATCGAGGTGGCCGACCGCTACCCCGAGCGCGAGATCCCCCTCCAGGGCACCGCCATCAACATGGGCAGCCCCGACCGCGAGGGCGGCCGGGGCCTGCAGCTGTGCGCGGCCCTCGCCGGCCGCTGGGGCGTCGAGTACACCCCCACCCACAAGACCGTCTGGTTCCAACTGGACCTGCCCGCACGCGCGGTGGGCACCCGCACGGCCGGGCCGGCCCTCCCCTCCGAGCTCCTCCCCCTCGCCGACGGCCGGGTCCGCGTGGCCGTCGTCCAGATCGACCGCACCGGCCACATCACCGCCTGGAACGAGGACGCAGAGGAACTCTTCGGCTACCCGGCGGAGCAGGTCACCGGCAAGCCCCTCACCGACCTCGCCGCCTGGCCGCACACCCCCGGCACCAGCACCGGCATCGCCGAGGCCCTCCGCCTCTCCCGCTGGGAGGGCAGCTACGGCATCCGCACCGCCACCGGCCGCGTCACCCCCGTCTACGCCTCCCACCTGCGCGTCAGAGACACCGGCGGCGAGCCGTCAACCGTCTGCCTCCTCGTACGGGACCACGAGCGGGCAGTTCTCCAGACGCCCCTGCGCGTCCCCGCCTCCGACACCTCGACCGGCTCCGAGGGCCAGAGCACCGACCCCTTCGAGGTCTTCATCGGCTCCCCCGCCCCGGACGACCTCGACGGCCTCCTCCAGCGCACCGTCGAACGCGCCCGCGACATGCTCGACGGCGACTCGGCGTTCCTCCTGCTGGCCACCGACGACGAGACGGAACTGGAGGTCCGCGCCTCCACCGGCCTCCCCTCCGCCCGCCAGCGCTTCGCCCGCGTCCCCGTCGAGGCCGGCCCCGGCCGCTACGGCTCGGCCCGCATGCCCGCCGTCCACGACGACCTCACCGCGGTGCCCGGCGCGGTCCCGCTCCTGAACGGCACGGGCATGCGCTCCGTCGTCACGGTCCCCCTGAAGGTCGAAGGCCGCCTGACCGGCTCCCTCGGCGTCGCCGCCGAAGCCCCCGCCAGATACTCCAACGAAGAGGCCCTGCGCCTGCAGTTCGCCGCCGACCGCATCGCCCTCGCCGTCGAATCGGCCCGCCTGGGTGAACTGGAACGCCTGCGCCGCGGCTCCCTCAGCTTCCTCGTCGAGGCCTCCGACCTGCTGGCCGGCACTCTGGACCGCGACCAGACCCTGGCCCTGATGGCGCAGATGACGGTCCCGACCCTCGCCACCTGGTGCGCCGTCTACACGATCGCCGACCAGGCCTCCGAGCCCTACCTCTCCTACGTCCTGCACGAGGACGAGGAACTCATCGACGGCATCAAGTCCCTGCTGTCGAAGGTCCCCCCGCCCGACCCGGTCCCCACCCCCGGCGCCCGCGTCTGGACGTCCCCCGCCGAGGTGGCCCACCAGGCGGCCCTGCGCAGCTCCATGCGCAGCCTCGGCCTCAGCGGCAGCCCGACCCGCCAGGTCACCCCCGGCATCGGCCCCACCCTCGCCACCGCCTCCGCCGTGGGCGGCGAGACGGTCGTTCTCCCCCTGGTCGCCCGCAACCGCGTCATCGGCATGCTCACCCTCGGCAAGCCCACCGACGAGCACTTCCGCCAGGAGATCCTGGAGCTCGCCGAGGATCTCTCCCGCCGAGCCGCCCTGGCCCTGGACAACGCCCGCCTCTACTCGGAGCGCACGGCGATCAGCCAGTCCCTCCAGCGCAGCCTCCTGCCACCGGAGCTGCCGCTGATCGACGGCGTCGAGGTCGAGGTCATCTACCGCGCGGCCGGCGAGGGCAACGAGGTCGGCGGAGACTTCTACGACCTCTTCCCCATCCGCGACGGCGCCTACGGCTTCGCGATCGGCGACGTCTGCGGCACGGGCCCGAACGCGGCAGCGGTCACGGGCCTGGCCCGCCACGCCCTGCGCCTCCTGGCCCGCGAGGGCCTCAGCGGCCCGATGGTCCTGGAGCGCCTCAACTCCGCGATCCTCGACGAAGGCGCCCGCAGCCGCTTCCTCACCCTCCTCTACGGCGAGATGCGCCCGCAGGAGGACGGCAGCGCGGAACTGAAGGTGGTCTGCGCCGGCCATCCGCTCCCGCTGCGCCTGCGCCAGGACGGCTCGGTCGAACCGGCCGCGGAGCCTCAGCCGCTCCTCGGCGTGATCGAGGACCTGGAGCTCTACGAGCAGACCGTCACTCTCGACCCGGGCGATGTCCTGCTCTGCGTCACGGACGGCGTCACCGAACGCCGGGAGGGCGCCCGCATGCTCGGCGACGACGGCCTCGCCGACGTCCTCACGACCTGCACGGGCCTCACGGCCGGGGCCGTCGCGGCCCGCATCATGCGCGCGGTGGAACGCTTCGCGTCGGACGCCCCTTCGGACGACATGGCGATCCTGGCGATGCGCGTCCCGGGTCTCCAGAAGGACTAGAAGAACGCGAAAGGCCCCACCCGTGAGGGTGGGGCCTTTTCGGTTTGAGCCCCCAAGCGGAATCGAACCGCTGACCTTCTCCTTACCATGGAGACGCTCTACCGACTGAGCTATAGGGGCCTGTTGCTTTGCGAGGTCTCCCCCGCGGCAACGGAATAGATCATACCCCGAACAGACCCGTGCTCCCAACCACGTCAGAAGGCGGGCTGGAGAAGTCCTCCGAGGGCATTACAGGAGGACACGATCCGCTGCATGTCCCGCTTGGTCAGGGACGCGTCCACGGGAAGTGCGAGCGTCTCGTCCGAAGCCCGCTCGGTCTCCGGAAGCGCAACACACCGCCGGAATCCAGGCAGCCGGTGCACGGGCGTCTTGACCGGCACCCGGCACCCAACTCCCTTGGCACGCACGGACCGCGCGAAGGCATCCCGATCGGGTCGCCCATTGCCCGGAACCCGCACGACGTACTGCTGATAGGTGTGCCCGTCACCGTCGTCCGGCGTCCGCACACCCCGCAGCTTCGCATCGAGGTAGGCCGCGCGCTCCCGGCGCTGGGCTATCTCGTCGTACGGCGCCTCGGATTCACCCTGCTCCAACACCAGCAGTCCGTGCCGCTGCCCCACGGCGTGCAGCCGCGCGATGTCGGCGAGCCGGCCGAAGCGGTGTACGGCCACGACGGCCGCGGTCCGCGGGGTGATCGCCGCTTCCACGGCAGCCGGGTCGAGGCAGTAGGTGGCGGGGTCTATGTCGGCGAACACCGGCAGCGCCCCGGCCGTGGTCACGGCCTCGGCGACCTCAACATTTCCGAAGGCCGGCACGACGACCTCGTCACCGAGTCCGACACCGGCGGCCCTGAGCATTGCAGCAGTACCCATGCTGTGGATGCTCGTTGCGCAACGTGAACTTCAAGTGACGCACAACAAAAAAGGGTTGGACCCGAAACCGAAGTTTCGGGTCCAACCCTTTCAATGATTGTTCGGCGGCGTCCTACTCTCCCACAGGGTCCCCCCTGCAGTACCATCGGCGCTGTAAGGCTTAGCTTCCGGGTTCGGAATGTAACCGGGCGTTTCCCCTACGCTATAACCACCGAAACACTATGAAACTGACAACCGGCACTTTGGTTGTTCGTGGTTTCAGAACCAACACAGTGGACGCGAGCAACTGAGGACAAGCCCTCGGCCTATTAGTACCGGTCAACTCCACACGTTACCGTGCTTCCATATCCGGCCTATCAACCCAGTCGTCTACTGGGAGCCTTACCCTCTCAAGGAGGTGGGAATACTCATCTCGAAGCAGGCTTCCCGCTTAGATGCTTTCAGCGGTTATCCCTCCCGAACGTAGCCAACCAGCCATGCCCTTGGCAGAACAACTGGCACACCAGAGGTTCGTCCGTCCCGGTCCTCTCGTACTAGGGACAGCCCTTCTCAATATTCCTACGCGCACAGCGGATAGGGACCGAACTGTCTCACGACGTTCTAAACCCAGCTCGCGTACCGCTTTAATGGGCGAACAGCCCAACCCTTGGGACCGACTCCAGCCCCAGGATGCGACGAGCCGACATCGAGGTGCCAAACCATCCCGTCGATATGGACTCTTGGGGAAGATCAGCCTGTTATCCCCGGGGTACCTTTTATCCGTTGAGCGACGGCGCTTCCACAAGCCACCGCCGGATCACTAGTCCCGACTTTCGTCCCTGCTCGACCCGTCGGTCTCACAGTCAAGCTCCCTTGTGCACTTACACTCAACACCTGATTGCCAACCAGGCTGAGGGAACCTTTGGGCGCCTCCGTTACTCTTTAGGAGGCAACCGCCCCAGTTAAACTACCCATCAGACACTGTCCCTGATCCGGATCACGGACCCAGGTTAGACATCCAGCACGACCAGACTGGTATTTCAACGACGACTCCCCCTGAACTGGCGTCCAGAGTTCACAGTCTCCCAGCTATCCTACACAAGCCGAACCGAACACCAATATCAAACTGTAGTAAAGGTCCCGGGGTCTTTCCGTCCTGCTGCGCGAAACGAGCATCTTTACTCGTAGTGCAATTTCACCGGGCCTATGGTTGAGACAGTCGAGAAGTCGTTACGCCATTCGTGCAGGTCGGAACTTACCCGACAAGGAATTTCGCTACCTTAGGATGGTTATAGTTACCACCGCCGTTTACTGGCGCTTAAGTTCTCAGCTTCGCCCCACCGAAATGGAGCTAACCGGTCCCCTTAACGTTCCAGCACCGGGCAGGCGTCAGTCCGTATACATCGCCTTACGGCTTCGCACGGACCTGTGTTTTTAGTAAACAGTCGCTTCTCGCTGGTCTCTGCGGCCACCCCCAGCTCAGGACGTACAGTCCATCACCAGGTGTGGCCCCCCTTCTCCCGAAGTTACGGGGGCATTTTGCCGAGTTCCTTAACCATAGTTCACCCGAACGCCTCGGTATTCTCTACCTGACCACCTGAGTCGGTTTAGGGTACGGGCCGCCATGAAACTCGCTAGAGGCTTTTCTCGACAGCATAGGATCATCCACTTCACCACAATCGGCTCGGCATCAGGTCTCAGCCTTATGTGCGACGGATTTGCCTATCGCACGGCCTACACCCTTACCCCGGGACAACCACCGCCCGGGATGGACTACCTTCCTGCGTCACCCCATCACTCACCTACTAACCGCTTGGTTCGGCGGCTCCACCACTCCCCTTTGCCCGAAGGCTCCGGGGCGGCTTCACGGCCTTAGCATCACGATGCTCGATGTTTGACGCTTCACAGCGGGTACCGGAATATCAACCGGTTATCCATCGACTACGCCTGTCGGCCTCGCCTTAGGTCCCGACTTACCCTGGGCAGATCAGCTTGACCCAGGAACCCTTAGTCAATCGGCGCACACGTTTCTCACGTGTGAATCGCTACTCATGCCTGCATTCTCACTCGTGAACCGTCCACAACTCGCTTCCGCGGCTGCTTCACCCGGCACACGACGCTCCCCTACCCATCACGATCCCCGTTGGGGGTACATATCGCAATGACACGACTTCGGCGGTACGCTTGAGCCCCGCTACATTGTCGGCGCGGAATCACTAGACCAGTGAGCTATTACGCACTCTTTCAAGGGTGGCTGCTTCTAAGCCAACCTCCTGGTTGTCTCTGCGACTCCACATCCTTTCCCACTTAGCGTACGCTTAGGGGCCTTAGTCGATGCTCTGGGCTGTTTCCCTCTCGACCATGGAGCTTATCCCCCACAGTCTCACTGCCGCGCTCTCACTTACCGGCATTCGGAGTTTGGCTAAGGTCAGTAACCCGGTAGGGCCCATCGCCTATCCAGTGCTCTACCTCCGGCAAGAAACACACGACGCTGCACCTAAATGCATTTCGGGGAGAACCAGCTATCACGGAGTTTGATTGGCCTTTCACCCCTAACCACAGGTCATCCCCCAGGTTTTCAACCCTGGTGGGTTCGGTCCTCCACGAAGTCTTACCTCCGCTTCAACCTGCCCATGGCTAGATCACTCCGCTTCGGGTCTTGAGCGTGCTACTCAGTCGCCCTATTCGGACTCGCTTTCGCTACGGCTTCCCCACACGGGTTAACCTCGCAACACACCGCAAACTCGCAGGCTCATTCTTCAAAAGGCACGCAGTCACGAGATGGAAGCAAGCTTCCATCCGACGCTCCCACGGCTTGTAGGCACACGGTTTCAGGTACTATTTCACTCCCCTCCCGGGGTACTTTTCACCATTCCCTCACGGTACTATCCGCTATCGGTCACCAGGGAATATTTAGGCTTAGCGGGTGGTCCCGCCAGATTCACACGGGATTTCTCGGGCCCCGTGCTACTTGGGTGTCTCTCAAACGAGCCGCTGACGTTTCGACTACGGGGGTCTTACCCTCTACGCCGGACCTTTCGCATGTCCTTCGCCTACATCAACGGTTTCTGACTCGTCCCACGGCCGGCAGACCGTGAAAGAGAGATCCCACAACCCCGCATACGCAACCCCTGCCGGGTCTCACACGTATACGGTTTAGCCTCATCCGGTTTCGCTCGCCACTACTCCCGGAATCACGGTTGTTTTCTCTTCCTGCGGGTACTGAGATGTTTCACTTCCCCGCGTTCCCTCCACATGCCCTATGTGTTCAGGCATGGGTGACAGCCCATGACGACTGCCGGGTTTCCCCATTCGGAAACCCCCGGATCAAAGCCTGGTTGACGACTCCCCGGGGACTATCGTGGCCTCCCACGTCCTTCATCGGTTCCTGGTGCCAAGGCATCCACCGTGCGCCCTTAAAAACTTGGCCACAGATGCTCGCGTCCACTGTGCAGTTCTCAAACAACGACCAGCCACCCATCACCCCCGGAATCAACCGGAGTGCACTGGGGCCGGCACTGAAGGCAGCCAAATCGGCCGTACCCTCAGACACCCAACAGCGTGCCCGACACACTCCCCGCTCCCCTCAACGTTCCACGCTCCGAAGAGCAGTACTAGAAGGAGAAGACGATCAAGTGTGCCGAGTAGTCAACGTTCCACCCATGAGCAACCAGCATCAGACATTCGCTGATGTACTGGCCTCTGACCTCGTCCCGAAGGACTCGGTAAGAAGTGCTCCTTAGAAAGGAGGTGATCCAGCCGCACCTTCCGGTACGGCTACCTTGTTACGACTTCGTCCCAATCGCCAGTCCCACCTTCGACGGCTCCCTCCCACAAGGGGTTGGGCCACCGGCTTCGGGTGTTACCGACTTTCGTGACGTGACGGGCGGTGTGTACAAGGCCCGGGAACGTATTCACCGCAGCAATGCTGATCTGCGATTACTAGCGACTCCGACTTCATGGGGTCGAGTTGCAGACCCCAATCCGAACTGAGACCGGCTTTTTGAGATTCGCTCCACCTCGCGGTATCGCAGCTCATTGTACCGGCCATTGTAGCACGTGTGCAGCCCAAGACATAAGGGGCATGATGACTTGACGTCGTCCCCACCTTCCTCCGAGTTGACCCCGGCGGTCTCCCGTGAGTCCCCAGCACCACAAGGGCCTGCTGGCAACACGGGACAAGGGTTGCGCTCGTTGCGGGACTTAACCCAACATCTCACGACACGAGCTGACGACAGCCATGCACCACCTGTACACCGACCACAAGGGGGACCCTGTCTCCAGGGTTTTCCGGTGTATGTCAAGCCTTGGTAAGGTTCTTCGCGTTGCGTCGAATTAAGCCACATGCTCCGCCGCTTGTGCGGGCCCCCGTCAATTCCTTTGAGTTTTAGCCTTGCGGCCGTACTCCCCAGGCGGGGCACTTAATGCGTTAGCTGCGGCACGGACAACGTGGAATGTTGCCCACACCTAGTGCCCACCGTTTACGGCGTGGACTACCAGGGTATCTAATCCTGTTCGCTCCCCACGCTTTCGCTCCTCAGCGTCAGTATCGGCCCAGAGATCCGCCTTCGCCACCGGTGTTCCTCCTGATATCTGCGCATTTCACCGCTACACCAGGAATTCCGATCTCCCCTACCGAACTCTAGCCTGCCCGTATCGACTGCAGACCCGGGGTTAAGCCCCGGGCTTTCACAACCGACGTGACAAGCCGCCTACGAGCTCTTTACGCCCAATAATTCCGGACAACGCTCGCGCCCTACGTATTACCGCGGCTGCTGGCACGTAGTTAGCCGGCGCTTCTTCTGCAGGTACCGTCACTTTCGCTTCTTCCCTGCTGAAAGAGGTTTACAACCCGAAGGCCGTCATCCCTCACGCGGCGTCGCTGCATCAGGCTTTCGCCCATTGTGCAATATTCCCCACTGCTGCCTCCCGTAGGAGTCTGGGCCGTGTCTCAGTCCCAGTGTGGCCGGTCGCCCTCTCAGGCCGGCTACCCGTCGTCGCCTTGGTGAGCCATTACCTCACCAACAAGCTGATAGGCCGCGGGCTCATCCTGCACCGCCGGAGCTTTCGACCCTCACAGATGCCTGCGATGGTCAGTATCCGGTATTAGACCCCGTTTCCAGGGCTTGTCCCAGAGTGCAGGGCAGATTGCCCACGTGTTACTCACCCGTTCGCCACTAATCCCCACCGAAGTGGTTCATCGTTCGACTTGCATGTGTTAAGCACGCCGCCAGCGTTCGTCCTGAGCCAGGATCAAACTCTCCGTGAATGTTTTCCCGTGATCGGGATGACACGCACGAGAGCGGAACAGTCAGGCGGAATAGGCCCGACCGTTCACAGCGTCCTCGCTGTGTTTCTTCAAAGGAACCTCGACCATCGGTTGTCCGATGGACGGGGTATCAACATATCTGGCGTTGACTTTTGGCACGCTGTTGAGTTCTCAAGGAACGGTCGCTTCCTTTGTACTCACCCTCTCGGGCTTTCCTCCGGGCTTCCCTTCGGTCTTGCGTTTCCGACTCTATCAGATCTTTCCGATCCGATTTCCTCGGTGCTTTCCAGGTTCCCGCTTTCGCGTTTCCCTTTCCGGCGGTTCCGACTTTATCAGAAGTTCTGAGTCGGATTTCCCGCCCCGGCCGGGCATGGTCCCCGTGCCTGAGTTGGCGCGGGTGCCCCGTCGGGAGGAGTTGTAAACCTACTGGAGCGGGGCGCCTCGATGCAAATCGAGGCGCCCCGCTCCCAGTTGGCGCTTGCTCAGGCCCGACGGACCGTCAGACCTCCACCACCACAGGCAGGATCATCGGACGGCGCCGGTAGGTGTCCGAGACCCACTTGCCCAGCGTGCGGCGTACGAGCTGCTGAAGCTGGTGGGGCTCGACCACGCCGTCCTGCGCGGAGCGTTCGAGCACCTCCGTGATCCGGGGGATCACGTCAGCGAAGGCGGAATCCTCGATGCCGGAGCCGCGGGCCTGGATGTGCGGGCCCGCGGTGATCTTCCCGGTGGACGAGTCGATGACGAGGAAGACCGAGATGATGCCCTCGTCGCCGAGGATCCTGCGGTCCTTCAGCGCCGGCTCGCCGACGTCACCGACCGAGAGGCCGTCGACGTAGACGTAACCCGCCTGGACCTTGCCGGAGATCTTGGCCTTGCCCTCGATGAGGTCGACGGCGACGCCGTCCTCGGCGATGACGATGTGGTCGTGCGGGACGCCGGTCAGGGCGCCCAGCTCGGCGTTGGCCCGCAGGTGGCGCCATTCACCGTGCACCGGCATCAGGTTCTTCGGGCGGCAGATGTTGTAGAAGTACAGCAGCTCGCCCGCGGAGGCGTGGCCGGAGACGTGGACCTTGGCGTTGCCCTTGTGGACCACGTTGGCGCCCCAGCGCGTGAGGCCGTTGATCACGCGGTAGACCGCGTTCTCGTTGCCGGGGATCAGGGACGACGCGAGGATCACCGTGTCGCCCTGGACGATGCGGATCTGGTGGTCCCTGTTGGCCATCCTCGAGAGCGCGGCCATGGGCTCGCCCTGGGAGCCCGTGCAGACGAGGACGACCTCGCTGTCCGGGAGGTCGTCGAGCGTCTTGACGTCGACCACCAGGCCCGGGGGGACCTTCAGATAGCCCAGGTCCCGCGCGATGCCCATGTTGCGGACCATGGAGCGGCCGACGAAGGCGACGCGGCGGCCGTACTCGTGTGCCGCGTCCAGGATCTGCTGGATGCGGTGCACGTGGCTGGCGAAGCTCGCGACGATGATGCGCTTGCGGGCGCCGGCGAAGACCTGGCGCAGGACGTTGGAGATCTCCCGCTCCGGCGGGACGAACCCCGGCACCTCTGCGTTCGTCGAGTCCGAGAGGAGGAGGTCGATGCCCTCCTCGCTCAGACGTGCGAATGCGTGCAGGTCGGTGAGGCGGCTGTCCAGCGGGAGCTGGTCCATCTTGAAGTCGCCGGTGTGGACCGCCATGCCCGCAGGCGTGCGAATGGCAACGGCCAGCGCGTCCGGGATGGAGTGGTTGACCGCGATGAACTCGCAGTCGAAGGGACCGATGCGCTCGCGCTGCCCCTCCGCCACCTCGAGGGTGTAGGGGCGGATGCGGTGCTCCTGGAGCTTGGCCTCGATGAGGGCGAGGGTCAGCTTGGAGCCGATCAGCGGGATGTCCGGCTTCTCACGCAGGAGGAAGGGGACACCGCCGATGTGGTCCTCGTGCCCGTGCGTGAGCACGATGCCCTCGATGTCGTCGAGGCGGTCCCTGATGGACGAGAAGTCCGGCAGGATCAGGTCGATGCCGGGCTGCTCCTCCTCGGGGAAGAGCACGCCGCAGTCGACGATGAGCAGGCGTCCGCCGAATTCGAAGACCGTCATGTTGCGGCCGATTTCGCCGAGGCCGCCGAGCGGGGTGACGCGCAGACCGCCTTCGGGGAGCGGCGGGGGTGTGCGGAGTTCGGGATGCGGATGACTCAAAAGACTCTCCTCACCACGCACGCCACGTACCGGTGGGCACGTGGCGCGCGTGACGTTCGTGCAGAAGCAGTTGTCTGTGTGGGGTGCGGGCACCGGTGGCCCGCTTATTCAGTTGTGAAGCAGGTGCGCGGGGGTCCGCGCGAAGTCTGATGTCAGAGCTGTACCCCGCCCGCGGCAAGATCGATCTTGAGTTGCTCGATCTCCTCGGGCGCGCACTCGACCATGGGGGCACGCAGGGGCCCGCCGGGCAGTCCCTTCAGGGCGAGCGCCGCCTTGGTCGTCATGACGCCCTGGGTGCGGAACATACCCGTGTAGACGGCGAGCAGCCGCTGGTGGATCTCGGTGGCCTTCTGAACGTCGCCCGAGGTGTACGCCTCGACCAGGGCCCGCAGCTCGGGGGTGACGACGTGGCCGACGACCGAGACGAAGCCGACCGCGCCGACCGAGAGCAGGGGCAGGTTCAGCATGTCGTCGCCGGAGTACCAGGCGAGGCCGGAGCGGGCGATGGCCCAGCTGGCGCGGCCGAGGTCGCCCTTGGCGTCCTTGTTGGCGACGATCCTGGGGTGCTCGGCGAGGCGGACGAGCGTCTCGGTGTTGATCGGGACGCCGCTGCGGCCGGGGATGTCGTAGAGCATCACCGGAAGGCCGGTGGTGTCGGCGACGGCCGTGAAGTGCCGGTAGAGGCCTTCCTGCGGGGGCTTGTTGTAGTACGGGGTCACGACGAGCAGGCCGTGAGCGCCGGCGCGCTCGGCCGCCCGGGCGAGCTCCATGCTGTGGTGGGTGTCGTTGGTGCCGACTCCGGCCACCACGTGGGCACGGTCGCCGACCGCCTCCAGGACCGCCCGTACGAGATCCGCTTTCTCCGCGTCGCTGGTGGTCGGGGACTCGCCGGTGGTGCCGTTGATGACCAGGCCGTCGTTGCCTGCGTCCACCAGGTGGGCGGCGAGCCGCTGCGCGCCGTCGAGGTCGAGTGCGCCGTCCGCCGTGAAGGGCGTGACCATGGCGGTGAGGACCCGCCCGAAGGGGGTCTGCGGAGTCGAGGTCGGAGCCATGGGTTACACGCTACTCGTTGCTCAGGACCGGGTCTGCCCACGGGGCAGGCGACAAGTCGTGACAAAGGTGGAGCCCGGCACTGCCTGCTCGGGGGTTCAAGCAGTGCCGGACCCGTTTGATCAGGCTAGATGAACTTCTCTAAATGCCGCAATACGGACACTTCGGATGGATGAACCGTACATCTGTACCTGACCCGGTGACCCGGGTCGCGTTACGGCGCCACGCGTCCGTTCCCGTTGAAGGCCGCGTAGGTGAGCGGCATGAGCCGGGCCCACTCGGCCTCCATCTTCTCGCCGACCATCTCGATCTCGCGCTGCGGGAAGGACGGCACCTTCGCCAGCTCGTGCTGGGTGCGCAGGCCGAGGAAGTGCATCAGCGAGCGGGCGTTGCAGGTGGCGTACATCGACGAGTACAGGCCGACGGGGAGGACGGCACGGGCCACCTCGCGGGCGACGCCGGCGGCGAGCATCTGCCGATACTTGGCGTAGGCGTGGTGGTAGGAGTCCTCCATGGCGTCAGCGACCAGCTGGTGTTGCTCGGGAGTGCCTTCGACGAACTCGTACTTGCCCGGCCGGCCCTGCTGGATCAGCTTCCGCGCGGTGTCCGGCACGTAGAAGACCGGCTGGAGCTCCCGGTAGCGCCCGCTCTCCTCGTTGTACGACCAGCCGACGCGGTGCCGCATGAACTCACGGAAGACGAAGATCGGCGCACTCACGAAGAAGGTCATGGAGTTGTGCTCGAACGGACTGCCGTGCCGGTCCCGCATGAGGAAGTTGATCAGGCCCTTTGAGCGCTCCGGGTCCTTCCGCAGCTCCTCGAGGGACTGCTCCCCCAGCGTGGAGACGCGCGCTGCGAAGAGCACGTCGGAGTCGGCCGCGCTGTGTTTCACCAGCTCAACGGTGACATCGCTGCGCAGGTCGATCTTGAAGTCATCGTCGGGAGTGTCGGTCACGGTTCGCAGGGCCTTCCCATCGCGTCTCTTGGCGACGCCACTCTACGTTTAGCAATGAAGTCGGTGAAACAGGGCACCTCTGAGGGAGTTCGTTCGTCTCTACAGACGAAAGTGATCGTTCCACCCTTGAAGGAGACGTACCCCTGATGTCCGGTCGGCGTGAACCCGTACCGTTTGCCTTCGTCGCCGAGGCCGACAGGTTCCGCAGCAATGTCACTCCCCCGCCGCGCGAGCGGTCCTCCGTCGGTCAGATGGCCGGGCGCTGGCTGCTGGGGCTCACCATCGTGGCGGGTCTCGTGGGGTCCCTGGTCGTCGGGACGCCCGCGCTGACGCCCGGCAAGACGACTGATCTGCCTCAGCAGTCGCAGGCGTCCGAGAGGCGCTGAACCGCACCGCTGCGGCGGTGACTCCATCCGGCCCCGTCAGTGGTGACCGGGCCCACAGATCGGTAGCCTCACCGGGCACAGCCCACGCATGGATCGAGTGAGGACCAGCCGTGCCCCTGCCCTTCCTGACGGCCGACCGCGTTTTCGAGGCGCCGGACGACGTTCCGTTGCCCTACGACGACCGTGACCGCTGGCGGCGGCCGTACCGGCCGGGGCCCTGGCGCGTCGGCGTCGCGGCGCTCGCGCTGCTGCTCGCCTCGTTCGTGCTGTTCGCGGCGGTCATCATCGCGGCGACGGCCGAACTGACGTCGGCCGCCGTGGTGTTCGCGCTCGCGCTGGTCGTCATCGCCGCGGCGCTGCGGCTGCTGCGCATGGGCGTGTGGGTCAGCGCGCGCGGGCTGCGGCACGTGGGTTTCCTCACGACGCGTACGGCGTCCTGGGAGCAGGTCGTCTCCGTCCGCACGGTGCAGCAGCCGGTGCGCTGGCTGGCGCTGCCCCGGACCGTGCAGGGGCAGGCGCTGCTGCTCGGCCGCCGGGGCCAGGACGCTGCCACTCCGGCTCTGCTGATGACGACGCACAACGCGGACTTCCTGGGCCGCGCGGAGGCCTTCGACCGGGCGGCGGACTCGGTGGAGGCGTGGGCGGAGGAGTACAGCCCGCGCTGACGTCCTCTGTCTCATGCCGGTGGGGCCGGACCGTGTCGACGGTCCGGCCCCACCGGCATGAGCGGGCCGCGGTTCAGGCCGTTTCGGGCTGCTTGCCGTCGTGCAGGGCGATCGCGTGCTGCATCGCCTTGCGGGCGCGCGGGGTGTCGCGGGCGTCGTGGTAGGCGACGGCGAGACGGAACCAGGTGCGCCAGTCGTCGGGGGCGTCCTCCGTCTCGGCCTTGCGCTTGGCGAAGACCTCGTCGGCCGAGTCGCGGTCGATGCGGCCGCTGGGGGTGCGCCGCAGTTCGTCGACGGGCAGCCCGCCCTCGGCGTCGAGTTCGGCGGCGAGCTGATTGGCCCGGCGGGCGAACTGGGTGTTCTTCCACAGGAACCACAGGCCGATGACCGGCAGGATCAGCACGGCGACACCGAAGGTGACCGTGAGGGGCGTGCCGGTTTCGATGAGCAGGACGCCACGGCTGCCGACCAGGACGAAGTAGACGACCAGGACGGCGGCGGTGACGGCGTAGGTGAGCTTTGCGCGCATGACGGTCAGGGGCTCAGTTCAGGTCCAGGAAGTGTTCCAGGCCGAACGTCAGGCCCGGCGTGCTCACCACGCGGCGGGCGCCGAGCAGGATGCCCGGCATGAAGCTGCTGTGGTGGAGCGAGTCGTGCCGGATGGTCAGCGTCTCGCCCTCGCCGCCCAGCAGGACCTCCTGGTGGGCCAGCAGGCCGCGCAGACGGACGGAGTGCACGGGGACGCCGTCGACGTCCGCGCCTCGTGCGCCGTCCAGGGCCGTCTCCGTGGCGTCCGGTGCCGGGGCCGCACCTGCCTCGGCACGAGCCGACGCGATGAGCTGGGCGGTGCGCGTGGCGGTGCCCGACGGTGCGTCGACCTTCTTCGGGTGGTGGAGCTCGATGACCTCCACCGACTCGAAGTACGGTGCCGCGATCTGCGCGAACTTCATGTTCAGTACGGCCCCGATGGAGAAGTTCGGCGCGATGAGCACACCGGTCTCCGGTGCGGCGGACAGCCAGCCGTTCAGCCGGTCGAGGCGCTCGTCGGTCCAGCCGGTGGTGCCGACGACCGCGTGGATGCCGTGGCCGACGCAGAACTCGAGGTTGGCCATGACCGAGTCGGGCGTGGTCAGTTCGACCGCGACCTGGGCGCCGGATTCGGTGAGCGTCTCCAGCTTGTCGCCCCGGCCGAGGGCCGCGACCAGTTCCATGTCCTCGGCGGCTTCGACGGCTCGTACGGCTTCCGAGCCGATCCGGCCCTTGGCGCCGAGGACCGCCACGCGCAGCTTGCTCATCTCTTGTGCTTCCTTCACCAGGGGGATTGTCAGGCGACGGCGTCGTTCAGGCGGGCCGCCTGTTGGTCCTTGAGCGGGCCGATGACCGACAGGGAGGGCCGCCGTCCCAGGATCTCGCGGGCCACCTCGCGGACGTCGTCCGGGGTGACCGACGCGATCCGGGACAGCATGTCGTCGACGGACATCTGCTCGCCCCAGCACAGCTCGCTCTTGCCGATACGGTTCATCAGCGCGCCGGTGTCCTCCAGGCCGAGGACGGTGGACCCCTGGAGCTGGCCGATCGCCCGCCCGATCTCGTCGTCCGACAGGCCGTGCTCGGCGACCTGGTCGAGTTCGTCGCGGCAGATCTTCAGCACGTCGTGCACCTGCGAGGGCCTGCAGCCGGCGTAGACGCCGAACAGGCCGCAGTCGGCGAAGCCCGAGGTGTACGAGTACACGCTGTAGGCGAGGCCGCGCTTCTCGCGGACCTCCTGGAAGAGGCGGGAGGACATGCCGCCGCCCAGGGCCGTGTTCAGCACGCCCAGGGCCCAGCGCCGCTCGTCCGTGCGGGCCAGGCCCGGCATGCCGAGCACGATGTGCGCCTGCTCGGTCTTGCGGTCGATCAGCTCGACGCGGCCCGCGGTGCGCAGGGCACGCGTGCCGCCGCGCGGGGCGACCGGGTCGGCGGCGAGGTCGTCGAAGGCACCGGCCTTCTCGAAGGCGGCTCGGACCTGCCGGACGACCTTGGCGTGGTCGATGTTGCCGGCGCAGGCGACGACCAGGTGGGTCGGGTCGTAGTGCTTCTTGTAGAAGCGGCGGATGCGATCGGCGGTGAGGGCGTTGACCGTGTCGACCGTGCCGAGGACCGGGCGGCCGAGGGGGTTGTCGCCGAACATCGTGTGCGCGAACAGGTCGTGCACGCAGTCGCCCGGGTCGTCCTCGGTCATGGCGATCTCTTCGAGGATGGCGCCCCGCTCGACGTTGACGTCGTCCTCGCGGATGAGCGAGCCGGTCAGCATGTCGCAAACGACGTCGATGGCGAGCGGCAGGTCGTTGTCGAGCACGCGTGCGTAGTAGCACGTGTACTCCTTCGCCGTGAACGCGTTCATCTCGCCGCCGACCGCGTCGAGCGCGGCGGAGATGTCCAGGGCCGACCTGCGGCCGGTTCCCTTGAAGAGCAGGTGCTCCAGGTAGTGGGTGGCGCCGTTCAGGGCCGGGGTCTCGTCGCGGGAGCCGACGTGCGCCCAGATGCCGAAGGTCGCGGAGCGGACCGAGGGCAGGGTTTCGGTGACGATGCGCAGGCCGCCGGGGAGGGTGGTCTTGCGGACCGTGCCGATGCCGTTCTCGCCCTTGATGAGGGTTTGGGTACGGGCGACGGCCCGCGCCTCCGAAGAGGTGCGGGCCGTCGCCTTGGAGCGCAGGGACGTCACTTGTCGGCGTCGTCCTTCTTCTCGTCCGAGCCTTCCTCGCCCTCGATCACGGGGATCAGGGAGAGCTTGCCGCGGGAGTCGATCTCGGCGATCTCGACCTGGACCTTGTGGCCCACACCGAGGACGTCCTCGACGTTCTCCACGCGCTTGCCGCCGGCGAGCTTGCGGATCTGCGAGATGTGCAGCAGACCGTCCTTGCCCGGGAGCAGCGACACGAACGCGCCGAAGGTGGTCGTCTTGACGACCGTACCCAGGTAGCGCTCGCCGACCTCCGGCATGGTCGGGTTGGCGATGCCGTTGATCGTGGTGCGGGCGGCCTCGGCGGACGGTCCGTCGACCGCGCCGATGTAGATCGTGCCGTCGTCCTCGATCGTGATGTCGGCGCCGGTGTCCTCCTGGATCTGGTTGATCATCTTGCCCTTGGGGCCGATGACCTCGCCGATCTTGTCCACGGGGATCTTGACGGTGATGATCCGCGGGGCGTTCGGGGACATCTCGTCCGGCGTGTCGATCGCTTCCATCATCACGTCGAGGATGTGGAGGCGGGCGTCACGGGCCTGCTTGAGGGCCGCGGCCAGGACGGAGGCGGGGATGCCGTCCAGCTTGGTGTCCAGCTGGAGGGCGGTCACGAACTCCTTGGTGCCGGCGACCTTGAAGTCCATGTCGCCGAAGGCGTCCTCCGCACCGAGGATGTCGGTGAGGGTGACGTAGTGCGTCTCGCCCTCGATCTCCTGGGAGATCAGGCCCATGGCGATACCGGCGACGGGGGCCTTCAGCGGCACACCGGCGTTCAGCAGCGACATGGTGGAGGCGCAGACCGAGCCCATGGACGTCGAGCCGTTGGAGCTCAGCGCCTCGGAGACCTGGCGGATCGCGTAGGGGAACTCCTCGCGCGTCGGCAGGACCGGCACGAGGGCGCGCTCGGCGAGGGCGCCGTGGCCGATCTCGCGGCGCTTCGGGGAGCCGACGCGGCCCGTCTCACCGGTGGAGTAGGGCGGGAAGTTGTAGTTGTGCATGTAGCGCTTGCGGGTCACCGGGGAGAGGGTGTCCAGCTGCTGCTCCATGCGGAGCATGTTCAGGGTGGTGACGCCCAGGATCTGGGTCTCGCCACGCTCGAACACGGCGGAACCGTGGACCCGCGGGATGGCCTCGACCTCGGCGGCCAGGGTGCGGATGTCGGTGACACCGCGGCCGTCGATGCGCTTCTTCTCCTTGATGACGCGCTCACGGACCAGGGTCTTGGTCAGCGAGCGGTACGCGGCGGAGATCTCCTTCTCGCGGCCTTCGAACTCCGGGAGGAGCTTCTCGGCGGCGAGCGCCTTGACGCGGTCCAGCTCGGCCTCGCGCTCCTGCTTGCCGGGGATGGTCAGCGCGGAGGCGAGCTCCGGCTTGACGGCGGCGGTGAGGGCCTCGAGCACGTCGTCCTGGTAGTCCAGGAAGATCGGGAACTCGCCGGTCGGCTTGGCGGCCTTGGCGGCGAGGTCCGACTGGGCCTTGCAGAGCACCTTGATGAAGGGCTTGGAGGCTTCCAGACCGGCGGCGACGACCTCTTCGGTCGGCGCCTCGGCGCCGCCCTCGACCAGCTTGATGGTCTTCTCGGTGGCCTCGGCCTCGACCATCATGATCGCGACGTCGCCGTCCTCCAGGACGCGGCCCGCGACGACCATGTCGAAGACGGCGTCCTCGAGCTCGGAGTGCGTCGGGAAGGCCACCCACTGGCCGTTGATCAGCGCGACGCGGACGCCGCCGATCGGGCCGGAGAAGGGCAGGCCGGCCAGCTGCGTGGACGCGGACGCGGCGTTGATCGCGACGACGTCGTACAGGTGGTCGGGGTTGAGCGCCATGATCGTGGCGACGACCTGGATCTCGTTGCGCAGGCCCTTCTTGAAGGAGGGGCGCAGCGGGCGGTCGATCAGGCGGCAGGTGAGGATCGCGTCCTCGGAGGGACGGCCCTCGCGGCGGAAGAAGCTGCCGGGGATCTTGCCGGCGGCGTACATCCGCTCCTCGACGTCCACCGTGAGGGGGAAGAAGTCGAGCTGGTCCTTGGGGTTCTTGGAGGCGGTGGTGGCCGACAGCACCATGGTGTCGTCGTCCAGGTACGCCACGGCGGAGCCGGCGGCCTGCTTGGCCAGGCGGCCCGTCTCGAAGCGGATGGTGCGGGTGCCGAAGGTGCCGTTGTCGATGACGGCCTCGGCGTAGTGGGTCTCGTTCTCCACTAGCGTTATCTCCTCGTCTTCGTCCTGTCGCTGCCCGTGTGGCAGGGGGACGGTTGCGGAGAAGCGCTCCGGGCTGTGCGGGCCGGTCTTCGATCGAAGCACCCGGGGTTCGCTTCCCCCGGGGGCCACTACCGAGGACCGGCGGCGGCTAGGTGCGCCTCTCCTCTTCTTGTTGTGCTGTGTCGTCCGTATTGCGTTGTGCTACCACACTACAAAGCAGCGGTGACACTCCGCACGTACAGCAAAGGGAGCGGTCCCCTTTCCTTCGGGAACCGCTCCCCTCACGGCGTCTTACTTGGCGCCCGCCGCACCGCGGCGGATGCCGAGGCGGTCGACCAGCGCACGGAAGCGCTGGATGTCCTTCTTCGCCAGGTACTGGAGAAGGCGGCGACGCTGACCCACCAGGATCAGCAGACCACGGCGGGAGTGGTGGTCGTGCTTGTGGGTCTTGAGGTGCTCGGTCAGGTCCGAGATGCGGCGCGAGAGCATGGCGACCTGGACCTCGGGGGAGCCGGTGTCGCCCTCCTTCTGGCCGAACTCGGTGATGATCTGCTTCTTCGTAGCGGCGTCGAGCGGCACGCGTACTCCTCGTAGTCTGTGATGGGCCACCGAGTGCCCCCGGTCTGTGTCTCGGGGGAGCTTCCGTTACTCGGGAGGCGGGGATCCGCTGGGCGCGGCCTCCAGAGCGCTGGGCTCCGGGGGTGCGTACACAAACGGCCGTCGACCAGGGTACCAGGCGGTCGGGCCCCCCTTTGCCCCGGTCTCCGAAGCTCCCGGCTGAAGCGGAGGGGGCCACTAGGGTGAGCAGATTCGGATCGTTCGTACGTCGGGAAGGGGTCGCTGCGGCATGGCGGAGACGGCTGAGGAGATCAAGGCACGCAAGGAGCGGGAGCGGGACGAGCTGTACGCCCTCGACATCTCCGGTGTCGTGTGGCACAGCGCGCCGGGCACCGAGGGCCACGAGGAGCGGGTCGAGATCGCCTACCTGCCCGAGGGGGCCGTGGCGATGCGGTCGTCGCTCGACCCGGACACCGTACTGCGCTACACGGAGGCGGAGTGGCGGGCGTTCGTGCTGGGGGCGCGGGACGGGGAGTTCGATCTCGAGTCCTCGCCCCGCAATGGGGGGCCTGGCCCGGAGTGACGGTGGGCACCGGAGCCCTTACCGGGTCATCGGGCACTCCCCGATGACCCGGTGATCGAGCCGACGAGCCCTGTGCGGCGCTGCCCGGTGGCGGTCGGCGCCGTGTCCGAGTGGGGAAAGGGTCCCGCGGCGGCTCTGCGTCCGCCGCTGCTTCGCTGGACGGCGGACCGACGCCCCGCTGCGTCGTTCGACACTTCCCGTAGGTGTGATGGATCCCCCGCCCGGATGGGCGGGGGATCACGGAGGGCAGCGGGGCGGGGCTCAGCTGGTCATCGAGCGGACTGCCGAGTACACGTCGAACACCGCCAGGGACAGCGGCACCAGGGTCAGCAGCACGAAGCCCTCGGCGATCTCCAGGAAGCGCCCCCAGAACGGGGTGAGGCCGCCACGCGGGACGATCAGACCGATCGCCGTGACGAGCGCGGCCGCCGCGGCGATCGCCGCGACTAGCCAGATGGTCCGGAGGTCGAGGTCGCTGCGGTCGCCCATGAGAGCCTCGCGGACGAGCGAGTGCGGCGGATTGAGCGCCAGCCCCAGGCCGAGCAGTACGAGAGAGGCGAGACCGGCGGCCAGGACGGGGGCCACCTGGCCGGTGTACCGGAAGAGATGGGCGCGCATCAGCATGGCCAGGCCGGTCGCCAGGGCCAGGAACTGGGCCCAGACGTTCTCGGAGAACCCGAGGACCGCCGAGGAACCGACGGCGAGCAGCGCGCAGCCGCCCACCAGGCCGACCAGGAGTTCGTGTCCACGCCGCGCCTGGGCGGCGACCCGCTCGGCGTCGACCGGCTCCTGGGGGTCGGGGTCCGTGTCGTACGCGCTGCGCGGGGCCGTGTCCGGGGTGTCGAAGCCGATCGGGATCCGGGCGAAGCGCATCGACAGCCCCGGCAGGAAGGCCAGGCCTCCGACGGCGACCGGAGCGCACAGGGCAGCGGTCTCGGAAGGCGTCCAGTCGGCGAGGATCGCGGCGAACACGGCGATCAGGCTGATGGCGGAGACCACGACGAAACCGACGAACGGGCCGTCCCCGCTCGGCGAGCACAGCGTGAGCAGGACCGAGGCCAGCAGCACCGCCGCGCAGGCGAGGAGGAACTGGAGCCGGCCGATGCCCTGTCCGTCGGCGAACGGCAGGAGCCCCGAGCCGGCCACGCCGACGTTGGGGAGCGCGCCGAGCCCCAGGGCGATGGCCGAGGCCCGGTCGTCGTAGACCCGGGCGCGCACGCAGGCCAGGACGACCAGGAGGACACCGGCGACGCCGGCGAGGATGCCGGGCAGGCTGTTCATGTCGTGCAGCGGGTCGCCCATCCAGGCCACGAAGGCGAGCAGGACCGGCAGTACGCCTCCCCCGACGAGACCGGCCGCGCGCGTCAGGTCGCCGCTCCACAGGGTGCGCTCGCTGGTCACGGCGGAGGCGACCGCCTCGGAGACGTCGTCGAAGACGGCGGGCGGCAGCGACTCGGAGAACGGGCGCAGCGCGAGGAGTTCGCCGTCGAGGATGCGCTGGGCGGCGAAGGAACGGGCACTGTCGAGGACAGTGCCGTCGCGGCGGACCAGGTGATAGCCGACGGGCGCGCCCTCGGCGGGACTTTGCCGGGTGAGGGTCAGGATCTCCGGATAGAGGTCGGCGACCGGGATGTCGTCGGGCAGCGCCACGTCGATCCGGCTGTCGGGCGCGACGATGGTGACGCGGCAGAAACCGAGACCCGTGCCCGCCCCGGCGGGAGTTCCCGTACCGGGTCCCCTTCCGGTGGCTGCCGCGGAGGTCGTCATGCTCACCTGCTGCTCCCCCTCAGTGATGATTTTCTACCTACGGTGGGTACGGACGTCCCACGCGGTTGTCGCTGTCCCCTGCAACCGGCCATCCGGCGAGGTCGTGGGAACAGCCCTGCGTGCCGTTCGCCAGGGTTCCGCAGTCCGCCGGATCTCACTGGATGCCCCGTTTGCTCCGGCTCAACTCGCGTGTGCCCACGCGAACTTCCGGCACCCTATCGCCCCTTGTCCCCATGGCAGTCAGTAGGATCGCGCGGCGGCCTGCGTCCGCCTGACACGGGGCGGCGGACGGACTCTCGGGCTGGTCGAGGGAATGGATGTCAGTGAGCCACATCGTCGTGAAGCGCCCGCCTCGGGTGCTGCCGTCCGAAGTGCCCACGCAGGAGATCGTGCTGCAGCCTCCGCCCGAACTGCCGCGGGGCCACCGGGAGAGCGTGCTGATGCAACTCCTGCCGACGCTCGGCATGGGGGGCTCGGTGGTCTTCTTCTTCACGAGCGGGCAGCCGTTCATGAGGATCATGGGCATGATCATGATCGCCTCGACGATCGCCATGTCCGTGGCGATGGTGATCCGCTTCCGCCGAGGCTCCCAGGGGGAGTTGGCGGACATGCGCCGGGACTACTTGAGCTACCTGGGACGGACCCGGCTCACCGTCGTCGAGACGGCGAAGGCGCAGCGTGACGCGCAGTACTTCCTGCACCCTTCCCCCGAACAGCTGTGGGCCCTGGTCGCCGAGGGCAGCCGGGTGTGGGAACGACGCTCCGGCGACGAGGACTTTGGCCAGGTCCGCATCGGTCTCGGCGCGCAGGCCCTCGCCAGGGCACTCGTCGCCCCCGAGACCGCCCCTGTCGCGCAGTTGGAGCCGCTGACCGCGGGTGCGATGCAGCGCTTCCTCGCCGTCCACAGCACCCTGGACGACCTGCCGATGGCGGTCTCGTTGCGTGCGTTCTACCACGTCACGATCAGTGGTGATCCGCAGTCCGTACGGTCCTCCGCCCGGGCCATGGCCGGCTCGCTGGCCGCGCTGCACTCCCCGGAGGATCTGCTCATCGTGGTGGCGGCGGGCCGCGAGGCCCTGCCCCACTGGGAGTGGGCCAAGTGGCTGCCGCACGTCCAGGCGCCCGGTGCCGTGGACGGAGCGGGCAGCCGCAGGCTGATCGGCAGCGACAGCCGTGAGCTGGAGAACCTGCTCGCCACCCGGCTGACCGGCCGCCCGCGCTTCCACCCGAACGCGGCGCCCCTGCCGGAGGAGCCCCACATCGTCGTCGTACTCGACGGCCTCTCCCTGCCGCCGGACTCGGTCCTGGGCAATCCCGAGGGCCTCCAGGGCGTCACCGTCCTCGAGGTGGTCCCCGGCGATCTGAACACGGGCGGCGGCGAGCTCTCCATCGTCGTGCAGCCCGAAGCGCTGCACCTCGAGTCGGGACACGGTGTCGTCTACGAAGGGACCCCCGACGTCCTCTCCTACGAGTCCGCCGAAGCCCTCGCCCGGCAGCTGGCCCCGCTGCGGATGGCCTCCGGCGGCGACGACGACGAACCGCTGCTCGCCAACCTGGAGTTCACCGATCTGCTGAACCTCGGTGACGCGGCGTCCGTCGACACCCAGCGCACCTGGCGGCCGCGGTCGCTGGCGGAGCGGCTGCGGGTGCCGATCGGGGTCGGCGAGGACGGCCGCCCCGTGATGCTGGACCTCAAGGAGGCCGCGCAGGAGGGCATGGGCCCCCACGGCCTGTGCGTCGGTGCCACCGGCTCGGGCAAGTCGGAGCTGCTGCGCACGCTGGTCCTGGGCCTCGCGGTCACTCATTCGTCGGAGACGCTGAACTTCGTCCTCGCGGACTTCAAGGGCGGAGCGACCTTCGCCGGGATGGCGCAGATGCCCCACGTGGCGGCCGTCATCACCAACCTCGCGGACGACCTCACCCTGGTCGACCGCATGGGCGACTCCATCCGCGGCGAACTCAACCGCCGACAGGAGATGCTGCGTGACGCGGGCAACTACGCCAACATCCACGACTACGAGAAGGCCCGTGCGGCCGGTGCCGCCCTGCAGCCCATTCCGTCGCTGGTACTGGTCATCGACGAGTTCAGCGAGCTGCTGACGGCGAAGCCCGACTTCATCGAGATGTTCGTGCAGATCGGCCGCATCGGCCGGTCGCTCGGCGTGCATCTGCTGCTGGCGTCGCAGCGACTGGAGGAAGGCCGCCTGCGCGGTCTGGAAACGTACCTGTCGTACCGAGTCGGTCTGCGCACCTTCTCCGCCGCGGAGTCCCGCGCGGCGATCGGCGTACCGGACGCCTATGAGCTGCCGAACGTCCCGGGCTCCGGCCTCCTGAAGTTCGGTACGGACGAGATGGTTCGCTTCAAGGCGGCCTACGTCTCCGGCGTGTACCGCTCGGGCACGCAGCGCACCACGCCGAGCGGCGGCCCGCTGCCGATGAACCGGCGGCCGGTGCTGTTCACGGCGGCCGAGGTGCCGGTGCAGTACATGGCCGTGCCGCAGCAGCGCCCTTCGGCTTCGGACGGCCCGGAGGTCGACGACGCGCTCGCCGACACCGTGCTCGACGTGATCGTGCGTCGGCTGGAGGCCCAGGGGCCGGCGGCACACCAGGTGTGGCTGCCGCCGCTGGACAGTCCGCCGCCGCTCGACGGACTCCTGCCCGGCCTCACCGCGGTACAGGGCCGCGGCCTCACCCAGCCGGGTTACGAAGGCGCCGGCCGCTTGGTCGTACCGGCAGGCCTGGTGGACAAGCCCTACGAGCAGCGCCGCGACCCGCTCTGGGTCGACTTCTCCGGCGCGGCCGGCCACATGCAGATCATCGGCGGCCCGCAGTCCGGCAAGTCGACGCTGCTGCGCACCCTGATCTCGGCGTTCGCGCTCACGCACACGCCGTACGAAGTGCAGTTCTACGGCCTGGACTTCGGCGGCGGCGGCATGGCGGCGGTGGCCGGACTGCCGCACGTGGGCGGGGTCGCCTCGCGCCTGGATCCGGAGCGGGTGCGGCGCACGGTGGCCGAGGTGTACGGCGTACTGAACCGCCGCGAGGAGTACTTCCGCTCCGCGGGCATCGCGTCGATCGCGGACTTCCGGGCCAGGCGGGCCCGGGGCGAGATCCCGGTCACGGATCAGCCCTGGGGCGACGTGTTCCTGGTCATCGACGGCTGGGGCAACTTCCGCGCGGACTACGAGGCGATGGACCAGGTGATCCACGACATCGCGGCGCGCGGTCTCGGTTACGGCGTCCACCTGATCCTTACGGCCTCACGCTCGATGGAGGTCAGGGCCAACCTCAAGGACCACCTGATGAACCGCCTGGAGCTTCGGCTCGGCGACACGATGGACTCCGAACTGGACCGCAAGGTGGCCGCGAACGTCCCGGCGGGGGTGCCCGGCCGCGGACAGGCGCCGCAGAAGTTGCATTTCATGGCGGCGGTCCCGCGCATAGACGGTCTCACCTCCGACACGGACCTGGCGGACGCCACGGCGGCCCTCGCGACCGAGGTCTCCCGGCACTGGCAGGCGCCCGGTGCCCCGGAAGTCCGCTTGCTGCCCCGCGAGTTCCCTGCCGATCAGCTCCCTCCGGGCGATCGCTTCCCACGCCGCGGCGTCGCCTTCGCCCTCGACGAGGACAACCTCGAACCGGTCTTCGTGGACTTCGAGCAAGACCCGTTCTTCCTCGTCTTCGGCGAGAGCGAGTCGGGCAAGTCGAACGTGCTGCGACTGCTGATCCAGCAGCTGACACAGCGGTACTCGGGCGACGAGGCCAAGCTGTTCGTCATCGACAACCGGCGCTCCCTGCTCGACGCGACGCCGTCGTCGCACCTCGCCGAATACATCCCCATGTCCAACGCCATGGACCACCACATGGCCGCCCTGGCGGACCTGATGAAGCGCCGCACACCGACCGCCGACGTCACCGCCCAGCAGCTGCGGGACCGCAGCTGGTGGCGCGGCCCCACGGTGTACGTCGTCATCGACGACTACGACCTCGTGGCCACGTCGAGCGGGAATCCGCTGGCGGGTCTGACGGAGCTCTTGCCGTTCGCCCGGGATGTGGGGGTGCGGTTCATCATCGCGCGGTCCACGGCGGGTGCCGGGCGGGCGGCGTACGAGGCGTTCATGCAGCGGGTGAAGGAGCTGGGGGCGCAGGGGGTCGTGCTGGCCGGCGATCCGGGTGAGGGGGATCTGCTCGGCGGGGTACGGCCGCGGCCCATGCCTGCGGGGCGGGGGGTCTTCGTGTCCCGGCGGAGGGGGAAGCCGTTGGTGCAGGTTGGGGTTTGTCCGGGAGGGGTGTTGTGAGGGAAGGGCAGGAATCGTCATGCTCCTGGCCCGACTCGGCGGAACGGCTTCCGTTCGCGGCTCAGATGTGACTTGAGTGCAAAGTGGGTTGGGTCCGAGACTCACTTGAACGGGGCTCAAGGCCCCGGTCTGTTGCGCGTTCGACAGAATGACCGTCCATCGGACGGCTTTACGGGGACACGGGGAAGGGGTCCGACGCGATGGCGTGGGATGAATGGGAGCAGCTGAAGTCGCAGGCCGCTCAGGGCGGCTCAACCCGGATGCAGCTGAACCAGCTGGATCCCGGCGACGGCGGTCGGCCTGCGCCGGATCCCAGCCAGTACGGCGACCTGAAGGTCAGCCAGAAGGATCTGGCGAAGATCGGCCAGAACGCCTTCGACCTGTACGACGATCTGTGGAACAAGGGGCGCAGAGCGGTCCCCACCAGCGAGAGCGCCGCCGGAGCCCTGACAAAGGGCGGATTCGCCCTCGGCGGCGCGCTCCAGCACGTGGCGCTCCGCTGGGACCAGCAGCTGTCCTCCCTTCGTGACGCGTGCGCACACATCTCGAACCACATGAGAGTCACCAAGAATTTGCACGCCGACGACGACGGCTACATCCGCCGGCAGATGAGCAGCATCGACCTGCTGGACGCTGGCTTCGACGAGCGTGTCGGCCCTCCTGGCAAGCAGAACTCGGTCTACGGCGAACCGGATGACAAGAAGGGCAAGAAGTAATGGATCTCGATGCCCTTCGGAAAGCCGACTTCAGTTTGCTCGACGATGCCGTCGACGACTGGTCGACGATGGTCAAGGACCTGGAGACGCTGAAGGAAGAAGCCGAAAAGGGCCTTCGAGGCACTGCCAACAAGGCCGAGTGGGCGGGTGTCAACGCCGACGTCTCCAAGGAATTCATCGGCAAGACGACCGAGGAGTTCAAGGACGCACACGGCCAAGCGGAGTCCATCTACAAGATCCTCAGAGACACCCGGAACGAGCTGAAGGGCTACAAGGGGCAGCTCCTCGACGCCATTGAACGCGGCCGTCTGAAGAAGCTGACGGTGATCGGTTACGAAGGCGGTTTCACCGTCACCACGGATGTCCCGCCGGAAGGCCGCGCCCAGGAGGACAAGGACAACAAGGGCGAGATCACCGCGCTTCGAGACGAACTCCAGAAGATCCTCGACAAGGCCACCGAGAGCGACAAGTCAGCCGGCACGGTCCTCACGGCCATCGCCGACCAGAGCAGGCTGGGCTTCTCGGACGTCAACTACAACAGCCGGGACGAAGCGGCCGACGCGATCAAGAAGGCCGACGAGTTGGCCAGGCTGGCGAAGAAGCCCGAGGACCTCACCCCTGCGGAGTTCGACCGGCTCAACGAGGGGCTGAAGGACTACGCGAACGATGAACTGTTCGCGGAACGCTTCGCCACGAGCCTCGGACCGAACGGGACACTCAACTTCTGGACCGGCGTCAACGATCCGCACAGCGCCTGGGAACTGGGCCATAAGCGGTCCGACAAGTTCGACGACCTGCAGAAGAACCTCAGTCTCACGCTTGCCACGGCGTCACAGAGCGACAGCGCCGCCATGTCGGACTGGAAGTACAGAATGACCGACCTGGCCGACAAGCCCGTGGGTCGCAACGGCGGTTTCCCCCTCGGAGTGCAGGTCATGACCAACCTGATGCGGTTCGGCAACTACGACGACCGATTCCTCGTCGACTACGGCGACAAGGTGATCGAGACGGAGAAGAAGTTCACGGGCAACGGGCGTCATGGGGCATGGACCCGCACGGGCGGCGACCAACTCCTCAACCGCACCGGCACCGACTCGGGCTGGGACCCGATGACTGGGTACCTCAAGGGGCTGTCCAATAGCCCGGATGCGGCTACGGAGTTCTTCAACGGCACCTTCGTCACGAAGGACGAGGACCATGACTTCACGCACGACACTGATGGTGACGGGAAGGAGGGAAAGCGGACTCTCAGCAACTTCGACTATCTGTTCGAGGAGCGTGACTGGCCACAGGACACGGACAGCAAAGGCGAGGACAGCATCGCTGGGCGGAACTATCTTGCTGCGGCTTTGGAGGCGGCTACTACGGGGCATCCGGCGGGAGAAATTCCTACGGTGGATACACCACCGCATGATGCCGAACAGGCCAAGCTTACGGAGAACCTGGTGGCATCGATCTCAGAAGATCCGGGGCGGCTCACAGAAAAGGGGTACATGTCCGACAGTGTCGGCCAGATCGCTTCTGAGTACCTGGCAGACATCAACCGTGCTACGGCTGACGCCCCCGAGGGTAATGACAGTGTGGCCCGCCTCTTCCCGATCTCCGGGACGCCCGCTGAAATGAAGCACGTTGACGTCACTCGCTTCCTTGTCGCCGTCGGGCAGGATCCGGAAGGCTACGCCGCTATCGAAGTCAGTCAGAAGACATACATGGCCAGACTTATGGAGTTTCACCTCAACCCAGACCTTCCAGCGGACCAACGCTATGACCAGAGCGCCGAAGCCACAGTGAAAGAGATCGCGCGCCGGTCGGGCGAGATCGGCGGGACGCTCGCACTCGGACGGAATGAAGCCGTTCTGGGGCCGGCCAAGGAGGCCGACGGCGACTTCGAAAATGCTGTGAACCAAAAGAAGAACTTGATCTCGGGAACCACTGGCACGCTCGTCGGCGTGGGCACCTCCTTCATCGCATCCCCTGCAGTCGGCGCTGGCGTCGGTGGGGCCGCGGGCACCGTCACCAGCATGGTTCTGGAGCAGTTCTTCAAGGATTCTGACCCCGAGTTCACCAAGGAACTGGGCAGGGACATAGGCGAGCGCTGGGAGAACTCCAAGGATGCCAACACGGCGATGGCTCACAATGCAGCTGTCGCGGCGGCCAAGGCCCACAACTCACCGTACGCCGGAAACGTAGATGAGTGGACGCGCATAGGCACCACTGACGGTTTCAACGACGCATCCACTGCAGGTCACCAGATGGCCAGAGACCTTGAGACGGAGATTCCTGACTGACCAGGGGCATCGAGCCTCGCACCCCACTCGGCTTCCAGGTTTGCTTCCTGCGTCACCCTGACCAAGCACCATCAAATGTCCATGTAGAGGTACTCCGTGAAGAAGATTCGTAACGCCGCGCGGCCGAGAAGTGGCGCCTCTCTCCCCCTCGTCGCCGTAATGACCGCGCTGTTGTCCATCGCTGCGTGCTCATCTTCGGACAAGCAGTACACGGTCCCCGGTGCGCTATGTGGGATCAAAGTCCCTCAGAATGTACTGAAGGCAGTTCTCCCGAACGGCGAAGATCTCACGGAACACTCGGATTCATCGGGAAGCACCAAACGGTGTCGCATTCATGTCGACGGTGAGTCAGTCTTTTCAGCCAGTACGGAGCGCTGGGATGGCGAGACAACATCAAACGATGTCGCCCAGTCCGCACTCGGAGTCGACCCGCAGGACCAGAAAAGCGATGAGGGACGATACATCTACTCGTCGACTGGAGCCGTCGGCAAGGTCGACTGCGCCCAGGCAGAAGAGGCCCACGAGCCGCTGTGGGCTTCTGTCAGGGTGACGCACGAGGAAGCGAACAATGCGGACATGCTCAAGCTCATCAAGGCTTACGCTGAGGCTGTCGGCTCTTCACAGGAATGTAGCCAGTGACGGTGCTTTCGCGCCGTGCTGGCCGACCCGGGTACCTTACTGCTCTCGCTATGTCGTTCCCTGTTCTCGTCGGCTGTGGTGAAGGCGCAGACGAAGGCTCGCCCCTCAGTGCGCAGGAAGCAACCTCAGTACTGCCGGGGCACAAGGACGTTTCAGGATCAGATGAAGGACGACGAGATGCGCGCGCACTTCGATGGCCGTAGCCGCGTCGGGTTGCTGCCCGGCACCTAAGGTCTGAACGTTCTAGCCCGGGTTCGATGACAAAGGTGCACCAGACCTGCTTCTCATCGAGGCCTGTGCGATGCCGGCCCCATCGCCGTGCCAGGGATTCCACCAGGCGCAGTCCTCGGCCTTGTTCACTGCACAGATCATGGCCGCCAGGCAGTTCCGATACCCGGTCTGACGCGTGGTCGATCACCCATGGCAGGCTTCCCTGACCAAGCAGCCGTACCAACCAATTTTCTTGCGGCCGGGGGAATCGAGATCGCTGCGGACGACCGCGTTTTGGCCACGAAGATCTTTGATCTTGAGGTCAGGACAAGAAAAAGCAGGAAGCAGACAGTGCGGGGTGGGCACCTCCCGTGCGTGCCCACCCTGGCCTTGCAGACTGTGCGCTCCTACTGGAAGTAGCTGGCGCCCTTCAGGTCGCCGCCTCGGTAGTCACCGCCGGCGGCGTGGACCCGCTGCGAGATGTTGACCAGCGCCTGGTGGATGCCCCGTGCGTGCGAGTCCCACTGCTTGGTCTTCTTCTGGAATTCCTCGTACGCCTCGCCGCCCCAGCCCGCGGACACGTTGAGCACGGCCTGCTTCAGTGCCTCGAGATCCTCCTCGAGCTTCTTTGCCTGATTACCGAGCTCAGTGGCGAGCGCATCCATGGTGCCGTACGTAACGGCGAGTTCGTCGTAGTGGGCTCCGGACATGATTCCCTCGTTTCTGTGCAGATTTCAGTCGGACTGCGCAGCCCGGACCGCGGTGCGGCTCGCTGCCACTGATAGCTCGTCAGTAGCCTCAGTAGCTGTTGAGCGCCGAAGTCTTTCCACCGAGATCGTCCACCGAGATCTGCTTCAGGTCGGCTTCGATCTGGTCTTCGAGGTTGCGCTTGTCGGTCTTGTTCAGGTTGATGCCCTCGAGGAAGTCGTCGAGCATCTTGCCGATCGCGACCATGTGCTGGTTGATTTCCGTCTGCTTCGTGTTGAACGCCTGGGCGCCCTGTCCCCTCCAGGCCTTCTCGATCATGTCGATCGTGCCCTGCAGCTTCGCGAGCGATCCCCTGATGTTGTCGTAGCGATCGACAACCTCGGTCTGAAGCCTCTGTACGTCGCCTTCATTAAGCTTGCGGTCGACCATTTGGGCACTCCCCTTCATAAGAGCTGTGGTTGGTTTCCGAGCGCGTCATCGCGCCGGATAGGTCGCGTGCGTGACCGGTTGACGAGCGTGAGTCTTCATGCTTTTCGCCGCGAGCGGATCACGGCGAAGGCGCCGCCCCCGATCACCAGGACCGCCCCCGCGGCTCCAAGAGCGACCCACATCGTGGTGTTGTCGGAGGACTCCGAGGTCGATCCTGCCGCCGAAGTCTGGCCGCCAGACGTGTTCTTGGGGGCCTGTGACGAGGTTGATGCGGGAGCGGAGGGTGAGGCGGTGACGCCCGTGACGCCGGTTCCGTTCTCGAAGCTGAGGGGGTCGGTGGCGGCCGAACCCGGGTTGATGTCGCTGTTCTCCAGCACCTTGCGGGGGCGGACGGCGCCGTAGCCGAGGTAGTTGCTCCGTTCGCCCTTCGACCAGGTGCGGCCAGCTGTGTCGATCATGGTGCGCAGGACCTGGTTGGCCGTCCAGTCGGGGTGGGCGGACCAGATGAGGGCGGCTGAGGCGGAGGCGACGGCAGTGGCCATACTCGTACCTCGTCCGTCGCAGTACGATCGAAATGTAGCGTCGCACCACGTGGGCAGGTTGAGACCGGGAGCCGCCAGATCGACATAATTGCCGTGCTCCGAGAAATTGCCCACCTTCCCCTTGTCGTCTGCGGCAGCCACCCCGACCACGTACGGGTAGGCCGCGGGGTAGTCAATGAAATTCTTGGTTCGAGCGTCGTTGCCGGTACCGGCAAACATCAACTTGCCCTTGGAGTGGGCGTACTTGATGGCCTTCTCCTCGTCCGGGTCGATGAAGCGACCGCCGTAGGACATGTTGATGATCTGAGCGTCGCTGTCCGCAGCCGCCTTGATCGCTTCCGCCGCGGACGGAGTCTTCTTCTTGTCGGTCTCGTTCTTCACGCCGTTGACGAGCATCCGGATGGGGATGATCTTCGTCCCGGGGGCCAAGCCCTGCATACCCTCTCCGGCACCAGTCCCGGCAATCAGTTCCGCCATGCTGGTGCCGTGCCCGTCATAGTCCTCGGTAGCGTTGTACGAGACTGCATCCGGTACCTCGTCCCCGAGCACTTGACCCTTCAGGGAAGGTGTATCGGCATTCACGCCCGTGTCCAGCACGGCAACTTTGACGCCTTTGCCGGTGCTGATCTTCCACATGTCTTCGGCGTGCATCGCCTTCAAGTACCACTGCTTCGACTGAACGTCTGCGGCAGCCGCATTCGGAGCCAGCCCCGAGGACATGATTGCGAAAACACCGAGTGCCGCGCACGCGGTGGTCACCCGTCTTCCGGCACGTCCTGCGAAGAGCGCCGTCAATCCGCCGCGCGGGCTGGTCCCTGTCATGCCTCTGTAGATCCTCGCTGTGATCAGTCAGTCACTGGTGGCGTGTTGCGTCGCGGGGTCTCCGGTTGAGACTCACCCTCACGATCCCTGCGGTTCGTGTTTCGTGAGTTTCCCGTGCGGCCGTGCGGCGCGCCTGCACCGCCTCCGGTCGGTCCACCGCTTCGCCTTGCTGGGGCTCGCCCCTTGGGTGTACCGATGACGCCGTCGGCATTGCCCGCGGCTGGACGCGCAGTCCGGCCCGGACGAGCGCCAGGGGTGGAGTTCGGCGCCCCGATCACCCCTCGCTGCCCGATTTGGCCGGCGGGCGCACGGGAGCCGCTGTTGCCGGCGCCGACGACCGTACCGCGCGGGTCCTTGGAGCCGGTCGCCCCTTGAGCACCTGTGGCGGGTCTTCCTCCCACAACTCCGTTGCCGCGCGCCGCACCTGTGGCACTCGAACCGCCCGCGCGGTCGCTCGCTGGCCCTCCGACAGCGCGCGGCATTCCGCCTGAGACGCCTCGGCCCATGGGGGAAGCGCTGCCACCTCGAGCACCTGACTGCCCCGTGGTGGTGGCGTGCCCCATTGGGCCTGTGACGCCGCGACCGCCGACGGCCCCGCTGGGAGTGCCTGTACGTCCTTGAGCCGTGATGGGGGCCCTGCTGCCGTTCGCTCCGCCGAAGGCCGAGGTGCGGCCGGCCGGCCCACTGAGGGCGGGAGCAATTGTGCCGGTGGAGAAGGGAGGGGCTGTCCCTCCGCTTCCGCTGGTGGGACCAGTCATCGTCGGCCCCACACTCGTCGTCGGCCTCGCGGCTTCCTGGGGCGACAGAGTGCCAACGCTGTCGATCTTAGTACCGACGTTCCCCACTGAGGTGATGGGCGAGTCATCCACCTGCTTGAGCGGCGGGGTGATGCCTCCTGAACGTGAATGGCTTGACGTCGTGCTCGACGACTCCTGTCCGGCCGCCACTGACTCACGCGCAGCCCCGAGCCCCCCGTTACCTCGCACTTCATCGCCCGTGATGATGGGGGCTTTGTATCCCGGATCCGGCTTGGGCACCCCTACATCCGGCATCGGCTCGAACGTCGGCGGCTCCTGCCCCGCCATGATCTCTTCCGATACCGCGTAGAAGGACGCCAGCCGGTTCATCTGGTTGATCGCCTCTTGGCGGTCCTTCTCGGCCTTGACCGCAGCCGCGTACTCCGCGTTGCTCTCGATTTGCTTGGGCGTCGGAATGTCCGCGACCGCCTTGGGGTCCTCGCGGGTGTCGCGGGGCGGCATGGCGCTGCGAACGGAGGCGAGTCCCGTGGCCGCTGCAGTGATCTGGGTGCCGGCGGCGTCGGCGAAGGCGGCGAGCTTGCGGGCGTGGATGACGAGATTGGCACCCCACTTGCGGAAGGCCTCACCCGACTCGCCCAGTCGACCCGGGTGATGTGGCCTTCGAGTTCCTCCGCGGCGTCTTCGATGGCGGTCTGGGCGTTCAGCAGGGCAGTGCCCGCGAGTTCCAAGTCCTCCGGTTTCGCGGACTCGACCATGTCGATCATGGCGTTCAGGGCGTGGCCCTCGAAGTTCGTCTTGCCGAAGACGCGGGGGACTTTCCAGCCGAAGGGGAGGAGCTGGGCTACCCCCGTCGCGCCGCTCACCATGTCGATGACGCCGACCTGCTTCGCGGCCTCCTCCCTCTCCGCCTGGTGCGATTCCTGGGGCTTCTGCTTGTCGCTCACTAGTAGGTGACCGTCCGCTCGTCGTTGCTCTTCGGCGCGGACTCGCCCTTCTTCGCAGCCTCCGCCGCCGCCCGCTCCCGCTCCGCTTCCTCGTGCTGACGGCCGATATCAGTCCTGATCTCCCAGAACCGCCGCCGCTCCTCCTCGTCGATGTTGCTGAAGTTTCCGCCCGCGCCCATGACGGCGATCTGCATCGCCTCGATCTGAAGGCCCAGGTTCTTGGAGAGTGCGGTGAGACGTTCGTGGACGCGCTCGTACTGGCTGTGGAGGCCCTTGGCCTCGGCGAAGCCCCCCGAGCCGCTGAATGAGGCCTCGGAGAGGGCGTGCGCCGCGATGTTCTGAGGACTGCCGGGAGAACCCTCGAATGTGGAGAGCACGGCATCGACACGCTTCTTGAAGGTTCCCAGCGCCTCCAAGCCGACTTTGAAACCCTCCGCAGGCAGCATGCCTACCCTCCCCGTTCCCCGTTGGTGAAGTCGTTGAGCGGTGCACAGGTGATGACCCGATCGGCACACTCGGTGACCACTGTAGTCAACGGGTTAGACGCGACCAACTGGTTCTCGTGGTATGCGAGTTGCGAGGCGGACGAGATCAGGCCGAGCCACGGGGTCAGCAACCACCCTCACGCGTCGTCACCGCGAAGTCATATGAAGGGACCGTCACCGTGCCCTGGCCTCCCGCGATTCCCGGCGGTTCATAGTCCCCGTCCTTCGACCGGGTGCGTGTGACCTGCATGCAGAAGGCCAAGTCGGCGCCTGTGACCGTATAGCGCGCCTCGGAGGCGGTGTTCGGGGCGGCGGGCGTCGCGGTCACGCCGTACTGCGGGGCGTCGCCACCGCCGTGCTCGACGACCTCCTGCTCGATTTTTGTCGCGTACTCGTCGATCCAGCGGGTGTCGTTGTCCTCGGCATAGATCTCGCCGAAGCCGGAGCTGCCGTCCAGGGCGTCCGTGGCGCCCTGCACCGCAGTCGTCAACTCGGCGTTGTCCCATACCGTGTCGTCGGAGACTCGAAAGCCCTGCACGCTCAGGTAGATGCCGACGCCGGCCAAGGCGACGAAGGTGAGGCGAGCGGCGACGAAGGAGGCGTCGGACACTTCTTCGGCCGACGGGTTGACGGTGGCGCGCCAGGCCCGGACGCGGTCCGCCTTGATGCAGGCCATGGCCAGCAGCACTGCGGACAGGACGAGGCCGAGCACGTTCAGTTGGGTCAGCGCGTCCATGAGCCGCCTTCCAGTCGTCGCCTCTGTCTGCGCCGCGCGTCCCGGAGCGCCACCGCCGTGCCGCCCATCCCCGCGACGAGGACCACCGCGCCCACGGCCACGTAGGTAGCGAGGCGGGCGTTGCGTTCCTCGGCGGTTTCGCCGATCTGGAACTTGGCCGGGGTGGGGGCTTCCGGTTTGCCCAGGCCCGCCTGGGGGTCGGGGGACTCTACGGGGTGTTCGTCCTGCGTCAGGGCGCGTACGGGGTCGACCACTCCCCAGCCGACCAGACGGTCGTGCCCCGCGGTGGTGCGCTCAGCGGTCTGTTCGATCTGGGCGACGATCTGCCGGGCCGTCCAGTCGGGGTGTTTCGCCTTGATCAGCGCCGCGAGGCCGGCGACGTACGGCGCCGAGAAGCTCGTGCCGCTGTCGGAGCAGTGGCCGCCCTTGGGGACGGTGGAGATCATGTCGACACCGGGGGCCGCCACGCCGACGAACTGGCCGGACTGGGAGAAGGCGGCGCGCTCGTTGTTGCGGTCCGAGGCGGCGACGGCGAGGACGCCCTCGTAGGAAGCCGGGTACGTCTCCTTGACGTTGCCGCCGAGGCCGTCGTTGCCCGCCGAGGCCACGACTACGATCTTCCGGGCCAGGGCCTGGTTGATCGCCAGAGCCAGATCGGACGTCGACTTCATCGGTTTCGTGGTGTCCTGGGAGATGTTGATGACGTCGGCCCCGGCCTCGACGGCGTAGCGGATCGCGCCGGTCAGGCTGCCGACGTCGCCGTTGCCCTCCGCGTCGTTCTGCTGGATCGGGATGATCGTCGCCTCGGGGGCCAGGCCGACGAAGCCGGTGCCCTTGGCGGGCCGGGCCGCGATGATGCCGGCGACCTTGGTGCCGTGGCCGACCGTGTCCGTGGTGCCGTTCTCCTTGCCCCGCTCGATCGGGTTGCCGTCGTCGTCCTTGAGGTTCTCGGGCAGGAAATTGCGGCCGCTCCGCACGTCGACCGCGTCGGTGAGTTGGGGATTCGTCACGTCGACGCCGGTGTCGATCACCGCCACCCGCATGCCCTTGCCCGTGGACTGGCTCCACAGCTCGTCCAGGAGGACGCGCTGCAAGGACCAGGGGCGGCCCGGGTACTTGCCGTTGGGGAACGCGCACTGGTCCGAGTACGGCAGGTCGGCCGCCGTCGCCGGGGGCGCGAGGAGGACGGGGGCGGTCGTGAGCACGGTCGCGGCCACCACTGTGGTCGCCGCCCGGAGGAGGAAGGGCATGTGTGGCATGGCCGGCCCTCAGGAACCCTGCGGCTGGCGTGCCGCCGTCGTCGACAGGCGTGGGCCGGTGGGCAGGAACTCCGACCAGGCGACGGGGATCGGCGCGGGGTCCACGTCCTTGTAGCCGAGCCGGGTCTGGGCCTGTTGGGCCTCCTGCTGGGCCTGCCGGCGGTCCTTGGCCGTCGTTCCGATGCCGGCGTCGTCCGCGCCGCTGTCGGCGTTGGACTGCAGGACGTAGCGCAGGCCCGTGTCGGTGACGAGGAAGACAGGGCCGGCCTTGGTCTCCCTGCCCTGGAACTGGCGGTAGAGCTGGCCGGAGCCGGGCGTGACATAGGCGCTGGAGGAGCCGGTGGGGAGCTTGGCCGGGAAATCCGTGCCGGCCCAGGTGCTCAGGGTCGTGGCACCCGAGTCGGCGTCGACACCGCGCAGGACGTTGCAGACGGTGCCGCGGCTTCCTGCGGTGCCTGAGGCATCGTTGACGGGCTCGGGGTCGTGGGTGGGCCAGCGGTGCTCGGTGCCGAACGGCTTGCCGGGGACGATCGCACCCGGGCTCATGTCCTTGGCTGCACCGGCCTGGCCGAGGGAGGCCAGGTCCTCACTGAACAGCAGGAGTTGGGCGACGAAGGCCGAGACGGGGGCGACCCGGCCGGGCAACACCACGTAGTACTGGTCGCTGTTCAGGTCGGACGCCTTGAGGACCATGCCGACCTTGTCGGTCTGGTCGTCCAGTTGGCCTGGGGCGTCGGCCGCGACACCGATCTGACCCTGGATCTTCGGAAAGGAGATCGGGTCGCCGGCGTGCAGGGTCTCCAGCCACTCACGGGAGACCTTCTGCGGCTTGCCTCCGGAGCCGACGACGGCGCGCAGCAGCAGTTCGTCGCTCTTGTCGATGAGGTACGAGCGTCCGCTCGCGTCCACCACGTAGTGGTTGCCGTCAGGGGCCACGACGTAAAGCAGTTGCCCGCCCGTCAGTTTCTCGTCCTTGCCCTCGGTCGCTTGCACCTCACGGGAGGCCAGAACCAGGGCCGCCTTCTGGATGGACTCGCCGCCCGCGCTGCGGCGTTCGCAGACCGCCCAGCGCTTCTCGCCGCCCGCCTCGGACGCCGAGGGGAGACGGTCGGGCGCGTAGGGGATGCCGATGGTGGCCCCGTGGGGGATCTTGCCGTTGTCGAGGACGGACTCGGCGACGGTCACCACGTCGCCCTGGCCCTCGTCGAGGAGCAGCTTCGCGGACGCCATGTTGAGGACCGGGTGCAGCTGGACCTGTTGGCCGGTCTTCAGGACGACGTAGCGGGTGGTCGAGTCGCTGGCGACGATCACCTTGGCGTTGGGCTCGTCCCAGCCCTTGGGCGCGGTGGGCTTGAACATCCCCCAGGCCCCGAAGACGGCCATGACGACCACACCCACGATGGCGCCGGGGACGACCGCGCGCAACGGACGAGGTGCGCCCTCCTCCGAACCGTCGGGCGACGACTGCAGGAAGGCCGCGAGCATGCGGCGCTTCGCGAAGGTGTAGGCATTGAGCTGGTCGCGCCGAGATGCCATCTCTGCTTGTTTCTCCCCGTGTTCAGATGTGCCGCGCTCGCCTGGTGTGTCATGCCGAACGCCCCGGTGTCAGAGCGGCCCCCTACTATGCCTGGTATCCGCGGGGGCTTGTGGAGCGGGTAGGGTGCCCGGGCCTTCACGGGCATGGTGCGGTGCTGCGACACGAGCGAGTCGTCAGCAGAACGGGGGGGATGGAGTGATGGCTTCCGGAACGCGCGCCCGGTCCGGTGACCGATCACGGACACGGGTTGCATCGGTGTCCGGGCAGGGACCGGCGCAGCGGCCGGCCTCGCCGGGCGTGCTCCACTCCAGGGTGCGTTCGGGTCAGGTCGGGGCGTTCCGGTTGCAACGCCTTGTCCTGATCGAGGTCGCGGCGGCCATCCTGCTCGTCGGATGGGTGATCGATCCCGTGGCCGTGGCGCCTGCGGCTGTCCTCGCCGGCTGTCTGGTCCTGCTCGCCTTCGTCCGTCGGCGCGGGCGTTCCCTGCCCGAGTGGCTGGCCACGGCTCAGGCGTTGCGTGCACGGCAGCGTCGGGCCGCGAGTACGCCGATTCCGGAGGGCACGGAGCCGGGGCTGGCGCCGGCGGTGGAGTGCGACCCGAGTCTGCGGACGTACACGTACAGCGGCCGCGATCGCCGACCCGTCGGAATCGTCGGGGACGGTACGTTCGTCACCGCGGTCCTGCATGTCGAGGCCGCTGCCGCCGCGCTGCGGGCCGAGCGGAACAAACAGCCGTTGCCGCTCTCCTTGGTGCACGACGCCCTGGAGGTGGACGGTATCCGGCTGGAGTCGGCGCAGGTCGTGCTCCACACCCAGCCCGCGCCCGCGATCCATCTGCCCCGGCAGTCCGTGGCGGTCGCCAACTACGCGCCCCTGCAGGAGCAGACGGGTGCGCCGGCCGTACGCATCACATGGATCGCGTTGAAGCTCGATCCGGAACTGTGCGCGGAAGCGGTGGCCGCGCGCGGGGGCGGCTTGGTCGGAGCGCAGAGGTGCGTCGTGCGGGCCGCCGATCATCTCGCGAGCCGACTCACCGGATCCGGATTCCGGGCGACCCTCCTCGACGAGGAGCAGTTGATCTCCGCCATCGCCACGTCGGCCTGTGCCAACCCGCTGGTGACGGCGGAGGCCGGGCGGACGGATGCGCGGGAGCGGCGGACCGAGGAGTCGGGGCGGAACTGGCGCTGCGACAACCGCAGACACACCACGTACTGGATCCGTCGGTGGCCCGCCCTGGGCGGGGAGAGGGCGCCGTCGCTGCCGCAGCTCGTCGCTCTGGTCACAGCCGTCCCCACTCTCGCCACCACCTTCAGCCTCACGCTCAGACAGGGGGAGCGGAAGGAGGTGTCCGCCTGCGGGCACCTGCGGGTCACCGGGCGCGGCGACGACGAACTCGTCGCCGCCCGGCGCGCGGTGCAGGCCGCGGCCCGGCACACGGGCATGGGGCTCTCCCGACTCGACCGGGAACAGGTGCCCGGCATGCTCGCCACTCTGCCCCTCGGAGGTGCCCGATGACGGCGGTCCCGCGCGTAGGACGGGCGGCGGCCACCGGACGGGGCGAGCCGCAGTCCTCCGCCCCGGAGCGGGCGCGTGAACTACTCCGCCGCGGCTTCGGATTGATCGGTCCGAGACACCCTCGGCACTCCGTGACCGTCGACCAACTGGACACCCTCGCCCTTCCTGTCGCCGACGACGGCGTGGTCATCGGCGTGGACGCGGAGAACCGGCCCGCTGTACTCGGGCTGAATCGGCCTCTGCCGTACGACGTCGTGCTCATCGGTGGGCTGTGGACCGTACAGGTCATCGCGCTCAGGGCGGCGGCAACAGGGACGCGGGTCGCCGTGGAGACGGCGCGGGCGCAGGTCTGGATGCCGATGGTGCACGCCATGGGGGGCGGTCAGAACGGGATGGCCGTGTACGACGTCGGGCGGGTGCCGCCGCTGGGCGCCTCGGCCGGTACGCCGGTGCTGGTGGTACGGGACTGCGGGATGCGGCCACCTCGCGGTCGCGTGGTCTCCGGGCCCTGGCAGTCGGTGCTGACGCTGTTGCCGTACGTCAGCCCGGTCGCTCCGCGGCTCGTGCGGCAGGCGCGGCTGGTGGGGATTCAGAGGGTGTCGCCCGACGAGGCCACGGAACTGGGCCGCACGATGGCGCTCACCCGGGCCGAAATGGACTCCCTGCCGGGACTCTCCGACGGTCTCACCCTGTGGTGTACCGACCGCGATCGGCAGTACGCGATGACACAACCCACGGACGCGGAGACCGGGTTGTTGGGTACGCCACGTCGGATGGACTGACGGGCCTGGCGGCGAAGCCGTTCACAGCACCCGGTTTGTCAACTGTTGCGCCAGCAATTACGTCGCATTTGCCTGGGTTTAGAGGTCCAGCATTGCTATGGAGGGGCAGACGGGCCTGCCGGGTCGGGGCGTGTGGTGATTAGGCTGGGACAGGGATCGACGTCGGACCACGTGGAGCAGGCGTCGGCGTCCCAGGGGCAAGCGGGGGAGCCTGTGGAGCGGACGACCTCGGACGACCTCTGACACGCCTCAAACGACTTCGTACGACGTCGGACGACAAGCAAGGGTCGCCCCAGCACGGCATGAGGGTGCTCGACCACACCAGGAGGAACACTGTGAGCAGCGATCGGGACGGGATCCGCGGGGGCTGGGCGACACCCGGCGATGACCAGCCCGACGCGGAGTCCGCAGCAGAGGTGACGGGCGAGTTCACCATCGACTACGCGCCGCCCGCCTGGTACACGCAGAACGCCTCGGGGAGCTCGTCCTCGGGACAGGGGACGGGGGCGTCCGAGGAGTCCAGTCCCTCGGGGGCAGCCGGAGGGCCCGGAGGTTCCGGGGTGCCCGGGGGTTCCGGGACGCCCGGCGGATCCGGGATGCCGAAGGGGCCCGTGCCGCCGCTGCCCGGGCTGACTCCGCCGCCGCATGCCAACCCTTCCGGTGGGGCCTCGGCCTTCCCGGCGCACAATCCCGCTCAGGGACCGGCCGCGGCGTCGCATCCGGCTCCCGCTCCCGGTGCGCCCTTCACGCCGCCCGCGCCGCCGCCCGCTCCGGGTGCTCCGTTCACGCCTCCGGCGCCCGCTCCGGGTGCGCCCTTCACTCCCCCGGCCGCCGGCGGGGCGGCCGGTGTGCCCAGGTTGCCGATGGGGAGCGGTTTCGAGCCGCAGGTGTCACAGCCGGCGCAGTCCGAGGCGCCGCAGGCGGGCCCGGCCTCTCCCACGGCTGTGCCGAACATTCCCGTGGGTGGGTATCAGGCGCAGTGGACGCCGTCGGCTCCGCCGGAGACGGCCCCGGCCGCTCCTGGTCCCGCGCCTGCTCCGGGGGCGGCTCCGGCCACTCCTCCCGCCGCGTCCGGTACGCCCGAGGTTCCGGCTGCGGCTGCCGGTGCGGCGGACACGTCGGCCGGTGATCTGGAGAGCGGCGCCACCATGCGCTTCTCCGCCGTCGCCCTGAAGCGGGAGATCGAGGAGCGGGCGGCCGCGGAGGCGGTTTCCACGCCCGACGCAGCCGGTACCCCCGACGCCGAGGACGAGGGTGACACCGAGGCGGACGACGCCGCCGACGAGGCCGGCAGCGCTGTCCGTACGGATGACACGGAGGACCACGGCCCCGACGACTCCGACGCGGAGGCCGACGACGCCTCCGACGGAGTCTCGGAGTACGCGCTGGACGCGGACGCCTTCGCGGACGTGCCGTCGGCCGAGGAGGCCGGGCCGGAGCAGACGCGGCCGGAGGGCGAGGACGCGGCGCCCGTGGTTGCCGAGCCGCATCCCGTAGCAGCCGACGCCGGTGAGTCCGAGGACACGGGCGTCCAGGACGAGGCACCCGCCGACGACGCCCGTGCGGAAGAACCCGAAGTACCCGTCGACACGGACGCCGAGGCGCAGGACACCGCGCCCGAGGACGCCCTGTCCGACGCCGACGAGCCCCAGGACGCCCCGTCGCAGGCCCACGAGCCCGAGGACGTCAGGCCCGAGCCCGAGCCCGAGGATGCCTTGCCGGCCGACGCCGAGTACCCGCGTGAGGACGCTGTGGCTGCTCCTGAGGAGCCCTCCGACGCACCCCCCGCCGACCTCGTGTCCCCGGACAGCGAGCCGGAGGACGCGGTACCGGCCGCCCCGGCCCCCGAAGCCCCGGCGCCGCAGAGCACGCCGTCCGACTCGGTTCCCCCGCTCCCGCAAGGTGTGCCGCCGCTGCCGCCCTCGTACCAGCCGGCGGCCCCGGCGCCCGCGCACCAGTGGCCCGTACAGCCCGTACAGCCCGAGCAGCAGCCCCAGCCTGAGGCTCGGCCCGCCGATGCGCATGTGCCCGCGCAGGGTCAGCCGCCGGTGCCGCCGCAGCCCTCGGTTCCGGCGCAGCAGCCGCCGTTCCAGCCCCAGGCGCCGCAGCCCGCGCCTGCCGCGTGGAACCAGCAGCCCGCACCGATGCCTCCGAACCAGCCGCCCGTCCAGCCCGTACCGCAGCCCGGCGGCTACGGCTTCCCGCACCCCGGAGCACAGCCCCCGGCCGCGCCGAACGCCCAGGGCGGCTACGGCTTCCCCCACCCCGGTGCCCCGACCCCGGCAGCCCAGCAGCCCCCGGCCCAGCAGCCGGACGGCCCGCCCGCGCCCCCCGCGCAGGGCGGCTACGGCTTCCCGCAGCAGGGCGCGCCCGCCCCGGCACCCCAGCAGCCCCCGGCCGAGCAGCCGGTCACGCCGCCCGCCCCGGCCCAGGCCCCGGCCCAGACCCCGGCCCCGGCCCCGGCCCCGGCCCAGCAAGACGGTTATGGCTTCCCCCAGCCGGGCGCCCCCGCCCCGCAGGCCGGCTACGGCTTCCCCCACCCGGGCGCCCCTGCCGACGCCCAGGGCGGCTACGGCTTCCCCCAGCCGCCCGGTCCGCAGCCCCACCCCGGCGTACCTCCGCAGGCCCAGCCGCAGCCCGAGGCTCAGCCCCCGCACGCCGGGCAGCCCCAGCCGCAGCCGGGGCAGCCCGGGCAGCAGGGTCACCCCGGGCAGCCCCAGCAGCCCGTCGACCCCCGTACCGGTGCCGCCTGGCCGCAGCCCATACAGCACGACCAGCGGCAGCCGACCAACCCCGGGGCCGCGCCGCTCGGTTACACCGCGGCCGTGGAGCTGTCGTCCGACCGGCTGCTCAACAGCAAGAAGCAGAAGGCGAAGAGCAGCCGTCCGGCGGCCGGTGGCGGGCGGTTCAAGATCGGCGGCAAGAAGGAGGAGGCCGAGCGGCAGCGCAAGCTCGACCTGATCCGCACGCCCGTGCTGTCCTGCTACCGGATCGCCGTGATCAGCCTCAAGGGCGGTGTCGGCAAGACGACCACGACCACCGCGCTGGGCTCGACACTCGCCACCGAGCGGCAGGACAAGATCCTCGCGATCGACGCCAACCCGGACGCGGGCACGCTCGGGCGCCGGGTGCGGCGGGAGACCGGGGCGACCATCCGTGACCTCGTCCAGGCGATCCCGTACCTCAACTCGTACATGGACATCCGGCGGTTCACCTCCCAGGCCTCCTCGGGTCTGGAGATCATCGCCAACGACGTCGACCCGGCGGTGTCCACGACCTTCAACGACGAGGACTACCGGCGCGCGATCGACGTGCTGGGCAAGCAGTACCCGGTGATCCTCACCGACTCCGGCACCGGTCTGCTGTACAGCGCCATGCGCGGTGTGCTGGACCTCGCAGACCAGCTCATCATCATCTCGACGCCGTCCGTGGACGGGGCGAGCAGCGCGAGCACGACGCTGGACTGGCTGTCCGCGCACGGGTACGCCGACCTCGTCTCGCGGTCCATCACCGTCATCTCCGGCGTCCGCGAGACCGGCAAGATGATCAAGGTCGAGGACATCGTGTCGCACTTCGAGACGCGCTGCCGCGGTGTCGTCGTCGTGCCGTTCGACGAGCATCTCTCCGCCGGTGCCGAGGTCGACCTCGACATGATGCGGCCAAAGGTGCGGGAGGCGTACTTCAACCTCGCGGCCATGGTCGCGGAGGACTTCGTCCGCCATCAGCAGTCGCACGGCCTGTGGACCTCGGACGGCAACCCGCCGCCGGTCGCCGCCCCGCCGATGCCCGGCCAGGCCATGCCGGGTCAGCCCTACGCCCAGCCGGGACAGCCTGTCTACCCCGGTCAGCAGCAGCCGGATCCCGGCCGACCGGGCCCGTACCCGCAGCAGCCCCAGCAGCCGCAGCCGCAGCCGCAGCCGGGCCAGCCGTACGCCCAGCCCGGTCAGCCGTACCCGCAGCCCGGCCAGCCGTATGCCCAGCCCCCGGCCCAGCCCGGCCAGCCGTACCCGCAGGCCGCGGCGCAGCCGCCCTACCCGCAGCCCGGGCAGCCGGGACAGCCGGCGCAGCCCGGTCAGCACCCCGGGCACCCGGCGGCCCACCCCGGCCAGCCCTACCCACAGCCCGGGCAGCCCCCGGCCGCTCCCCCACAGCCCGGCTACGGCTACCCCCAGCCCGGTCAGCCCGGTCACCCGGCGCAGCCCGACGGGCAGACCCCGCCGCCCCCGCCTCCGACGCAGTAATCAGCTCACCCGATCGGCCCCTTCTCAGGGGCCGATCCCCGTTTGGCCCGCGCCGTTCCGACTCGGCGCGGGCCTCGGTGCGTTCCGGGGCGAATTCCGTTGCCAGGCCCTGGCCAGGGGCGCGTCAGTGGTCTCCACCAATGGGTGCGAAATGCTCGCCAATTCGTTATTTCCGCAGGCCACGAGGGGTGAACGCGCCGTTGACGGGTGGAGATGGCCGCTGGTACACACACATCACGCATCTGACAGCTGATCAACCCGTCCTTCCCGTCCGAGCGATGACGCGAGGTCCGACCATGGGCACGAACGATCAGAAACGCAGCCTCCCGCACGGCCTCCGGCTCGTCGCCCTGGCCGGGGCCGCCGCGCTCACCCTCACCGCCGGTCTCGCGACCCCGCTCGACCCGGCTCCCCAGCAGGCCCGGGCGGCCGACGACGGCAAGAAGGTGCTGACCGTCGCCGTGGCGCAGAGCGTGGACTCGCTCAGCCCGTTCCTCGCGGTCCGGTTGCTCAGCACGAGCATTCACCGGCTCATGTACGAGTACCTGACCAACTACGACCCCAAGGACAACCACGCCATCCCGGGCCTGGCCACCAAGTGGGAGTCGTCGCCGGACAAGCTGACGTGGACGTACACGATCCGCGACAACTCCACGTGGTCGGACGGCGAGCAGGCCACCGCCGAGGACGCGGCGTGGACCTTCAACAAGATGATGACCGACACCGGCGCGGCCACGGCGAACGGCAGCTACGTCGGCAACTTCAGGAAGGTGACGGCCCCGAGCCCCACCGAGCTGGTCATCGAGCTGAAGAAGCCGCAGGCCACGATGGCCGCGCTGGACGTGCCGATCGTGCCGAAGCATGTCTGGGAGAAGGTCTCGGACTTCTCCGAGTTCAACAACGACAAGGACTTCCCCGTCGTGGGGAACGGGCCGTTCGTGCTGAGCGGCTACAAGGCCGACAGCTACGTACGGCTCAAGGCCAACAAGGACTTCTGGCGCGGGTCGCCGAAGTTCGACGAGCTGGTCTTCCGCTACTACAAGGACCAGGACGCGGCCGTGTCGGCGCTGCGCAAGGGCGAGGTGTCCTTCGTCGCCGGGTCGCCGTCCCTGACGCCCGCTCAGGCGGAGTCGTTGAAGGGCGCGGACGACATCCAGGTCAACGACGCTCCCGGCCGCCGCTTCTACGCCCTCGCCACCAACCCGGGCGCGAAGGCGAAGAACGGCGAGAAGTTCGGCGACGGCCACCCCTCCCTGCTGGACCAGCGGGTGCGCAACGCGCTGTTCCGGGCCGTCGACCGCGAGGCCATCATCGACAAGGTGTTCCGGGGCCACGCCGTCGAGGGCGAGGGCTACATCCCGCCCCGCTTCCAGGACTACTTCTGGAAGCCCTCCGCGGACCGGAAGCTGGCGTACGACCCGGCCGAGGCGGCCCGGCTGCTCGACCAGGCGGGGTACAAGAAGAACGGCGACGGCAAACGCGTCGGCAAGGACGGCAAGCCGATCACCTACCGCGTGCTGTGCCACGCCACCGACCCCAACGACAAGGCGGTCGGCAAGTACCTCCAGGAGTGGTGGGGCAAGCTCGGCATCGGCGTCCGGCTGAACTGCCTGGACAACGTGACCGACCCGTGGCTGGCCGGCAAGTACGACCTGGCGTTCGACGGCTGGTCGGTCAACCCCGACCCCGACTTCGTGCTGTCCATCCACACCTGCGGGGCGCTGCCGGCGACCCCCGAGGAGACGGGCGCGACGGACAACTTCATCTGCGACAAGAAGTACGACGAGCTCTACGCCCGGCAGCTCACCGAGTACGACCCCGCCAAACGGGCGGACATCGTCAAGCAGATGGAGTCGCGGCTGTACGACCTCGGGTACATGAACGTCATGGCGTATCCGAACGCGGTCGAGGCCTTCCGGACGGACCAGATCAAGTCGATCACCACCATGCCGGCGAAGGCGGGCAACATCTACGGCCAGGACGGCTACTGGAGCTGGTGGTCGGCGGTGCCCGCGGACTCCGGCGGGTCCTCCGACAACGCGTCGTCGACGGGGGTCGTGGTCGGGATCGTCGCGGGTGTGGTGATCCTCGGCGGGCTCGGCGCCTTCGCGGCGATGCGGCGGCGGGCCACCGCCGAGGAACGCGAGTAGGGCGGCGAGCGGGTACCGATGACCGCTGACGCGACCCCCGCGCTGGTCGAGGACAAGCAGCAGACGGCCCCCGGGCCGCGGGTACGCAAGAGCTCCGCGTACCCGCGGTATCTGGCGGGCAAGGTGGCCGGTGCCGCCGTCTCGCTGCTGGCCGTCCTCGTGACCAGCTTCTTCCTCTTCCGGCTGATCCCCGGCGACCCGGTGAAGACCATGACGGGCGGCCGTCAGGTGTCGGCGGAGCAGCTGGCCGCCTATCGCGAGGAGTTCGGGCTCGACCTGCCGCTGTGGCGGCAGTTCACGGACTACTGCGGCAAGGCGCTCACGGGCGACTTCGGGACGTCGTACCAGTTCCGGTCGCCCGTCGTCGACAAGATCACCGAGGCGCTGCCGAACACCCTGCTGCTCACCGGGACCGCCTTCGTCCTCTACACGGCGCTGGGCATCCTCCTCGGCACCCGGTCGGCATGGCGGCACGGCAGGCTGGGCGACCGTGTCAACACGGGCCTCGCGCTGACGCTGTACTCCATCCCGTCGTTCTGGCTGGGGCTGCTGCTGATCATCGTGCTGTCGGTGGGGATCGGGCCGCTGCCCGGCATGTTCCCGACCGGCGGCATGGAGTCGGGCGGCGAGGAGGGCTTCGCGTACGTCCTGGACGTGGCGCACCATCTGGTGCTGCCGGTGGTGACGCTGGTGGCCGTGGAGTACGGGCAGACGCTGCTGGTCACGCGGTCGGCGCTGCTGGACGAGATGGGCAGCGACTATCTGACGACCGCGCGGGCCAAGGGGCTGCGCGACGACCTCGTGCGCCGTCGGCACGCGGTGCCGAACGCGCTGCTGCCGACCGTGACACTGATCTTCATCAACCTCGGGCGGACGGTGGCGGGCGTGATCCTCGTGGAGACGGTGTTCTCCTGGCCCGGCCTCGGCGGGCTGTTCTACCAGGCGCTGAGCGTGCCCGATCTGCCGCTGGTGCAGGGGCTGTTCTTCGTGTTCGCCGCCGCGGTGATCCTGATGAACACCCTCGCCGACCTGGTCTATCCGCTGCTGGACCCCCGGGTGGCCCGATGACGACGACGACCGGGACGGCCCCCGGCCCGCGCGCCCTGGCCCGGCAGCGCCGCCGGGCGTCCGCCGCACGCTTCTGGCGGCAGTACCGCTCCGAACGGGCGGGGCTGTACGGCCTGACGGTGCTAGCGCTGTGCGCGCTGCTGGCGCTGTTCGCACCGCTGTTCGTCGGCTCCGACGTGAGCAGCGTGACCGACGCGCCGGGGCGTCCGATGCAGAGTCCGAGCGCCGAGTTCCCGCTCGGCACCGACCAGTTCGGGCGTGATCTGCTGGGCCTGGTGATCTGGGGCTCGCGGGTGTCGCTGCTGGTCGGGCTGCTCGCCGCCGTGCTGTCGGTGGCGATCGGCACCCTGATCGGGGTGACGGCGGGGCACTTCAAGGGCTGGTACGCGACGGTGATGATGCGGATCACCGACTGGTTCCTGGTCATGCCGACGCTGGTGCTCGCGATCGCCCTGGCGACCGTGATGTCCCGCTCGCTGACCACCACCGTCGTGGCGATCGGCGTCACGACCTGGCCGACCACGGCCCGGCTGGTGCGCGCCCAGACCCTCGCTGTGGAGACCCGGCCGTACATCGAGCGGGCGCGGGCGCTCGGCGGCGGCCACTGGCACATCATGTCCAGGCACGTGCTGCCGAACGTGATGCCGCTGGTCCTGGCCCAGACGACCCTGATCATCTCCTCGGCCATCCTCGCGGAGGCGACGCTCGCCTTCCTGGGCCTGGGCGACCCCACGGTCGTGTCATGGGGCGGACTGCTCCAGGACGCACGTGAGGCGGGCGCGGTCAGTGCCGGGGACTGGTGGTACCTGGTGCCGCCGGGCATCGCCATCGCCGTGGTGGCGCTGGCGTTCACGCTGTGCGGCCGGGCCGTGGAGGCCGTCCTCAACCCCAGGCTGGGGGTGTCGCGTTGAGTCTGCTCGACGTCAGGAACCTGACCGTGACGTACGCGGGCGGGTCGGCCGCCGTGCGCGGGGTGGACCTGCGCCTGGAGGCGGGCCAGAAGCTCGGCCTCGCCGGGGAGTCCGGCTGCGGCAAGTCCACGCTGGCGCTGGCCCTGCTGCGGCTGCTGCCGGCCGGGGCGCGGATCAGCGGGGAGGTGCTCCTCGACGGTGAGGACGTGCTGACCATGAAGTGGGGGCGGGTGCGGGCGGTCCGCTGGGCCGGGGCCTCCATCGTCTTCCAGGGCGCGATGCACTCTCTCAACGCGGTGCACCGCGTCGGCGACCAGATCGCCGAACCGATCCTGCTGCACCGGAAGGCCACCGCGGCCGGGGCGAAGAGGAAGACCGGGGAACTGCTGGAGCAGGTCGGGCTGCCGGCCGCCCGCGCCGACGCCTACCCGCACGAGCTGTCCGGAGGCCAGCGCCAGCGCGTCATGATCGCCATGGCCCTGGCCTGCGACCCGAGGCTCGTCGTCGCGGACGAGCCGACAACCGCGCTCGACGTGATGATCCAGGCCCAGATCCTCCGGCTCATCGAGCAGCTGGTCGCGGACCAGGACCTCGGCCTGATCATGATCAGCCACGACCTCGCCGTCCTCGCCGACACCTGCGACCGGCTCGCGGTGATGTACGCGGGCCGCGTGGTCGAGGAAGGCCCGGCCCGGCAGGTCTACGAGGACGCCCGGCACCCCTACGCCCGGGCGCTGTCGGCCGCGTTCCCGCGCATCGGCGACCCGGTGTCCCGGTTCGCCCCGCAGGGACTGGCGGGCGACCCGCCGGACCCGGCGGCACTGCCGTCGGGCTGCACGTTCCATCCGCGCTGCCCGGTGGCGCTGGAGTCGTGCCCCGAGGAGGACCCGGTGCTGCGGGCGGCGGGGCCGGAGCGGCGGGCCGCCTGTGTGCTGGTCGGGCTACCGGGAGCCGGAGCGGAAGCCGCCGAAGAGCGGGCGACGACCGAGCCCGCGGCTCCCGAAAACGGCCCGGCCGACGAACCGGAGGCCCTGGAGGAAGCGAGGCCCGGCACACCATGACCATCTCCCCCACGGCCCCCGAGGTCACCACGGCCCCTTTGCTCAGTGCCCAGGACCTCCACGTCACCTTCCCCGGCCGGCACGGCGGCCCCCGGGCCCGCGCGGTGGACGGCGTCGACCTCGACGTCCGCCGGGGCGAGATCGTCGCCCTGGTCGGCGAGTCCGGCTGCGGCAAGACGACCCTGGCCCGCAGCCTGCTCGGGCTGGTCGAGCCGACGGCGGGCCGGGTCACCTTCGACGGCCGCCCGCTGGACTACACCGGCCGGTCCCTCAAGGCCTACCGCAAACGCGTCCAGCTGGTCCTCCAGGACCCGAGCGGCTCGCTCAACCCCCGCCACACGGTGTACGACGCGGTCGCCGAGGGCCTGCGCATCCACGGCTACGGCGGCGACGAACGCACCGCGGTCGCCGAGGCCCTGTCCCGGGCCGGCCTGCGTCCGCCGGAGCGCTTCTTCCTGCGCTACCCGCACGAGCTGTCCGGCGGGCAGCGCCAGCGGGTCGTCATCGCCGGCGCGCTCGTCCTGGAACCCGAACTCCTCGTCGCCGACGAGCCGGTGGCGTCCCTCGACGCCTCGGTGCGCGGCGAGATCCTCGCCCTGCTGCTGCGCCTGCGCAGCGAACTGGGCCTGTCCGCGCTGGTGGTGACGCACGACCTGGGCCTGGCGTGGAACATCGCCGACCGGGTCGCCGTGATGTACCTGGGCCGGATCGTGGAGACGGGCGCGGTGGAACAGGTCCTCACCGCACCGCGGCACCCCTACACGCAGGCGCTGCTGTCGGTACTCCCGGAGGCTCCCGGCGCCCCGGTGGTCCTCACGGGCGAACCCCCGGACCCGACCCACGTCCCGCCGGGCTGCCGCTTCCACGCCCGCTGCCAGATCCTGGCCAGTGGAGAGGCGGACCGGGCGGGCGTGTCGGACGCGTGCAGGGGCCAGGACTTGCCGGTGCTGAGCGGGGGCGGGGAATCACAGGTCGCTTGCCACTGGGCAGCTTCGCGTGCGCCCCTCAGGGGCGCGGGGAACTGCGCGACAAGCCCCCACCCACCCGCAGACGGCCCACAGGCGAACTAGGCAGCCCCCTCGGCCGCCACCAACTCCCTGCACTTCTCAACGTCCTGCCCCATCTGAACCAGCAGCGCGTCCAGCGTGTCGAACTTCGCCTGCCCCCGCACGAACGCCAGGAAGTCGACCGCGACATGCAACCCGTACAGATCGAGCCCCACCCGGTCGATGGCATACGCCTCCACCGTGCGCTCGGTCCCCTCGAACTGCGGATTCGTCCCCACGGAGATCGCCGCCGGCATCGCCTCCCCCTGGGCGTGCAGCCAGCCGGCGTACACACCGTCGGCCGGGATGGCCGTGTGCGGCAGGGTCTCGACGTTGGCCGTCGGGAAGCCCAGTTCGCGCCCACGCTGGGCGCCCCGGACGACGACACCCTCGACCCGGTGCGGGCGGCCCAGGATCTCCGCCGCGCCCTGGACGTCGCCCTCGGCGACCAGCCGCCGGGTCAGCGTGGAGGAGAACGGCTCGCCTCCGCCCGCCGCACCCGTCACGTACAGGTCGACGACCTCGACCTCGAAGTCGTAGGTCTTGCCCTGCGTGGACAGGAACTCCACGTTCCCGGCGGCCTTGTGGCCGAAGCGGAAGTTGGGGCCCTCGACGACCGCCTTGGCGTGCAGCTTGTCGACGAGGACCTTGACGACGAAGTCGGCCGGGGACAGCTTCGAGAACTCGGTCGTGAAGGGGAGGATGAGCACCGCGTCCACGCCCAGGTCGGCCATGAGTTCGGCGCGGCGGTGGTGCGGGGCGAGCAGCGGCGGGTGACTGCCCGGGCGGACGACCTCGCTGGGGTGCGGGTCGAAGGTGACGACGACGGCGGGCACGCCCAGCTCCCGGGCGCGGTCCACGGCATGCCGGATGATCAGCTGGTGCCCGCGGTGCACTCCGTCGTAGGAGCCGATGGTGACGACGCTGCGCCCCCAGTCCTGGGGGATGTCCTCCAAGCCACGCCAGCGCTGCACTGTGCCTGCTCCTTGTCGAAAGCTCGTCGAAGCCGTGTCCGGTCGTTGTTTCGTGATTGCCTCGTGCGCAGGTCTAAGGGTGCCATGCCGGGTGTCTCCTGCCAGCATCGGCATGGGGGCTGTGACAGGGCGCACGACCCCGTACGCCGGGCGGGCACCCGGGAGGCCCGTCACGCGGGGACGCCCGCGCCCGCCAGGTTCTCGATCATCCGGTGGGAACTGGGCCCGACCAGCGCCGCCCACTCCACGGGCGCGTCGGTCAGCCAGGCGGCGGCGCGGGCGGCGAAGCCGGGCACGTGGCGGCCCAGGTCGACCAGGGCGCGGTCGAAGCGCGTGGCGCCCTCCGGGGTGCGTACGAGGAGCAGCCCGATGCGGTGGACGAGGTCGCGCAGGTCGTCACCGCCGTTGCGGGCGGCCGCGTTCAGCAGCGCGTCCAGGACGTCGGTGTCGTGCTCCCGGGCGAGGAGCGCGTCGCGCAGTTCGCGGCGCAGCGGGCGCGAGGCGGGGACGCCGGGCGGGCTGAGGACGCCGGCGAGGGCGCAGCGCAGCCGTACCGAGCCGTCCTCCAGCAGGCCGGTGACCAGCGGCAGGAGCACGGGCCGGGCGGCGGGGCCCCGGTCGAGCCGCTGGTCGGCGTAGGCGGCCGCCTGCCCGGCGAGTTCCGGCCGCTGCCGCGCCGCCCGGCACACCAGCGCGGCGACCCGCCGGGCCAGGCCGGGCGGGGTGGCGTCGGCCAGTGCCCGCAGGGCCTCCTCCGCGTCGGGCCGCTCCAGCCGGGCCGCGAAGGCCCCGAGCACCGGCTCGGGGTCGGTCAGCAGGGCTCCGGCCAGCGCGTCCGGTGAGAACCGCGGGTCACCCGCCGCGAAGTGCTCCAGCGCCCGGGGGAGGTAGCGGGCGCGGGTGTGGGGGTCCTGGACGAGGAGGGCGAGGGCGCCGCCGTGCAGGGCGCGGTCGGTGGGGCGGGCGAGCAGGGTGAGGGCCGTGTAGCGCAGGAGGGCGCGGTCGCCTCCGGTGCTCACGTGCGGCGCGACGCGCAGTCCGTGCGCCACCGCCGCGCTGCGCCGGGCGGACCGCTCGTCGCGCGCCCACCGGTCGACGGCCTGGCACACCGCTGACGGTTCCTCCTCGGTCAGGACGGCGAGCAGTTCGTCGGCCCTCGGGTGGGCGCTGTCGACGAGGACGTCCGCCAGCTCGTCCAGGGCGCCGTGGCGGTGGGTGTGCAGCAGTGCCTGGGCGGCGGTGGCGACGGTCGCGTGCGGGGTGGCGGGCAGCGGTTGCTCGTCGTCGAACCAGCGGGCCAGCTGCGGTTGCACGGCGGTGGGGTCGGCGGCGAGGAGTGCGGCGACGGCGTCCAGGAAGCGGGGCCCGGCCTCGCACGGCGGCCCGTCGGCGTGGACCAGCCGCCGCAGCAGGGCGCAGCGCGTCTCCTCGGGCAGTCGCAGGCCGGTCCAGAAGGCGGGTCCGAGCTCCTCCGGCACCGGCCGCTCCTGGCGCCGCCAGGCCACGATCCGGTCGGCGAGCAGCCGCAGCACCTCCGCGTAGGGCGCCGCGTCGGGCAGGGCCGACAGCGTCCCGGCGAGCAGCCGGGCAGCCCACCAGGAGGAGGGATCGGCGTCCAGGGCGTGCACCAGGTCGGCCAGGCGGGAGGCGGGTTGGCCGGCGCCGTGCTGGCGGGCGAGGCAGAGCAGGGCCTGGACGACCGGTCCGATGCGGTGGTGCGGCACGGGGTCGGACTGCGCCTCCTCGCCGCGGTGGACGAGGGCCTGCAGGGCCTCGTCGAGGTCGAGGTGCGTGCCCTGGAGCCAGTCGGCGAGCCCCTCGTGCGCGAAGCGGTAGCCGGCGCCGGCGGGCACGAGCAGGCCCTCGGCCAGCACGGCCGACGCCCAGCCCGAGCAGCCGCCGAGCCGCTCCGGGGCGGGCCCCCACGGGAACACCTCCCCGAACGCCTCCCGGTCGAGGTCCCCCGACCCCGGGCCGAGGCTGCGCCGGGCGGCCTCGTGCACCTGCCCGGCCACCTTGGCGGCCAGCCGGCGTACGGCCGTGCCGTGCAGGCCGTTGCCGGTGGCCAGCCGGGTGGCGATGCGCAGGGACATCAGGTCCAGGTAGGCCGTGAAGACGTCGTGCCGGTCGATCGCGGCCCCTTCCGGGGGTGCGGAGACGGTCCCGAGGACCTCGGCGAGGAGACCGAGGGCGAGGGGATGCCGCGCGTCGGCCGGGACGAGGGCGTGATCGGGGATGCCGTGGCTCCGGCGCGCCCGACCGGCCTCGTCCTCGGTGAGGTCGCCGAGCCGCACGCACGGCCCCGCGGGGAAGGACGCGGTCTCCCAGTACTCCGCCCGGCACGCCACCACCAGCCGCGTTCCCGTGTCCCGCAGCCACCGCGCGGTCCCGTCCGTCCAGTCGGTCAGCCGCCGGGCCAGGCCCGGTGGCATCTCCTCGGGGCCGTCGAGGAGGAGCAGCAGCGGGCGGCCCAGAGAGCGGGTGAGGTGGGCGAGGCGATCGGGCGTGATGTCGCCGGGACCGGAGCATGCGGAGGCGGCCAACACGGCGGGGGCGGCACGCTCCAGCGCCCGGCGGGCCGCGTCCGCCACCGACGTGTCGCCGTCCCACAGGTCGCAGCCGCGCAACCACAGCGTGGGCCACGCGGCTCGCCGGCGCCGCGCGGCGAGCGCCGCGAGTTCCGTCGTCCGGCCGCTGCCCGGTGCTCCGACCAGGCCGAGCACGGCCGCCGGGCCGTCCACGAACGCGGTGAACTCGGCTGCCACGGCCGCCCGTTCGACCGGTGGCGGGACACCGGGGCCGTCGGGCGGGCCCTCCAGCGCCATCGCGGCGCCGGTCAGCTCCAGCACCCCGGCCAGGTTGAGGTCCGCGCCGTACGCGGGGACCGTCGCCGCGTTCTCGGCGAGCAGCTCGCCCAGCGGCCCCGCCGCTCCGGGGATCCGGGCCCGCAGCGGCACGGCGAACCCGACGTCGCGGTGGTCGGAGCTGAGCGCGGTGCCGAGGACCGCGACGACGGCTCCGGTCCCGGCGTCGAGCACCGGGCCGCCGGCCGCTCCGCCACCGAGCCGCAGCGCGTCCCGCCCCGCCGTGCCGACCGCCAGCTCCAGCACGCCGTCGAGGCGGTGACAGCGGTCCGTGGCCGCGTACGTCACGGTGGCCGGGCCCAGCACCCGCGCCTCGCGCCAGCCTCCGGCGGCGATCCGGACGTAGGCGCCGGTCCCGGTCCCCTCCCGCACGGTGACGGGCAGCGCAGGCACGCCGAGCCCCTCGGTCCGGACGAGCGCCAGGTCCAGCGCGGGCAGTGGGGTGACCGCGTCGGCGGACACCACCCGGCGGCGGTCCCCGGCGCCGTGCAGGACGAGCCTGGGCAGGCCGTCGACGGCCTCGTGGCTGGTGATCAGCGTGCCGTGGTGGTCGGCCAGGAAGCCGGTGCCGCGGGGGCGGCCGGCCAGGTCGTGGATCCGCACGAGGGCGTCCGCGGGGGCCGCCCCGTCCTCGATTCCCGCTGTCCCGGGGCGGTCCGGCAAGCCGTTTGGGCTGTCGTCCGTCTCCCGGGACCCGTTCCGCGACGCCATCGTCGAGCCTCCCCGCCGTACACCCGTGCCCTTGTGTTCGACGGTAGGGGCGGGATGATCAGCGGGACAGATCGCTCCGCGAAAGCGCCCCCTTCCGCTCCCCCGGTTCACTCCGAGCGCCCGCTCGGACGGGTGAAGGAGCGGGGGCGGCTGGATACACCCTAGGGGTGGGGGAACCGAGGGGGGACCGTGGAGCGGCGGCAGTGGAGGTACCCCGTGGCCGCCGCTCCACGGGCGGACACCCGGCCCCCCGTTCCCTCCGTCAGGCGAAGACGGCCAGGCTCTTGGCCTTGCCCCGCTGCTCCTCGACGAGCGCGAGGAAGCGGCCCTCGGGGTCGAAGACGGCGACGGGCCCGGCGCCCGCGTACGTCTCGGGCATCTCCAGCCGTACGCCGTTGGTGAGCAGCTTGGCCCGCCGGACGTCGACGTCCCAGCGGGGGAACGCGGCCGTGGCGGCCTCGGCGACGGGCATCACGGTCAGCTCCTGCTGGAACTGGTCGAGCGTGCGGGCCGCGTCCAGCTTGTAGGGGCCGACGCGGGTGCGGCGCAGGGCGGTGAGGTGACCGCCCACACCCAGGCCGGCGCCCAGGTCACGGGCGAGAGCCCGGATGTAGGTGCCGGAGGAGCAGACGACCGAGACGACCAGGTCGAGTACGGCCGTGCCGTCCTCCGCGACGGCGTCCCGGACGTCGTACACGCCGAAGGAGGAGACCGTGACGGGCCGGGCCGGGATCTCGAACTCCTCGCCCTCGCGCGCTCGCTTGTAGGACCGCACGCCCTTGATCTTGATGGCGCTGACCTTGGACGGCACCTGCATGATGTCGCCGGTGAGCTCGGCGATGCCGGCGTCGATCGCCTCGCGGGTGACCTTGGAGGCGTCCGTGGAGGAGGTGATCTCCCCCTCGGCGTCGTCGGTGAGGGTGTTCTGCCCGAGCCGGATGGTGCCCAGGTACTCCTTCTCGGTCAGCGCGAGGTGGCCGAGGAGCTTGGTGGCCCTCTCGACGCCGAGGACGAGGACGCCCGTCGCCATCGGGTCGAGGGTGCCGGCGTGCCCGACGCGTCGCGTCCTGGCGATGCCGCGCATCTTGGCGACGACGTCGTGCGAAGTGAAGCCCGACGGCTTGTCGACGATGACAAGGCCGTCGGGCGTGGTGTGCTTCTGGGTCATTCGGCGCTGTCGTCCGTCTCGTCGTCCTCTTCGGGCTTGCGGTACGGGTCGGCCTCGCCGGCGTACGTGGCGCCCGCGGACGCCTCGCGCACCTTCTCGTCGGACTGGCGCGCCTTGTCGAGGAGGTCCTCGATGGTGCGGGCGTTGTCCGGGAGGGCGTCCATGACGAAGGCCAGGGTCGGCGTGAACTTCACACCGGCGGCCCGGCCCACCTCGGAGCGCAGGATGCCCTTGGCGCTCTCCAGGCCGGCGGCGGCCGCCGCGCGCTCCTCGTCGTCCCCGTACACCGTGTAGAAGACGGTCGCCTCCCTGAGGTCACCCGTGACCCGGGTGTCCGTGATGGTGACGTGCGAGCCGAGCCGCGGGTCCTTGATCCCGCGCTGCAGCTTCTGGGCCACCACCTCTCGGATGAGGTCCGCCAGCCTCTTAGCCCGCGCGTTGTCGGCCACTGGTCCGTCTCCTTAAGTGCTTACTCGTTGCTTCAGTCTTCGTCGCTGTGGAGCCTGCGTCGAACCGAGAGCAGTTCGATCTCGGGCCGCCCTGCGACGAGCCGCTCACAGCGGTCCAGTACGTCGGTGAGGTGTCCCGGCTCCCCCGAGACCACCGCGAGCCCGATCTCGGCCCTGCGATGGAGGTCCTGGTTCCCCGTCTCCGCCGCACTCACCCCGTACTTGCGCTGGAGTTCGGCCACGATCGGGCGGACGAGAGAGCGTTTTTCCTTGAGCGAGTGGACGTCGCCGAGGAGCAGATCGAAGGACAGAGTCCCCACGTACATAGGTGTATCCGGATGTCCCGCCGGTTCGGGATACGGGCGCCACGCATCGACGCGAATACGGGAACCGTACACGCAACGGCCGGGGCCGATCGACGGAATAAGTCCCGTCGATCGGCCCCGATCGTGGCTCAGGTCAGACGCGCGGCTTCTCGCGCATCTCGTACGTCGCGATGACGTCGTCGACCTTGATGTCGTTGAAGTTGCCGAGGTTGATACCGCCCTCGAACCCTTCGCGGATCTCGGTGACGTCGTCCTTGAAGCGACGCAGACCCTCGATGTTGAGGCTCTCCGCGATGACCTTGCCGTCGCGGATGAGGCGCGCCTTGGTGTTGCGCTTGACCTCGCCGGAGCGGATGAGAACACCCGCGATGTTGCCCAGCTTGGACGACTTGAAGACCTCGCGGATCTCCGCCGTACCGAGCTCGACCTCTTCGTACTCCGGCTTGAGCATGCCCTTGAGGGCCGCCTCGATCTCCTCGATCGCCTGGTAGATGACCGAGTAGTACCGGACGTCGACACCCTCGCGCTCGGCCATCTGCTGCGCACGCCCGGCGGCGCGCACGTTGAAGCCGATGACGATGGCGTCGGAGCCCATGGCCAGGTCGATGTCGGACTCCGTGACCGCACCGACACCACGGTGCAGGACGCGGATGTCGACCTCTTCGCCGACGTCCAGCTGGAGCAGCGAGGACTCGAGCGCCTCGACGGATCCGGAAGCGTCACCCTTGATGATCAGGTTCAGCTGCTGGACCTCGCCGGCCTTCAGCACCTTGTCCAGGTCCTCCAGCGACACGCGGCGCGTGCGCTTGGCGAACGCGGCGTTGCGCTCACGGGCGGCGCGCTTCTCGGCGATCTGACGGGCCGTACGGTCCTCGTCGACCACCAGGAAGTTGTCGCCCGCACCCGGGACGTTGGTCAGGCCGAGGACCTGAACCGGCGTCGACGGGCCGGCCTCGGCAACGCTGTTGCCGTTGTCGTCGTGCATCGCCCGGACTCGGCCGTACGCGTCGCCGACCACCATGGTGTCGCCGACCCGCAGGGTGCCGCGCTGGACGAGGACCGTCGACACGGCACCACGGCCGCGGTCGAGGCGGGACTCGATCGAGATGCCCTGCGCGTCCTGGTTCGGGTTGGCCCGCAGGTCGAGCGAGGCGTCCGCGGTGAGGACCACGGCCTCCAGCAGGGAGTCGATGTGCAGACCCTGCTTGGCGGAGATGTCGACGAACATGGTGTCGCCGCCGTACTCCTCGGCCACCAGGCCGTACTCGGTCAGCTGACCGCGCACCTTGGTCGGGTCGGCGCCCTCGACGTCGATCTTGTTGACCGCGACGACGATCGGGACCTCGGCGGCCTTGGCGTGGTTGAGCGCCTCGACCGTCTGCGGCATGACGCCGTCGTTGGCCGCGACGACGAGGATCGCGATGTCCGTCGACCGGGCACCACGGGCACGCATGGCGGTGAACGCCTCGTGACCCGGGGTGTCGATGAAGGTGATCTTGCGCTCTTCGTCGTTGACCTCGGTCGCGACCTGGTAGGCACCGATGTGCTGGGTGATGCCGCCGGCCTCGCCCGCGATGACGTTCGTCTTGCGGATGGCGTCGAGGAGCCGGGTCTTACCGTGGTCGACGTGACCCATGACGGTGACGACGGGCGGGCGGACCATCAGGTCCTCCTCGTCGCCCTCGTCCTCGCCGAACTCGATGTCGAAGGACTCGAGGAGCTCGCGGTCCTCCTCCTCCGGGCTGACGATCTGAACCGTGTAGTTCATCTCGTCGGCGAGGAGCTGCAGCGTCTCGTCGGAGACGGACTGCGTGGCCGTGACCATCTCGCCGAGGTTCATCATGACCGCGACGAGCGACGCCGGGTTGGCGTTGATCTTCTCCGCGAAGTCGGTGAGCGAGGCACCGCGCGACAGGCGAACGGTCTCGCCGTTGCCGCGAGGCAGCATCACACCGCCGACCGACGGGGCCTGCATGGCCTCGTACTCCTGGCGCCTCTGCCGCTTCGACTTGCGACCGCGACGCGCGGGACCGCCGGGACGGCCGAAGGCACCCTGCGTGCCACCACGGCCACCGGGACCGCCGGGACGGCCACCGAAGCCGGGACGGCCGCCGCCGCCGGGACCACCGGGACGGCCGGCGAAACCGCCGCCACCGCCACCGGGACCACCGGGACGACCGGCGAAACCGCCACCGCCGCCACCGGGACGACCGGCGAAGCCGCCGCCACCCGGGCGACCGCCGCCGCCACCGGGACGACCGCCGCCGCCGGGACCGCGGCCGCCGGGGCCACCGCCGCCGGGACGCGGGCCGGCAGCAGGACGCTGCGGCATCATGCCGGGGTTGGGACGCGGGCCGCCGGGGCCGCCGCCGGGACGGGGGCCGCCCTGCGGGCGGGGCATGCCGCCCGGGGTCGGACGCGCGCCGCCCGGAGCCTGCGGACGAGGACCGCCGCCGGCACCCTGCGGACGGGGACCGCCCTGGCCCTGGCCCTGCGGACGCGGGGCACCGCCGGGGGCACCGGGGCCGCCCGGACGCGGGGCACCGCCCGGACGGGGCGCCTGCGGGCGCGCCATGCCGGTGGAGCCACCAGAGGTGAACGGGTTGTTGCCCGGACGGGGACCCGCCGGACGGGCACCGGGACGCGGGGCGCCGCCACCCGGACGCGGAGCGCCGGGACGGTCGCCACGGTCACCACGGCCCTGGCCGCCCTGACCGCCCTGGCGCGGAGCACCCGGACGCGGCGACTGGCCGGCCGGACGCGGGGCGCCCGGACGCGGGCCGGAGCCCTGGGACGCGGCCGGGGCGGCAGGCGTCGACGGGGGCGCCGTGAACTCGGGCGCGGACGGAGCCGGGGACGCCGGGGCGGGCCGCGGCGCGGGCTTCGGGCCCGGGGTGGGACGGGGGCCGGGAGCGGCCGGCGCGGCCGGAGCCGCGGGCTTCTCCGCGGCGGCCGGCTTGGGGGCCGGCGGGCGCGGGGCGGCCGGACGGGCAGCCTGCGAGGGAGAGGGGGCGCCCGGCTTCGCCGGGGCAGCCTTGCGGGCAGGGGCGGGCTTGCCGCCTCCGCTGCCCTGCTGGAGGGCGTCCGTCAGCTTGCGTACAACAGGCGCTTCGATCGTCGAAGACGCCGAACGGACGAATTCACCGAGTTCCTGGAGCTTGGCCATGACGACCTTGCTCTCGACGCCGAACTCCTTGGCGAGTTCGTAGACCCGGACCTTAGCCACTTCGCTCCTTTGAGGTCCGGGTTGCGTCCGGACCGTCGCTAGTTCATGGGCGTACTCATCGCGTACTCATCGAGTGCTCATCGCAATCTCGACCTGCTTTCGACTCGCGAGGTACCTAGCCGCACGGGGTTCCGTACGGCACGTCTTACCGTGTTGCCTGCTCGGCAACTGTCGTCTGCTCGACGTACTGGCGCAACGCCTTTGTGTCGAGCGGTCCCGGGACGCGCAGTGCCCTCGGGAACGCCCGTCGGCGTACCGCCTGGTCGAGACAGACCGGTGCGGGGTGTACGTACGCACCCCGGCCGGGCAGCGTACCGCTTGGATCAGGGACGCATGCGTCCTTGATCGTCACGATCCGCAACAGTTCGGCCTTGACCGCTCGCTCCCGACACCCCACACAGGTGCGTTCAGGGCATGCGCGGGCGCGCGTCCGGCCAGACACCTTAAGTCTACCTCCCCGTGCGCGCCTCACCCCTTTGGGGCAGCTTTCGAACAGTTGGCGCGCATGAACCTGTCGTGATCTGAACGGGCCGCGGCTTGGATCTATTCCTCGGAGCCGTTCCCGGCCGGTTCCGTGTCCGGGCGGATGTCGATGCGCCAGCCGGTCAGCCGGGCCGCGAGACGGGCGTTCTGCCCCTCCTTGCCGATGGCCAGGGACAGCTGGTAGTCGGGCACGGTCACCCGCGCCGACCTGGTCGCCATGTCCACGATCTCCACCTTGGAGACGCGGGCCGGGGACAGCGCGTTCGCCACCATGTCGCCCGGGTCCTCCGACCAGTCGACGATGTCGATCTTCTCGCCGTTCAGCTCGCCCATGACGTTGCGTACCCGGCCGCCCATGGGGCCGATGCAGGCGCCCTTGGCGTTCAGGCCGGAGCGGGTGGACCGTACGGCGATCTTGGTGCGGTGACCGGCCTCACGGGCGATCGCGGCGATCTCCACCGAACCGTCGGCGATCTCCGGCACCTCCAGGGCGAAGAGCTTCTTCACCAGGTTGGGGTGGGTGCGCGAGAGGGTGACGGAGGGACCGCGGACGCCCTTGGCCACACGGACGACGTAGGAGCGCAGGCGCATGCCGTGCGGGTAGGTCTCCCCCGGCACCTGCTCCTGCACCGGCAGGATGGCCTCGAGCTTGCCGATGTCGACGAGCACGTTCTTCGGGTCGCGGCCCTGCTGGACCACGCCGGTGACGATGTCGCCCTCACGGCCGGCGTACTCGCCGAGCGTCGCGTCGTCCTCGGCGTCGCGCAGGCGCTGCAGGATGACCTGCTTGGCCGTGGTGGCGGCGATACGGCCGAAGCCGGACGGGGTGTCGTCGAACTCGCGGGCCTCCTGGCCCTCCTCGAGGTCGTCGGGGTCCTCCTTCGCCCACACGGTCACATGGCCGGTCTCCCGGTTGAGCTCCACGCGCGCGTGGCGGCGGCTTCCCTCGGTGCGGTGGTAGGCGATGAGGAGGGCGGACTCGATCGCCTCGACCAGCAGGTCGAAGGAGATCTCCTTCTCCCGAACCAAGCCCCGCAGGGCGCTCATGTCGATGTCCACGGCTACGCCTCCTCTTCCTTCTTGTTGTCCTTGCGGCTGAACTCGACCTGGACACGCGCCCGGACGATGTCGTCGAAGGCGATTCTGCGCGCGGTGGCCTTGCGGCCCTTCACTCCGGGCACCTCGGTGTCGACACCCTCGTCGTCGACCTTCAGGATCCTGGCGACCAGCTCGCCGCCCTCGGACAGCTGGAACTTCACCAGCCGGTCCGTGGCGCGGACGTAGTGCCGGTGTTCCGTGAGGGGGCGCTCCGCGCCCGGGGTGCCGACCTCGAGGGTGTACTCGCCCTCGCCCATCGCGTTGGTCTCGTCGAGCTTCGCCGAGAGCGCGCGGCTCACATCGGCGATCAGATCCAGGTCGGCGCCCGTGTCCGAGTCGACGACCACACGCAGCACACGTTTGCGTCCGACGGAGTCCACTTCGATCTCTTCGAGGTCCAGGCCCTGAGAGGTGACGAGCGGCTCCAGCAGTTCTCGCAGCCTCTCGCTCTGGGTGGTGCTCATCCGGGTGACTCCTCGGCCGCGTGTGCTGTTGTGGGATGGGGCGCGTGTCTGGTCAAAGGGTATCCGGTCGCGGGGAGTGTTGCCGTCCACCCGGTCACGAACGGTGCCGCTGAGTGATGCCGGGCCGGGGCCCGGGTACCGTGATCACGGGCATGCAGCCCTTGCACTCCCTTCTTTCTCGCATGTTTCTCGAAACGAGCCCCCGAGGACGTCCGACGTGCCCTTCCCCTCATCGCCGCGTGCCCGCTCGGGGCCGCGCAGAAGGAGTCTGCTCGCCGTCGCCCCGGCGGCCCTCGCCCTGACGGGCTGCACCGGCGGGGACTCCGGCGGACCCGCCGGCGAGGACACGTCGGCGGCGGACCGGGCACGCGCGCGTGCGGCCCGGGACAGCGAGGGTCTGGTGGAGCGCTACGACGCGGTGATCGCCGCCCGTCCGGGGCTCGCGGGCCGGCTGGGGCCGCTGCGCGAGGAGGTCGACCGGCACGCGCGCGCCTTCGGCGGTGGCCGGAAAGCATCGCCCTCTTCCGCGTCTCCCTCGGTGACGCCGTCGGGCTCGCCCGCCCCGTCCGCGACCGTGCCGGGGAACGACAAGGACGCCCTCGCCGGGCTCGCCGCGGCGGAGCGGGAGCTCGCCGACCGGCGGGTCAAGGCGCTGGGCGGGGCGCCGGGTGAGCTGGCACGGCTGCTGGCGTCGGTGGCGGCGGCCGGGGCGGCGCACGTGTATCTGCTGACGGAGGGTGACGCGTGAGCGAGGAGAAGGACCGGGAGCTGCGCGCCCTGCAGGCGGCGCTGGCGGCCGAGCACGCGGCGGTGTACGGCTACGGCATCGTCGGCGGGAGGATCGGCGACGGGCAGCGCACAGAGGCACGCACGGCGTACGACGCGCACCGGGCGCGCAGGGATGCGCTGGTGCGCGAGGTGAAGGACCTGGGGGGCCGGCCGGTGGCCGCGTCCGCCGGTTACGCGCTGCCCTTCCGGGTGCCGGACTCGGCGGCGGCCGTGCGGCTCGCGGCCGAGCTGGAGGACGGGGTGGCGGGCGTGTATGCCGACCTGGTGCGGGCGGCGGGCGGTGGGCGGCGGGCGCTGGCCGCCGAGGCGCTGCGGGAGGCGGCGGTGCGGGCGGTGCGCTGGCGCGGCGAGAGCGTAGCCTTCCCTGGGCTCGCCGAGCGGGCCGGCACGGCCCCGCCCTCGGCGGCGCCGACGGCGTGACCCGGGCCGGGCACGCACCGCGGACAGCACGAAGGGAACGACTCGCGCATGGTTTTCGAACCGCCGAAGCGTCTGGTCAGGGCGCTCGGTGAGACGGCGCCGGACGGTGACGACTGGCTGGAGAAGCTGCCCGAGGCGGCGCAGCAGGCCGTCGCGCTACGCGAGTTGACCGTGGAGCGGGTGCAGGTGCCCGGCGGGCGCAGCAGCCTGGTCGTGCTGGTGCGGGCCGCCGACGGGACGCCCGCCGTGCTCAAGCTGGCACCGCCCCGGGCCCGCCCGGAGGCGGAGCGGGCCGCGCTGGCGCACTGGGCCGGGCGGGGTGCCGTGCAGCTGCTCGAACCCGTCTCCGCGGAAGGGGTCCTGCTGCTGGAGCGGCTGCATCCGGACGTGTCGGTGCGGTCGCTGCCGGAGGCGAAGGCGCTGCTGGAGGCGGCTGGGACGCTGCGGCGGCTGTGGGTGGAGCCGCCCGCCGACTTCCCCTTCGAGACCGTGGCCGACCGGACCGGGCGGCAGGCCGAGGCGATGCGGGCGCGGGCCCAGGCCGATCCCGAGGTGGCCCCGCTGGTCGGTCTGGCGCTCGCGGCGCGCGAGGAGTTGCTGGCCGCGCCGCCCGAACACCGGTTGCTGCACGGCACGTTCCGGCAGAGCAAGGTGCTCGGCGGGGATCGGATGCCGTGGCTGGCGGTGGGGCCCGACCCGGTGGTTGGCGAGTGTGCCTTCGATCTGGCCCGGCTGGTCCGGGACCGGGTGGAGGACCTGATCGCCCAGCCGTCCGGCGCGGGCACCACCCGGCGCCGGGTGAAGCGGCTGGCGGAGTCCCTGGACGTGGACCAGGAGCGGCTGCGGGGCTGGACGCTGTTCCGTGCCGTGGAGTCGGGCGTGCGGGCGGGGCGGGTCGGACGGCCGCGTGACGCGGAGCTGCTGCTGGAGTTCGCGAGCTGGCTGTAGGGCGTCGGGGCGCAGGACCTGGGTGCCGCGCTCCGGACCGCCGGCGCGGACGACACGGCATCGGCTGCCGGGCGGACTGATTTCGGCCAGTCCGCCCGGGTCCTGCCGGTGCTGTGCCGGGCGGCGTCGGTGCTGTGCCGTAAGGCCTCGGTGCTATGCCGTGAGGCGGGCGACGGCCTCCTCGACCGTCAGTTCCTCGCGCTCGCCGGTGCGGCGGTCCTTCAGTTCCACCACGCCGTCGGCCGCGCGCCGGCCGGCCACGAGGATCTTCGGTACGCCGATCAGCTCGGAGTCCGTGAACTTGACGCCCGGGGAGACGCCGGGGCGGTCGTCGACCAGGACGCGGACACCGGCCGCGGCCAGCTTCCCGGAGATGTCGAGGGCCAGCTCGGTCTGCAGGGCCTTGCCGGCGGCGACCACGTGGACGTCGGCCGGGGCGACCTCGGCGGGCCAGCACAGGCCCTTGTCGTCGGCGGTCTGCTCGGCCAGGGCGGCCACCGCGCGGGAGACGCCGATGCCGTAGGAGCCCATGGTGACGCGGACCGGCTTGCCGTTCTGGCCGAGGACGTCGAGCTTGAGGGCGTCGGCGTACTTGCGGCCCAGCTGGAAGATGTGGCCGATCTCGATGGCGCGGTCGAGGACGAGGCCCGTGCCGCACTTGGGGCAGGGGTCGCCCTCCTGCACGACGACGACGTCGACGTACTCGCCGACCTCGAAGTCACGGCCCACGACCACGTTCTTCGTGTGCGTGCCGGCCTTGTTGGCGCCGGTGATCCAGGCCGTGCCCGGGGCGACGCGCGGGTCGGCGATGTATGTGACCTTCTCAAGGCCCCGCGGTCCGACGTAGCCGCGGACCAGGTCGGGGCGGGCCGCGAAGTCCGTCTCGGTGACCAGCTCGACGGTGGCCGGGGCGAAGTGCGCCTCGACCTTGTCCATGTCGACCTCGCGGTCGCCGGGGACGCCGACGGCGACGATCTCGCCGTCGACCTTCACGAGGAGGTTCTTCAGCGTGGCCGAGGCCGGGACGCCGAGGGAGGCGGCGAGGGTCTCGATGGTGGGGGTGTCGGGGGTGGGGATGTCCTCGGCGGCCGGCACGTCCGAGGCGTCGACGGACGTCAGCTCGTACGTGATCGCCTCGGTGTTGGCGGCGAAGTCGCAGTTCGGGCAGTCGGCGAAGGTGTCCTCGCCGGCCTCGGCCGGGGCGAGGAACTCCTCGGACTTGGAGCCGCCCATGGCGCCGGCCGTCGCGGCGCAGATGCGGTAGTCGAGGCCGAGGCGCGCGAAGATCTTCTGGTAGGCCTCGCGGTGCAGGGCGTAGGACTTGGCGAGGCCCTCGTCGTCGGTGTCGAAGGAGTAGGAGTCCTTCATCAGGAACTCGCGGCCGCGCAGGATGCCGGCGCGGGGGCGGGCCTCGTCGCGGTACTTGTTCTGGATCTGGTAGAGGATGACCGGCAGGTCCTTGTAGGAGGACGCCTGGTCCTTCACCAGGAGGGTGAAGATCTCCTCGTGGGTGGGGCCGAGGAGGTAGTCGCCGCCCCGGCGGTCCTGGAGGCGGAACAGCTCGGGGCCGTACTCCTCCCAGCGGCCGGTGGCCTCGTAGGGCTCGCGCGGCAGGATGGCGGGGAGCAGGACCTCCTGGGCGCCGACGGCGTCCATCTCCTCGCGGACGATCCGCTCGACGTTGGCCAGCACCTTCTTACCCAGGGGCAGCCAGCTCCAGATGCCGGCGGCGGTACGGCGGACGTAGGCGGCGCGGACGAGGAGCTTGTGGCTGAGGACCTCGGCGTCGGCCGGGTCGTCGCGCAACGTCTTCGCCAACAACTGGGACATGCGCTGGACCGGTACGTTCGCCATGGTTCCTCTGCTCCTGCTGCCGGGGGTCCCCCCGCTCGAGCGGAGCCGAGAGTGGGGGAAGGTGATGGCAGGAGGTTATCCGGGGGGTGCGCGGGGGTGGAAATCGGTTATCCCCGGCGCAGCGGCAGAGGGGCGCCCATGACCGCGTACGGCTTCGGCGCGCTGGGGAAAAGGACCTGGCGGGCCAGGTCCTGGTAGCCGAGCGAGCGGTAGAGGGCGCGGGCGGGGCTGTCGGTGTCGATCGCGGAGAGGATCGAGCGGGGTTCGGCGGCGCCGTCGGTGATCGTGGTGATCAGGGAGCGTCCGACGCCGCGGTTCTGGTACGCGGGGTGGACGTGCAGTTCGGTGATCACGAAGGAGTCGTCGAGCCAGTGGTCGTTGCGCAGGGCGCGGAGGTAGGGCTCGACGACGGTGGACCACCAGTGGGTGCGGTCGTTGGGCATGCCGTAGACGAAGGCGACGAGCCTGCCGTCGGCGGTGGCGCCGAGGGCCCTCGCCCCGGGATAGGTCATGTGGCGGAGGACGATCTGGCGGCGGACGGCGACTTCGTCGGGGCCGAGACCGAAGGCTACGGCTTGGACGGCCAGGGCCTCGTCGACGTGGGCGGGGAGGTCGAGTGGGCCGATCACGAGGTCCATGCCGGGGAGCCTACAGGGGGGTTCCGGCTGTCACCCGGGTGCCGGTTGGCTTCGGCCGAGCGCGCAGTTCCCCGCGCCCCTTCAAGGGGGGCGCTTCAGAACAGGACGCTCATAAAAGCTCCCACTTCCTGGAAGCCCACCCTCTGATAGGCCCGCCTGGCCGGGGTGTTGAAGTCGTTGACGTACAGGCTGACGACCGGGGCGACGTCGGCGAGGGCGTAGCGCAGGACCGCCGCCATGCCGGGGGCCGCAAGGCCGGTGCCGCGGTATTCGGGGGCGACCCACACGCCCTGGATCTGACAGGCGCGGTCCGTCGCGGCGCCGATCTCGGCCTTGAAGGCGACCTTGCCGTCGGCGTCGAAACGGGCGAAGGCGCGGCCGGAGCCGACGAGTTCGGCGACGCGGGCCTGGTAGAGCAGGCCGCCGTCACCGGCCAGCGGGGAGACGCCGACCTCCTCGGTGAACATCGCCACGCACGCCGGCATGATCGTTTCCATCTCGTCCTTGCGGACGCGGCGGACGTAGGGGTCCGGGGTGATGCCGGCCGGGAGGTGGTCGGCGACCATGAGCGGCTGGTGGCGGCGGACCTCGCGGGCGGGGCCCCAATGCGGTTCCAGCAGCCGCCACAGGTCTGAGGTGGCTCCGGAGGGGCCGACGATGGAGGAGCAGCGGCGGCCGGACCGGCGGGCTCGGTCGGCGAAGGCGCGGACGGCGCGCGGCCCGGCGCAGATCGGGACCAGGTTGGCGCCGGCGTAACAGAGGGACGTGAGTATGCCGTCCTCGTACCAGCCCCACATCTCACCGCCCAGCCGCCACGGGTCGAGTCCGGCGATCTGCACGCGGGACGTCACGAAGGCGTTCGCGACCGGCTCGCGGTCGAGGACGGCGAGCGCGGCGTCCAGGTCGCTCGGTTCGAGGACCCGTGAGGTCGTCTGGGTCAACACGTGCGGGGGCCTCACACACTGGGGGCGGCTGGTCCCCGCACTATAGCTGCGCTGCCTGGGCGGGGCGCCTCGGAGCCCGGGGCTTCCGATGTGGCTGGGCGCGCAGTTCCCCGCGCCCCTGAAAGACGGGGCACCGGGAAACCGCCGATTCCGAGGGCTCAGCCCGCGACCGCCACCGACGGCTCGCCCGAGGCGACGCCGTCCGCCTCCATCTGCTCGGCCAGCTTCATGGCCTCTTCGATGAGGGTTTCCACGATCTTGGACTCGGGGACGGTCTTGATGACCTCGCCCTTGACGAAGATCTGGCCCTTGCCGTTGCCGGAGGCGACGCCGAGGTCGGCCTCGCGGGCCTCGCCGGGGCCGTTCACGACGCAGCCCATGACGGCGACGCGGAGCGGGACCTCCATGCCGGTGAGGCCGGCCGTGACCTCTTCGGCCAGCTTGTAGACGTCGACCTGGGCGCGGCCGCAGGAGGGGCAGGAGACGATCTCGAGGCCGCGCTCCTTGAGGTTCAGGGACTCCAGGATCTGGATGCCGACCTTGACCTCCTCCGCAGGGGGTGCCGAGAGCGAGACGCGGATCGTGTCGCCGATGCCCTGCGAGAGCAGCGCGCCGAAGGCCACCGCCGACTTGATGGTGCCCTGGAAGGCCGGACCCGCCTCGGTGACACCGAGGTGCAGCGGGTAGTCGCACTGGGCGGCGAGCTGCTTGTAGGCCTCGATCATGACGACCGGGTCGTTGTGCTTGACGGAGATCTTGATGTCGCGGAAGTCGTGCTCCTCGAAGAGGGACGCCTCCCACAGGGCCGACTCCACCAGGGCCTCGGGGGTCGCCTTGCCGTACTTCTGGAGCAGGCGCCGGTCCAGGGAGCCGGCGTTGACGCCGATGCGGATCGGGGTGCCGTGGTCGCGGGCCGCCTTGGCGATCTCCTTGACCTTGTCGTCGAACTGCTTGATGTTGCCGGGGTTGACCCGGACCGCCGCGCAGCCGGCCTCGATGGCCGCGAAGACGTACTTCGGCTGGAAGTGGATGTCGGCGATGACCGGGATCTGCGACTTGCGCGCGATGGTGGCGAGGGCGTCGGCGTCGTCCTGCGTCGGGCAGGCGACGCGGACGATCTGGCATCCGGAGGCGGTGAGTTCGGCGATCTGCTGGAGCGTCGCGCCGATGTCGGAGGTGCGCGTCGTGGTCATCGACTGCACCGAGACCGGGGCGTCTCCGCCGACGGCCACGGATCCGACCTGGATCTGGCGGCTCTTCCGGCGCTCGGCGAGCTTGGTCGGAACGGACGGCATGCCGAGAGAAATCGCAGTCATCTGCTGTGCAACCCCAAGTCGTGGATCAAGGTCCGGTCCCGTGAGCAGCGGGCTCCGAGCTTCGAGATTACGGCACATGCCTTGGCGCGAGCACATCCCACCCACCGTGCCACTCAATGGGAGGCGGCCCGGCGAAAAGCATGCCGGGCCGCCATGAACGCCGTATGACTAGGAGATTCTCACCGGGTTGACCACGTCGGCGATCAGCACCAGGATCGTGAAGCAGATGAAGATCCCTGCGACGACGTAGGCGACCGGCATGAGCTTCGCCACGTCGAAGGGGCCCGGGTCCGGCCGGCGCAGCACCTTGGCCGTGTTGCGGCGCAGCGACTCCCACAGGGCACCCGCGATGTGACCGCCGTCGAGCGGCAGCAGCGGGAGCATGTTGAACAGGAACAGGGAGAGGTTGAAGCCGGCGACCAGCATCAGGGCCATGGCCAGCTGCTGGGTGGGCGGGATGTCCAGGGTGAAGATCTCGCCGCCGACGCGGGCCGCGCCGACCACGCCCATCGGGGAGTCGGCCTCGCGTTCGGCGCCGTCGAAGGCCGCGTTCCACAGCGCCGGGACCTTGCCGGGGAGGGCGGCCAGGGAGTCGACGGCCTCGCCGATGCGGTCGCCCATCCAGGTCACCGAGTCGCCGAAGTCCTGTTTGACCACGCCGGTGGCGGCGCTGAAGCCGAGGAAGCCGGCCTGGACGTACTGGCCCTCGACGATCTGGCCGGAGGGGTCCTTCTTGGCGACCTGGTTCGTGGCGATCTTCGCGTGCAGGGTGACGTTCCGGCCGTCCCGCTCGACGACGAGCGGCACCTCCTTGCCGGGGGTGGCGCGGATCAGGTCGGACAGCTTGTTCCAGTCGTCGGTCTTCACCCCGTTGAAGGAGACGATCTTGTCGCCCGCCTTGAGGCCGGCCGCGGCGGCGGGTGCGGCCGGGTCGCCCTTCTGGCACTTGTCACGGTTCTCGTTCTGCGCGATGACGCACTGGGACACCGAGCTGACCGTGGTGGTCTGCTGGGTGATGCCGAAGCCCATCAGGACGGTGAGGAACAGCGCCACCGCGAGGACCAGGTTCATGAAGGGGCCCGCGAACATCACGATCACGCGCTTCCAGGGGGCGCGCGTGTAGAACATGCGGTTCTCGTCGCCCGGCTTGAGCTCCTCGTAGGCGGCGGTGCGGGCGTCCTCGATCATGCCGCGCCACGGGGAGGTGGAACGGGCCTCCATCCGGCCGTCGGGGCCGGGCGGGAACATGCCGATCATGCGGATGTAGCCGCCGAACGGGATGGCCTTGATGCCGTACTCCGTCTCGCCCTTGTTGCGCGAGAACAGCGTGGGGCCGAAGCCGACCATGTACTGCGGCACGCGGATGCCGAAGAGCTTGGCGGTGGACAGGTGCCCCAGCTCGTGCCACGCGATCGAGGCGAGCAGGCCGACCGCGAAGAGGACTATGCCGAGGATGAACATCAGGGTCGTCATGCACGGGCCTCCGCCGTCTGTGCCGCCAGTTCCCGGGCCCGGGTCCGCGCCCAGGTCTCCGCTTCGAGGACGTCCGACACGGTGAGTGAGGTTCCCGTACGCGGGGTGCCGTGCTCCTCGACGACCCGGGTGACGGTGTCCATGATCCCGTTGAAGGGCAGTGCGCCCCGGCGGAACGCCTCCACGCACTCCTCGTTCGCCGCATTGAACACCGCCGGGGCGGTGCCCGCGAGCTCGCCCACGTGCCGGGCGAGGTTCACCGAGGGGAAGGCCTCGTTGTCGAGCGGGAAGAACTCCCAGGTCGAGGCCTTGCTCCAGTCGAAGGTGGGCGCCGCGTCGGGCACGCGCTCGGGCCAGCCGAGGCCGATGGCGATGGGCCCGCGCATGTCGGGCGGGGTCGCCTGGGCCAGTGTCGATCCATCCGTGAACTCAACCATCGAGTGGACATACGACTGGGGATGCACGACCACCTCAATGCGGTCGAAGGGAATGTCGTAGAGGAGGTGTGCCTCGATGACCTCCAGGCCCTTGTTGACGAGGGTCGCGGAGTTGATCGTGATGACCGGGCCCATGGCCCAGGTGGGGTGCGCGAGGGCGTCCTCGACGGTGACGTGCGCGAGCTCGGCCTTCGTACGGCCGCGGAAGGGTCCGCCGGAGGCGGTGACGACCAGCTTGCGGACATCGGCGCGGGTGCCGGCGGCCACGGCCTGGAAGAGGGCGGCGTGCTCGGAGTCGACCGGGATGATCTGGCCGGGCTTGGCGAGGGCCTTGACGAGCGGGCCGCCGACGATGAGCGACTCCTTGTTGGCGAGCGCGAGGGTGCGGCCCGCCTCCAGGGCGGCGAGGGTCGGGGCGAGTCCGATGGAGCCGGTGATGCCGTTCAGGACGGTGTGGCAGTCGGATGCCGCGAGCCGGGTGGCGGCGTCCGGGCCGGTGAGGAGCTCGGGGAGCGGCTCGCTCGTGCCGTACTGCGCGGTGAGTGCCTCGCGCAGGGCGGGTACGACGTCCTCGCGGGCCACCGCGACGGTGCGCACGCGCAGCCGGTACGCCTGCTCGGCGAGGAGCGCGACCCGGCCGCCGTTGGCGGACAGGCCGGTGACCCGGAACCGGTCGGGGTTGCGCAGCACGAGGTCGATGGCCTGGGTGCCGATGGACCCGGTGGAGCCGAGGATCACCACGTCCTTGGGGCCGTCGCCCGCCACGGGGTCGTAGACGAGGTGCGGATCGGCGAGGGGGGCTGGACTGTCGCTCATCTCTCCATTGTTGCCGTAAGGCCGGTGTGTGAGGACAGCGCATCCCCCTCATGGGGGCGCGCGCCCTAACGGTGCACGCCCCCAGGTGAGCCGGGGCTACCGGATCGGCCGGTGGACATTCTCCTTCCGGCTCGGTCCCGGTGTCGCGTCCGCGATCCAGGGGCCCTCGCCCGACGGGTCGACGATGCCCTGCTCCAGCCACTCGTAGGTGCCGGACAGGACGCCCTTGACGACCTTGCGGTCGAGGTCGTCGGTGTTGGTCCACAGGCGGGTGAAGAGCTCCTCGACGCGGATCCTGGCCTGGCGGCAGAAGACGTCGGCGAGCTGGTAGGCCTCGCGGCCGTGGCCGCCCTGGCTGCGCAGGAGTTCGGCCCGGACGCAGGCCGCGCTCATGGCGAACAGCTCGGCGCCGATGTCGACGATCCGGCCGAGGAAGCCCTGCTTGGACTCCATCCGGCCCTGCCAGCGGGACATGGCGTAGAACGTGGAGCGGGCGAGCTTGCGGGCGGTGCGCTCGACGTAGCGCAGGTGCCCGGAGAGGTCCACGCCGTGTTTGAACTCCCCGTACGAGGCGGGGAGCTGGCCGGGGCCCGCGACCAGCTTGGGCAGCCACTTGGCGTAGAAGACGCCCGCGTTCGCGCCCGCCCTGGCCTTGTCGCCGAGGGACTTCTCGGGGTCGATGAGGTCGCCGGCGACCGAGAGGTGGGCGTCGACGGCCTCGCGCGCGATCAGCAGGTGCATGATCTCGGTGGAGCCCTCGAAGATGCGGTTGATGCGCAGGTCGCGCAGGAGCTGCTCGGCGGGGACACCGCGCTCGCCGCGGGCCCGGAGGGAGTCGGCCGTCTCGAAGCCGCGGCCGCCGCGGATCTGGACGAGTTCGTCGGCCATCGTCCAGGCCATCTCGGAGGCGTACAGCTTGGCGAGGGCGCCCTCGATGCGGATGTCGTTGCGGTCCTCGTCGGCCATCTGCGAGGCCAGATCCGTCACGGCCTCCAGGGCGAAGGTGGTGGCCGCGATGAAGGAGATCTTGGAGCCGACCGCCTCGTGGTGCGCGACGGGCTTGCCCCACTGCTCGCGGGCCGCCGACCACTCCCGGGCGATCTTCAGGCACCACTTGCCGGCCGCGACACAGGAGGCCGGCAGGGAGAGCCGCCCGGTGTTGAGCGTGGTCAGGGCGATCTTCAGACCCTGGCCCTCCTCGCCGACGCGGTTGGCGGCAGGGACGCGGACCTGGTGGAAGCGGGTGACGCCGTTCTCGATGCCGCGCAGGCCCATGAAGGCGTTGCGGTTCTCGACGGTGACACCGGGCGAGTTCGTCTCCACGACGAAGGCCGTGATGCCGCCGCGGTGACCTTCGCTCTTCGGGACCCGGGCCATGACGACCAGCAGGTCGGCGACGACGCCGTTGGTGGTCCACAGCTTGACGCCGTCGAGGACGTAATGGTCGCCGTCCGGGATCGCCGTGGTGGCGAGGCGGGCCGGGTCGGAGCCGACGTCGGGCTCGGTGAGCAGGAAGGCGCTGATGTCCGTGCGGGCGCAGCGCGGCAGGAAGCGCTCCCGCTGCTCCTGGGTGCCGAACAGTTTCAGGGGCTGGGGCACGCCGATCGACTGGTGCGCGGAGAGCAGCACGCCGATCGCGGGGCTGGCGGAGCCGGCCAGGGCGAGCGCCTTGTTGTAGTACACCTGCCCGAGGCCGAGGCCGCCGTACTTGGTGTCGATCTTCATGCCGAAGGCGCCGAGCTCCTTCAGACCGTCGATCACCTCGTCGGGGATCCGGGCCTCGCGCTCGATGAGGCCCCCGTCGACCTTCGTCTCGACGAAGTCGCGGAGCTTGGCGAGGAACTCCTCGCCGCGCTGGGCCAGCTCGTCGTCCGGGAGGGGGTGGGGGTGGATGAGGTCGAGCCGGAAGCGGCCGAGGAACAGCTCCTTGGCGAAGCTGGGCTTGCGCCAGTGCTGTTCCCGGGCGGCCTCCGCCACCTCACGGGCCTCCCGCTCGGTGACGGCGGGACGGGAAGAGGGGGTGGTGGAAGCGGACATGAGGGGCACCTCGCCGCAACTAGAAGATGGAGGACCGATTCGTTACCGACCAGTGCTACTGGATCGTTGGTACCCGAATCCGGACGCTCCCACCAGTCCTCGCGCGTCCGTTCAGCCCAAGGGGGCGCATGCCGTCCGGCACGTGTCGCCCGCCTGACTACGGTGTTGCATCGAGGCTCCGTCCCCGGGGACGGCTTCCCCCCGAGGTGTTCGAGCCGCTCGTCGCCGAGCGCGGCGAGGAGTCGGTGGCGCGTGCCACAGAAGGGGCCCGGCACCGGAAGGCATCGGTGCCGGGCCTCTTCACAGAGCTTATATGAAAATGGTTTCCATAAGCCAGAGGGTGGGTCGGACGACCGTCAGAGGTCGATGCCGGTGAGGACCAGCACCCGCTCGTAGGTGTAGTCCTCCATGGCGAACCGCACGCCCTCGCGGCCCACGCCGGACTGCTTGACGCCGCCGTACGGCATCTGGTCGGCGCGGTAGGACGGCACGTCGCCGATGACCACGCCGCCGACCTCGAGGGCACGGTGGGCACGGAAGGCGGTCTGGAGGTCGTGGGTGAACACGCCCGCCTGGAGGCCGTACTTGGAGTCGTTGACGGCGGCGAAGGCCGCGGCCTCGCCATCTGCCTTCTGCACGGTCAGGACCGGCCCGAAGACCTCCTCGGAGGCGATCGTCACCTCGCCCGGGACCTCGGCCAGGACGGTCGGCGCGTAGGAGGCGCCCTCGCGCTTGCCGCCGGTGAGCAGCCGCGCCCCGGCGTCCACGGCCTCCTGGACCCACGCCTCGACGCGCCGGGCGGCGTCCTCGCTGACCAGCGGGCCGACCTCGGTCTTGTCGTCACTGGGGTCGCCGGTGACCTGGGCCTCGACGGCGGCGACGATGCGCGGCAGCAGCCGGTCGTACACCGAGGCGTCGGCGATGACCCGCTGCACGGAGATGCAGGACTGGCCGCCCTGGTAGTTGGAGAAGGTGGCGATGCGGCTCGCCGCCCACTCGAGGTCCTCGTCGCTCGCCCAGTCGGCGAGGACGACGGCCGCGCCGTTGCCGCCCAGCTCCAGGGTGCAGTGCTTGCGCGGCACCGAGTCCATGATCGCGTAGCCGACCTTCTCGGAGCCCGTGAAGGAGATGACGGGCAGACGCTCGTCCTGCACCAGGGCCGGCATCTTGTCGTTGGCGACCGGCAGGATGCTCCAGGAGCCGGCGGGCAGCTCGGTCTCGGCCAGCAGGTCGCCGATGATCAGGCCGGACAGCGGGGTGGCCGGGGCCGGCTTGAGGATGATCGGGGCGCCGGCGGCGATGGCCGGGGCGATCTTGTGGGCGCAGAGGTTCAGCGGGAAGTTGAACGGCGCGATGCCGAGGACGACGCCCTTGGGGAAGCGGCGGGTGAGCGCGAGCCGGCCCTGACCGCCCTGGTCGGTGTCGAGCCGCTGGGCCTCGCCGCCGTTGAACCGCCGGGCCTCCTCGGCCGCGAACCGGAACACGGAGACGGCACGGCCGACCTCGCCGCGGGCCCACTTCAGGGGCTTGCCGTTCTCGGCGGAGATCAGCTGCGCGATCTCCTCGGTGCGCTCGGCGAGGCGCTTGCTGACGTGGTCGAGGGCGGCGGCCCGCACATGGGCGGGGGTGGCGGCGAACTCGTCCAGGACGGCGTGCGCGGCGGCCACGGCCTCCTCGACCTGCGCGTCCGTCGGCAGGCTCACCGTGCCGACGAGCCGCCCGTCCCAGGGGGAGGTGACGTCGAAGGTGTCCTCGCCGGTGGCCTGGCGGCCGGCGAGCCAGAAGGCGTGGGTGGAGGTCATGTGGGTTCCGGCCCTTCGGCGTTGGGGGTGATCGGGTGCTACCGGACCAACGGTAGGTGCGAGGTGGCCGAAGGGCGTTTGTCCGAGCCGTAGCAGTGCGGGACGCGGACACTACGGTTTGGCTACTCGCTACTGCTCGCCTTCAGGGCCAGCCACAGCTCCATCCGGACGTCCGGGTCGTCCAGGGACCGGCCGAGGATCTCCTCGACCCGGCGCATGCGGTAGCGCAGGGTGTGCCGGTGCACGCCGAGGTCCGCCGCCGCCGCGTCCCACTGGCCGTGCTTGGACAGCCAGGCGCGCAGGGAGGCCACCAGGTCCCCGCGGCCCGTGGCGTCGTGCTCGTACAGCGGCCGCAGCATGCCGTCGGCGAAGGCCCGTACGGCGTCGTCCGCGAGCAGCGGCAGCACCGATCCGGCCGCCATCTGCTCGTGCTCCACGAGGACGCGTCCGCGCCGCCGCGCCACCGACAGCGCCTGTTCGGCCTGCTTGTACGCGGCGGAGGCGGCGATCGGCCCGGCCGGTGCCGACAGGCCCACGACCAGCTCGCCCTCCTCGCCGCCCGGCACCTTCTCGCGTATCCCGGCCCGGGCCGTCTCCAGGGCGGCCGCGTACTCCCCGCAGGCCGCCGCGGCGGCCCCGCGGTCCGCGGCCAGCACCACCAGCCGCTCCCCCTCCGGCACCACCAGCACGGCCTCGCCGGCCCGGGCCGCCGCGGACTCCACGACGTCGGCGAGCGCCGCGAGCGGGGCGCCGCCGGTGTCGGCAGCCGCGAGCGCGGCGGCCGAGGGCCGCTCGACGGGCGGAAGGCCGTTGCCCGCCTCCGCCCGGGCCAGCGCGGCCGACGCCGACACCGGCACCCGCTCCGCGACCACGATCCGGAACGGTGCGTCCAGCAGCCCGCCGTACAGGTCCCCGGCGACGGCGCGCGCGTGGTCCGGCTCCCCGGCCAGCAGCATGCGCAGCACCGCCGCGCCGACCCGCTGCTCGGCCGCCTGGAGGGACCGGGAGCGTTCCGTGGTCAGGGTCAGCAGGGCGATGGCCGAGTGGACGGCGTAGCGCTCGGCCGTGCCCGGGGCGGCGGCCGTGCCCACGGCGAGGGCCGCACGGGGGCGCCGGCCGGTGCCGAGGGTGTGCAGCTCGACCCGGTCCTCGTGCTCGGGTCCGCCGACCACGGAGGAGGCGGGCGCGGGGCGGTCCCGCAGCTTCTGCACGTCACTGGTGAGCCGCGCCGCCCGGCGTCCCGCCCACTCCGGCGCCGTGGCGACGACCGCGCCCGAGGCGTCGTACAGCGCCGCCCATCCGTCGACCTGCGAGGCCAGCGCGGCCAGCAGCCCCTCCGGGCCGCCGGTCTGGGCCTGCCGGGTCAGCTCGCGCTGGGCGGCGAACCCGGCGGTGACGGCCCGGTACTGGTCGGCGGCGATCGCCGCGGACACGGCCTTGCTGATGGCCAGGAACGGCGTGCGGCGGGGCACCTCCAGCAGCGGCAGGCCCGCCTGGTCGGCCGCGTCGACGAGCGCCTTGGGCGTCTCCTCGTAGTTGACGCCGACGGCGAAGCCGAGCCCGACCACTCCGGCCCCGGCCAGCCGCCGGACGTAGCGGCGCATCGCCTCCGGGTCCTCGGCGTCCAGCTTCAGCGCGGTGATCAGCAGCAGTTCCCCGCCCTCCATGTAGGGCACAGGGTCGGCGAGCTCGCTGACGTGGGCCCAGCGCACCGGCACGTCGAGGCGGTCTTCGCCCGCCCGCACGGTCAGCTTCAGCGCGGTGTGGTGGACGAGCGAGGCGAGCGTCGGGGGCATGAGGCCTTCTGCGTCAGGACTGTGAGATCTCTGTGGTCATTTGGCCGCCGCGTATGAACGACCTGTGACGATTCTGCCTCACCGTACGGTCCCCGGGTACCCGCGCAGGTGGGAAGGGGTCAGCCCCGCAGATCCACCAGCAGCGGTGGCGCGTGCTCGCCCTTGACGTCGGTCAGCGACAGCACCGCGTGCCCCGCCGGCACGGCGTGCGCCAGCTCGGAGGCGGACCAGCGCTCCCGCTCGACCTGCCGCACGGTCACCGCCCGCGCGGTCGGTGCCTTGCCGGTGATGACCCGGCGCAGCATGTGCACGGCCTTGCCCGCCGGGGTCTCCGCGATGATCTGCCGGTCGGTGACGTCGCGGGCCTCGGTCCACTCCTTGCCCCACACCTCGGCGAAGTCCTGCCCGTCCCAGGGCGTGAGCCCCGACAGCGCCATCCTGCAGCCGGTCGCGCCGAGCAGCGGCCCGCGCAGCGGCCGGGCCACGTCGTCCAGGGTGCGCAGGGTGAGCACGACCCCGGCGTTGCCGGACCGCAGCCGCTGGATGCCGCGCACGGCCTCGGGCGTCACCACCCCGGTCGCGTCGTCGAGCAGCAGGCAGGCGAACAGCGACCGGTCCTCGCGTACGGCGACACTCGCGGTGAACTGCGCGAGCACGAGGCGGGCCAGCATCCTGGAGGCGTCGGCGTGCCCGCGCTGGGGCAGGTCGATGCGCACCCGTACCGGGTGGTCGAGGGCCTTGAGCGTGAAGGGCCGGGACTGCCCGGAGGTGTCGAAGAACCCGGCGAAGGCCGGCCGGTCGAGCAGCGCGACACGATCGCCGAGCACCCCTCCGGCGTCCCCGGGCTGCCCCATCTGCCGCTCGCGGGCGTCGAGTTCCCGCAGCAGCGACTCCTGCCCGGCCTCCTGGAGCCCCTGCCGCAGCGCGGCGAACGGCCCCGGCGCGCCGTCCAGCAGCTGCCGCAGCTCCGGTACGGAGGGGAAGCGCCCGTGCACGGCCCGGAACGGCCCGAGCAGCTGGGCGAGGACGGTGGTGGACCGGCGGCCGTCGCTGCCGGGGTGCGGGTCGGCGAGGTCCCCGACGAGCGCCTCGGCGAGCACGGCCGCGGCCTCGTCCGGGTCGGTGGCGCCGCCGTACAGGTCGAGGTCGTACTCGGACTCCTGGTTGCCGATCCGCACGACCACGTCGTACGCGTCGGCCGGTCCGAGTCCCGCGCCGGCCGCCCCGACGACCACCACGGCGGCCCGCCCGGCGAGGGCGTGCAGGCAGAGCGACTCGGCGAGGGGACGGACGACGGTGCCGGTCTTGCCGGATCCGGCGGGGCCGACGGCGACGAGCGAGGTGCCGAGCAGGTCCGGCCCGAGGGCGAGGCCGGTGCCGCGGTAGGCGTACGGGTTGCGGGCGTCGTCGACGGTGGTCCCGAGCCGCACCTGTCCGGTGACGAGGTCGTGCCGGGCGAGCCGGGCGGGCAGGTCACGCTCCCCGGAGGGGTGCAGGCACGCGGCGGCGCCGTCCTTGAGCACGGCGCCGCTGAAGGCGGCGAGGCTGTGCCGTCCGGTGCGCACGCCCTGCCAGGCCCGCAGGATCCGGGCGTGGTCGACGTCGCGCATCAGCCCGGAGCGGGCCTCGGTGGCGAGGCGCTCGGCGGCGTCGGGGGCCCCGGCGGCGCGCAGCTCGTTCCACTGCGCCGGGTCGTCCTCGGGGGTCGTACGGGGCTCCTGGGCCTCCGGGCGGCGGAAGCGGGGGGTGACGAAGCGGCGCCACACCTCGCCCCAGCGGCCGAGCCGGGCCGCCCCGATCATGATGCCCAGGGCGACGAGCAGCTCATAGCCCTCGTAGACGATGAACGTCCCGGTCTCCCCCAGGTCGCTGTCGCCACCCCGCCAGGCGTCGGGGACGATCAGGTCGAACGGCACCCACCACCAGGTGCCGAGGTACCCGTTCTGCAGCAGCGACCAGACGAGCCATCCCACGAGGAAGGCGATCAGCGCCCCGCTGAGCAGCTGCCGGGTGGGGATCTCCTCGGGTTCCTCCGCGGGCCGCGGCCGGTGCCCGAACCGCCACACGCCCGGCGCGGCGTCGGGGCGCGGCGCGCGCAGCCAGGTGAGGAACGCCGACCCGTCCGGCAGCGGCGGCGTCGCCGGTGCCCGGGGCGGCCGGGGAGGCATCGCCGGCACCTCCGGCGGCCCCGCCGGGCGCGGCACGGGACTCGCATGCGTACCCCGCGCGTCCTGCGTCCCGTCGCTGTCCATCGCCCTTGCCCCCTGACCAGCCGCTCCGTCCACCATCAGCGAGCCAATCTAACGCCCTCCCCTGGGGAGTTCACCGCTTACGCGGCCGGGGCGTGGGCAGCAGACGACGTGACGGCCATGTCCACCCCGGACAAGGCGCCCCGCCGACAACGCCCACATGGAGCATGCCCACCCCCCTCCCTCCGCCCTAGCCTGCGAGAAAAGAAGCCAAGCGTCCGTACAGACCATCCGCACCACCCCAGGAGCCCCGCATGACCGCACTTCCGCAGGAGCGCCGCGTCGTCACCGCCATTCCCGGCCCGAAGTCGCAGGAGCTGCAGGCCCGCCGTACCGCCGCGGTCGCGCAGGGCGTGGGGTCCGTGCTGCCCGTGTTCACGGCGCGTGCCGGTGGCGGGATCATCGAGGACGTCGACGGCAACCGGCTGATCGACTTCGGGTCGGGCATCGCCGTGACGTCCGTGGGCGCCTCCGCCGAGGCCGTCGTACGGCGGGCGTCGGCGCAGCTCGCCGACTTCACCCACACCTGTTTCATGGTCACGCCCTACGAGGGCTACGTCGAGGTCGCCGAGGCCCTCGCCGAGCTGACCCCCGGTGACCACGCCAAGAAGAGCGCCCTGTTCAACTCCGGCGCCGAGGCCGTCGAGAACGCCGTGAAGATCGCGCGGGCGTACACCAAGCGGCAGGCCGTCGTGGTGTTCGACCACGGCTACCACGGGCGTACCAACCTGACGATGGCGCTGACCGCGAAGAACATGCCGTACAAGCACGGCTTCGGGCCGTTCGCGCCCGAGGTCTACCGGGTGCCGGTGGCGTACGGCTACCGCTGGCCGACCGGGCCCGAGAACGCCGGCCCCGAGGCCGCCGCGCAGGCCATCGACCAGATCAGCAAGCAGGTCGGCGCAGAGAACGTCGCCGCGATCATCATCGAGCCGGTGCTCGGCGAGGGCGGCTTCATCGAGCCGGCCAAGGGCTTCCTGCCGGCGATCAGCCAGTTCGCGACGGACAACGGCATCGTCTTCGTCGCCGACGAGATCCAGTCGGGCTTCTGCCGTACGGGCCAGTGGTTCGCGTGTGAGGACGAGGGCATCGTCCCGGACCTCATCACGACGGCGAAGGGCATCGCCGGCGGTCTGCCGCTCGCGGCCGTCACCGGTCGCGCCGAGATCATGGACGCCGCGCACGCCGGTGGCCTGGGCGGCACCTACGGCGGCAACCCGGTCGCCTGCGCCGGTGCGCTCGGCTCGATCGAGACGATGAAGGAGCTCGACCTCAACGCCAAGGCGAAGAACATCGAGGCGATCATGAAGGCCCGCCTCGGCGCCATGGCCGAGAAGTTCGAGATCATCGGCGACATCCGGGGCCGCGGCGCGATGATCGCCATCGAGCTGGTCAAGGACCGCGCCACCAAGGAGCCGAACCCGGGGGCGGCCGCCGCGCTCGCCAAGGCGTGCCACGCCGAGGGCCTGCTGGTCCTGACCTGTGGCACCTACGGCAACGTGCTCCGCTTCCTGCCCCCGCTGGTCATCGGGGACGACCTGCTGAACGAGGGACTCGACATCATCGAGCAGGCGTTCTCCCGCGTCTGAGCCCGCGGCGCGCGCATCTGAGCCGGCCGCGGGGCAGGTGAGCCGCCCCGGTTCCGTTACCGGGGCGGCGAGCGGCAGAGCGTGTGAAGAAGGTGTGCGAGGTGGATGACAGGGGGCCCGACGGCCTGTCCTGCGCGCCGGCCCTGTCGTAGGTTCTACCCAGATGAGAGATACACCCCGCCCGCAGGGGACTGTGGGTGACATCAGGCCGGGGCCTCCCCAGCTTCGACCTGGTCGTGCCCTCGCGCACACAACCGGAGCCTGAGGCTCTGGATCTCCTCACCGATCGGACAGTCGCCCGCCCCAAACCCCCCGGGGCGCGCGGCGTTCCGGTCCGTACGGCCGCCCCGGAACCACCCCCCCTGTTCCGGGGCGGCCGACCTCCATTTCATCTCCGTGCCCTGGAGGCCGGGTTCACGCCCCGGGCCGGTTCCGTCACGTGATCCTCCGCGGGGCCGCTGGCCGGCGTCCGTGCTCGTGCCAAGCTGTGCCCCATGCCGATCCCCGCGCAGCAGGAACGCGCCGCACTCCCGGGTTCCGTCGCCCTCCTGCTCGCCCTCCCGGCCCTCCTGTTCGCCCTGATCACCTGGCAGGTCGCCGCCGACGGCCCGCTCGTCCGGCTCGACGAGCGGCTCAGCCGCGTCCTGGTGAACCCGGACCGTTTCTCGGAACTCCTCGCCGACCTCGGCAACATCCCGGTCGCGGTCCCGGTCCTCGCCGTCGCGCTGGGGTACGTCGCCGTACGCGGGCGCCGCGCCGGTGCGGATCGCTGGTGGCTCCCCGTCGCCGCGGCGGCCCTGCTCATGGCCCTGGTCCCGGCACTGGTCGTCCCATTGAAGGCACTGATGGCCCGCCCGGGCACCCCGACCGAACCGCCCGGCACCGGCTACTACCCCTCGGGCCACACCGCCACGGCCGCCGTCGCCTACGGCTCCGCGGCCCTGCTCCTGCTCCCCTGGCTGCGCACGACCCTCGCCCGCCGCACCCTGATCACCGTGTGCGCGGCCCTGGTCCTCGGCGCGAGCTACGGCCTGGTCCGCCGCGGCTACCACTGGCCGCTGGACGTGGTGGGCAGTTGGTGTCTGTGCGCGGTGCTGCTCACGTCGCTGTGGCTGTTCCTGCGGGGGACGACGGCACCGGACCGACCGCGGCGACCGGCCCCGGAACCTGATCCGCACGACAGGGCCTAGTCGTCGTTCCGCGTCGCCAGCCTCGCCGCCGCCTCGTGCATCGCCAGTTCCAGCAGGGCCGGGTCGCTCAGCATGCCCGAGCCGTCCGGGGGGACCAGCCAGCGGACGCCGCCGGGTGAGGAGCGGCCCGGGTACGGCACGACGATCCAGGTGCCGGCGCCCGCCGTGCGGATGCCCGTGCCGAGCCAGCGGGCCGCGGTGCCCGGCGGCACGAAGAACCCCATGCGGGCGTCGCCGAAGTCGACGAGCACGGGGCCCGGCCGGTCGAGGACGCGGGTGAGCACGTCGAGCGTGGCGTATCCGAGTGCGCTGGGCAGGATCAGCACGTCCCAGGCGCTGCCGGCGGGCAGCAGTGCGACGCCGAGCGGGTTGCGCTCCCACTCCCAGCGGCAGGCCTCGGGATCGGGTGCGACGGATGCGAGCCACTCGACCGCCGTCTTCGCACCGGTCATCGTCAAAGACCCCCTTCTCTCTCGCGTATCCCCCGGACGCGCGGGGCGTCCGGGGGGCATCACGAGGGAGAAGGGGGTGTCCCCCCGGCCATTACGCGGGTTCCGGCAGCTCGTTGGAGTGAACCGGATCACACCCGGTCGATCAGCTGTCGAATCCCAGCCCCAAGCGGTCCATCGTGCGCAGCCACAGATTGCGGCGCCCGCCCTGGGCGTCCGCGCGGGCCAGGGACCACTTGGTGAGGGCGATGCCCGTCCAGGCGAAGGGCTCCGGCGGGAAGGGAAGCGGCTTCTTGCGGACCATCTCCAGTTCCGTGCGCTCGGTGCGTTCGCCGGACAGCAGGTCCAGCATCACCTCCGCGCCGAAGCGGGTGGCACCGACGCCGAGGCCGGTGTACCCGGCCGCGTACGCCACCTTGCCCTGGTGGGCGGTGCCGAAGAACGCCGAGAAGCGGGAGCAGGTGTCGATCGCGCCGCCCCAGGCGTGGCTGAAGCGGACGCCCTCCAGCTGCGGGAAGCAGGTGAAGAAGTGCCCGGCGAGCTTGGCGTAGGTCTCGGGGCGGTCGTCGTACTCGGCGCGGACGCGGCCGCCGTAGGGGTAGATCGCGTCGTAGCCGCCCCACAGGATCCGGTTGTCGGCGGACAGCCGGAAGTAGTGGAACTGGTTCGCGCTGTCGCCGAGGCCCTGGCGGTTCTTCCAGCCGACCGATGCGAGCTGCTCGGGCGTGAGCGGCTCGGTCATCAGGGCGTAGTCGTAGACCGGGACGGTGTACGAGCGGACGCGTCTGACCAGGTTCGGGAAGATGTTGGTGCCGAGGGCGACCTGGCGGGCGCGGATGCTGCCGTAGGGAGTGCGTACGGCCATGCCGGGCCCGTACGGCTTCAGGGTGAGGGCGGGGGTGTTCTCGTGGACGCGCACGCCCAGTTCCACGCACGCCCGCTTCAGGCCCCAGGCGAGCTTCGCCGGGTCGAGCATGGCGACGCCCCTGCGGTCCCACAGGCCCGCCTGGAAGGTGGGTGAGTTCACCTGCTCCCGTACGGCGTCGGCGTCCAGGAACTCGACGCCGTCGGCCAGGCCCCGGCGCTGCGTCTCCTCGTGCCACTCGCGCAGTTCGCGTGCCTGGTAGGGCTCGGTGGCGACGTCGATCTCGCCGGTGCGCTCGAAGTCGCAGTCGATGGAGTGCCGGGCGAGGGCCGCCTCGATCTCGTCGAGGTTGCCCTCGCCCATCCGCTGGAGCGTGTGGATCTCGTCCGGCCAGCGGGTGAGGCCGTTGGGCAGGCCGTGGGTGAGGGAGGCGGCGCAGAATCCGCCGTTGCGTCCGGAGGCGGCCCAGCCCACCTCGCGGCCCTCCACCAGCACCACGTCCCGCTGCGGGTCGCGCTCCTTGGCGACCAGCGCCGTCCACAGACCGCTGTAACCGCCGCCGACGACCAGCAGGTCGCAGGTCTCGGAGGTGGTGAGGGCGGGTTCGGGACGGGGCCGGCCGGGGTCGTCCAGCCAGTACGGGACCGGCTGGACGTCGGAAAGCGAACGGGTCCACTGATTCATGGCGCTCGGGGCCATGATTTCAACTCCCTACGGGGTTATGCCTTCTGCCTGTTGCGGCGGTTTCCGGCAAGCATGGAAACCAGGACGAACAGTACGGCGACGACGAACATGGTCGTGCCGATGACATTGATCTGAACGGGCGTTCCACGCTGCGCCGAACCCCATACGAACATCGGGAAGGTGACGGTCGAGCCGGCGTTGAAATTGGTGATGATGAAATCGTCGAAGGACAGCGCGAAGGCGAGCAGCGCGCCCGCCGCGATTCCCGGTGCGGCGATCGGCAGGGTCACCCGGACGAAGGTCTGGAACGGGCCGGCGTACAGGTCCCGGGCCGCCTCCTCCAGTCTGGGATCCATCGACATCACGCGTGCCTTCACGGCCGTGACCACGAAGCTCAGGCAGAACATGATGTGCGCGATGAGGATGGTCCAGAAACCCAGCTGGGCGCCCATGTTGAGGAACAGGGTGAGCAGCGAGGCGGCCATGACGACCTCGGGCATCGCCATCGGCAGGAAGATCAGCGAGTTCACGGCGCCGCGGGCGCGGAAGCGGTAGCGGACCAGGGCGAAGGCGATCAGGGTGCCGAGGAGGGTGGCGCCGAGGGTCGCCCAGAGCGCGATCTGGAGGCTGAGGGACAGCGACCCGCACAGCCCGGAGACCCCGCACGGGTCCTTCCAGGCGTCCAGGGAGAACTGCTGCCATTCGTAGTTGAAGCGCCCCTTCGGTTTGTTGAAGGAGAACACCGTCACGACGACGTTCGGCAGGAGCAGATAGCCGAGGGTCAGCAGTCCCGCCAGGACGACGAGATTTCTCTTGAGCCAGTTGACGAAGGGCATTTAGACCAGATCCTCCGTCCCGGACCTGCGGATGTAGAGGGTGACCATGAGCAGAATGGCCGCCATGAGGATGAAGGAGAGCGCCGCGGCCGTCGGATAGTCGAGGACTCTCAGGAACTGCGTCTGGATGACGTTTCCGACCATGCCGGTGTCGGTGGAGCCGAGCAGATCGGCGTTCACGTAGTCACCGGCCGCCGGAATGAAGGTCAGCAGCGTGCCGGAGACGACACCCGGCATCGACAGCGGGAAGGTGACCTTGCGGAACGTCGTCCAGGGCCTGGCGTACAGGTCTCCCGCGGCCTCGTGGAGCCGTCCGTCGATGCGCTCCAGCGAGGTGTACAGCGGAAGGATCATGAACGGCAGGAAGTTGTACGTCAGACCGCACACCACCGCGAGCGGGGTGGCCAGGACGCGGTCGCCGGCGGTCATGCCGAGCCAGTTGGTGACGTCCAGGACGTGCAGCGTGTTGAGCGCGCCGACGACCGGTCCGCCGTCCGCGAGGATCGTCTTCCAGGCGAGGGTGCGGATCAGGAAGCTGGTGAAGAACGGCGCGATCACCAGGATCATGATCAGGTTCTTCCAGCGGCCGGCGCGGAAGGCGATCAGATACGCCAGCGGGTAGCCGAGCAGCAGGCACAGGATCGTCGCCGTGCCCGCGTAGAGCACCGAGCGGACGAACTGCGGCCAGTACGCCGACAGCGCGTCCCAGTACGTGGCGAAGTGCCAGGTGACCTTGTAGCCCTGCTCCAGGGAGCCCGTCTGCACGGACGTGGAGGCCTGGTAGATCATCGGCAGCGCGAAGAAGACGACCAGCCACAGAATGCCGGGCAGCAGCAGCCAGTACGGCGTGAAGCGGCCCCGGCGCTTGGGGGGCTTGGATGCGGGCGCTTGCGGTGCGAGGGGCGGTGGCGCCTCGGTGAGTGTCGACATCAGGCCGCCTCTTCCACTCCCGCGTCGGCGTCCTGCGCGGCGTCCAGGCCGAAGGTGTGGGCCGGGTTCCAGTGCAGGACGACCTCGGCGCCGGGGACCAGGCGGGGGTCGCGGTCGATGTTCTGGGCGTAGACCTCGAAGTCGGAGCAGACCGGGCTGTCGACGACGTACTGGGTGGAGACGCCGATGAAGCTGGAGTCGGCGATCCGGCCCGTGATGCGGTTGCGGCCCTCGGGGACCTCACCGGCGTCGTCGGCGTGGGTGAGGGAGATCTTCTCCGGGCGCACGCCGACCAGCACCTTGCCGCCGGTGGTCGCGGGCGCCGAACATCGCGCCCCGGGCAGGACGAGCTTGCCGCCGCCCGCCTTCAGCACGATCTCCTCGCCGTTCTTCGAGTCGACCTCGGCCTCGATGAAGTTGGAGGTGCCGAGGAAGTTCGCGACGAAGGTGGTGCGCGGGTTCTCGTAGAGCTCGGTGGGGGCACCCAGTTGCTCGACGCGGCCCGCGTTCATCACGGCGACCGTGTCGGCCATGGTCATGGCCTCTTCCTGGTCGTGGGTGACGTGGACGAAGGTGATGCCGACCTCGGTCTGGATGCGCTTGAGCTCCAGCTGCATCTGGCGGCGCAGCTTGAGGTCGAGGGCACCTAGCGGTTCGTCGAGCAGGAGCACCTTGGGGTGGTTGATCAGCGCGCGGGCGACGGCGACGCGCTGCTGCTGGCCGCCGGAGAGCTGGTGCGGCTTCTTGCGGGCCTGCTCGCCGAGCTGCACGAGCTCCAGCATCTCCTCGACCTGCTTCTTCACCGATTTCAGGCCGCGCCGGCGCAGGCCGAAGGCAACGTTCTCGAAGATGTCGAGGTGCGGGAAGAGGGCGTAGGACTGGAAGACCGTGTTCACCGGCCGCTTGTACGGCGGCAGGGCGGTCACGTCCTGATCACCGAGGAAGACGGTGCCGGCGGAGGGTTCCTCCAGGCCGGCGATCATGCGCAGGGTGGTGGTCTTTCCGCAGCCGGAGGCGCCGAGCAGGGCGAAGAAGGAGCCCTGCGGCACGGTCAGGTCGAGCGGGTGGACGGCGGTGAAGGAGCCGTAGGTCTTGGCTATGCCCGTGAGGCGGACGTCGCCGCTGGGGTCGGTCTTGTTCGTCATGGTGGTCACGCCCCCGTCAGCTTCGCGAACTTCGCTTCGAACTCGGTCTCTTCCTTCGAGCTCAGCGAGCGGAAGGCATGGGACTTGGCGGCCATGGCCTTGTCGGGAATGATCAGCGGGTTGTTCGCCGCGTCCTCGTCGATCTTCGCGAGCTCGGTCTTCACGCCGTCGACGGGACACACGTAGTTGATGTACGCGGCGAGTTCGGCGGCGGCCTTCGGCTCGTAGTAGAAGTCGATGAGCCGCTCGGCGTTGGTCTTGTGCCGGGCCTTGTTGGGGATCAGCAGGTTGTCGGTCGACGTCACGTAGCCGCTGTCCGGGATGAGGAAGTCGATGTCGGGGCTGTCCGCCTTGAGCTGGACGACGTCACCGGCCCAGGCGACACAGGCCGCGAAGTCGCCGCTGGTCAGGTCCGAGGTGTAGTCGTTGCCGGTGAAGCGGCGGATCTGGCCCTTGTCGACGGCCTTCTGGAGGCGGGCGATGGCCGCGTCGTAGTCGTCGGCGGTGAAGTCCGCCGGGTCCTTGCCCATGTCGAGCAGCGTCATGCCGATGCTGTCGCGCATCTCGGACAGGAACCCGACCCGGCCCTTGAGCTTGGGGTTGTCCAGCAGGTCGGAGACCGACTTCACCTCGACGCCGTCGAGGGCCTTCTTGTTGTACGCGATGACGGTCGAGATGCCCTGCCAGACGTACGAGTAGGCGCGGCCGGGGTCCCAGTCGGGGCTGCGGAACTGGGCCGACAGGTTGGCGTAGGCGTGCGGCAGGTTGCTCGGGTCGAGCTTCTGCACCCAGCCGAGGCGGATGAGCCGGGCGGCCAGCCAGTCGGTGAGGACGATCAGGTCGCGGCCGGTGTCCTGGCCCGCGGCGAGCTGCGGCTTGATCTTGCCGAAGAACTCGTTGTTGTCGTTGATGTCCTCGCTGTACTTGACCTTGATGCCGGTCCGCTTCGCGAACTGGTCCAGGGTCGGGTGGCGTTTGCCGCTGTCGTCGACGTCCATGTACTCGGTCCAGTTGGAGAAGGTCACCGTCTTCTCCTTGGCCGAGTGGTCCTCGGCGGGGACGCCGCCCTTCGACTGGCCGGCCGCCGGGATGCCGCAGGCGCTCAGCGTCCCCAGTCCGCCGGCCGCGAGCGCCCCGCCCGCGGAGGCGCGCAGCAGGGACCGCCGGGTGAGGGAGGCCCTGCCGTTGGTGAAACTGCGCCTCATGGCGGCCCTTTGGACCGCGGACAGGCGGTCGGGCTCGTACTGCTCCATGCGCGTGGTGCCCTTTCGGAGGGTGGACGGCCGTTGGTCAGGCGGCCTGCAGACGGCTATCGATCCCCGAACACGGTGCGGTGCCAGTCCTTCGCGGCGACCGCGGTGTTGTCGAACATGACGTGCTTGATCTGGGTGTACTCCTCGAACGAGTACGCGGACATGTCCTTGCCGTAGCCGGAGGACTTGTAGCCGCCGTGCGGCATCTCGCTGATGATCGGGATGTGGTCGTTGATCCAGACGCACCCGGCCTTGATCTCGCGTGTGGCCCGGTTCGCCCGGTACACGTCCCGGCTCCAGGCGGAGGCGGCCAGGCCGTAGGGGGTGTCGTTGGCGAGCGCGAGGCCCTCGTCGTCGGTGTCGAAGGGCAGCACGACCAGGACCGGGCCGAAGATCTCCGACTGGACGACCTCGCTGTCCTGGGCCGCGTCGGCGATCAGGGTGGGCCGGTAGTAGGCGCCCTTTGCGAGCTCTCCCTCCGGCGCCTCACCGCCGGTCACCACGCGTGCGTAGGCCCGCGCCCGGTCCACGAATCCGGCAACCCGGTCCCGCTGCACGTGCGAGATCAGCGGGCCGAGATCGGTGCCGGCGGCGAAGGGGTCGCCGAGCCGGACCGTCTCCATGAGCGCCGCGGTCCGCTCCACGAAGGCGTCGTACAGCGGCCGCTGCACGTACGCGCGCGTGGCGGCCGTGCAGTCCTGCCCGGTGTTGATCAGGGAGCCCGCGACCGCGCCCTGGGCGGCGGCCTCCAGGTCGGCGTCGTCGAAGACCACGAAGGGCGCCTTGCCGCCGAGCTCCAGGTGCAGGCGCTTGACGGTGGCGGTGGCGACCTCGGCGACGCGCTTGCCGACGGCGGTGGAGCCGGTGAAGGAGGTCATGGCCACGTCCGGGTGGCCGACGAGGTGCTCCCCGGCCTCCCTGCCGGTGCCCGTGACGATGTTGATCACGCCGTCCGGGATCCCGGCGTCCGTGGCCGCCTGGGCGAAGAGCAGCGAGGTCAGCGGGGTGAGCTCGGCGGGCTTCAGGACGATGGTGTTGCCCGCGGCGATCGCCGGGAGGATCTTCCAGGCGGCCATCTGGAGGGGGTAGTTCCAGGGCGCGATCGACCCGACGACCCCGATGGGCTCACGCCGGATGTACGAGGTGTGGTCGCCGGAGTACTCACCGGCGGACTGCCCCTGCAGATGCCGTGCGGCACCGGCGAAGAAGGCGGCGTTGTCGATGGTCCCGGGGACGTCGAACTCCCGGGTCAGCTTCAGCGGCTTGCCGCACTGGAGCGACTCGGCACGGGCGAAGTCCTCGGCGCGGTCGGCCAGGACCGCGGCGAACCGGTGCAGGGCGTCGGACCGCTCGCCCGGGGTGGCTCCCGCCCAGCCGGGGAAGGCCGCGCGGGCGGCGGCGACGGCCCGGTCGACGTCGGCCGTGCCCGCCAGTTCGTAGGTGAGGACCTCCTCGCCCGACGCCGGGTCGACGACCGCGTGGGTGCGGCCGGAGGTGCCCCTGGTCAGGCGCCCCGCGATGTACTGCGCGCCCTCCGCGAAGCGCTCCTCGGCCGGAAATCGGTCCGGGGTGGCAATGCCCGGGTTGTGCATGTCGCTCTCCTCCGTGTCCCCTGGTGGGGCCGGCGTGGCTCAGGCTCGATTTGAGTGCCGATCCTGACAGAGGTATGCCACTCCAACAAGTGATTCCGTTGTTGATTTTTGGTTACGCGACGGAATCTGTCGACCAGGTGTCGAGTTCGCCGCGAAAAGGCAGGACGCTGTGTCAGTGGTGCGTGCCACACTCGCGTGCATGGAGAAGATCACGGGGGCGGTCGGCTCGCAGGAGGCCCTGATCAGGGCGGTCCGCGCGGGGACCAGGGTGAAGTACCTGCACTTCTGGGGGCACCGGCCGCGGCCGGACGGCCGGATCGGGGCGAGCTGTCTGAGCCAGTGGTGGCCGGCGCCGTTCACGGTCGACGGCGTCACCTACGCGACGGCCGAGCACTGGATGATGGCCGGCAAGGCGCGGCTCTTCGGGGACGCGGCGGCGGAGCGGGCCGTGCTGGCCGCGGAGCATCCCGCCGAGGCGAAGAAGGCCGGGCGGCTGGTGCGCGGGTTCGACGAGGCGGTGTGGGCGCGGGAGCGGTTCCGGATCGTCGTGGAGGGCAGCGTCCACAAGTTCGCCGCGCACCCCGAGCTGCTGGGGTACCTGCTGGGCACCGGCGACCGGGTGCTGGTGGAGGCGAGCCCCGTGGACCGGGTGTGGGGCATCGGGCTGGCCGCGGACGACGAGGCGGCGGCCGATCCGCGGCGCTGGCGGGGGCCGAATCTGCTGGGCTTCGCGCTGATGGAGGCGCGGGAGCGGCTGCGGGCGGGAGCATGAGCAAGGGGCCGGTCCTCGGGACCGGCCCCTTCTGTAACTGCGGGAGCCGCGTCAGGACGCCGCGCCGAGACCGCCCATGATGCCGGCGAACAGCAGGAAGCCCAACAGCGGAAGAATCACGGTGGCGATGATGCCGCAGACCAGTCCCGCGGTCGCCGCGCCCTTGTTCGTGGCCTCACCGCGGGTGGCCCTGCCGCGGCCGATGGCGCCGAAGATGATCGCGAGAATGCCCAGGATCACGCCGAAGAACCACATGATGAACGTGACGCTGCAGACCACGCCGATGATGCCCAGCACCAGACCCGTGGTGCCCATGCCGTTGCTGGGCTGCGCGGGCATCCCGTAACCGGGCGCCTGCGGGTAGCCCACGGGCGGCGCGGCCGGGTAGCCGGGGCCGCCCTGGGGGTAGCCGTATCCCGGGCCGGTCTGCTGCGGATAGCCGTATCCCGGGGCCGGCTGCTGCGGCGGCTGGGCCGGTGGGCCGAACCCACCCGGCGGCGGGTTGGTGTTGGACATGGACGAACTCCCCTCCGTTGTCAGACCAAGGCATCGTAGTGGCCAACTCGGCCGTGCAGAGCCCCGGTTTCAGCGGTGGGACGAGGCGGTGGCCACCGGGCCGAGGGTCCCGTAGTACGGGTCGTCGTCGTAGCTGTCGCTGTTGATCGCGGCCGTGATGCCGACGGCGATCAGCACGATCACGGCGATGCCGAGGATGATCCCGATGATGCCCATGATCAGACCGGCCTGGGCCTGCCCGTGGTTGGTGGCCACTCCGGCCTCGGCGCGCTTGCGGCCCTTGATGCCGAAGACGACGGCGAGGATGCCGGTGATCAGGGAGACCACGCCGTAGAGACAGAAGAGGGTGCAGGAGACGATGCCGAGCACCATCGCGGCGATGCCCAGGCCGTTCTGGGGGGCCGGGGGCATGCCGGGCCAGCCGTAGCCAGACTGGGTGTATCCGGACTGCGGGTAGCCCGGGTAGCCGTAGCCGCCGGGCGCTCCCGGGCCGGTGGGTGCCATCGGCGGGGGCGGGACCGCGCCGGTGCCGGAGGTGTCGTACTGGGGCGTGCCGGCGGGCGGGGTGAAGCCCGGCATCGAGGTGACCGTGGCCTGGTCGTGCACCGACGGCGGCCCCGCGGCGGGGGGCTGGTGCTTGTCGAGTGAGGGGGTGTGCTCCGGTGGTGCCCACGGGTCGTGGCCGGCGCCTCCGCCTCCGTCGGGCTGCGTCGCGTCCGTCATCCTGTTCCCCCCTGGGTCGATCGTGTGGTCATGCTACGGGGCGGTTCGCGCGTGCCACAGTGCGGGTGCGCGGGGGCCGGTCGGACACACGCGGAGCCGCCCGCCGACAGCGCCCCGCGCCCCTGCAAAGAAGGGCGCCGGACCGCGGCATACGATGAATTCCGAGTCATCGATCAGCCGATCACCCGCGCCCCGCCCGCCTCACGCCGGCAGCGGCGCCGTTCCGGGGAGGAACCCTTGACCGAGCATCTCGTCGACCCCCGCGCCCCACGCGAGCTGAAGGCCTTCATCGCGGGACTGCCCAAGGCCGAACTGCATGTTCACCACGTGGGATCCGCCTCCCCCCGGATCGTCTCCGAGCTGGCCGCGCGGCACCCCGACTCGAAGGTTCCGACCGACCCCGAGGCGCTGGTCGACTACTTCACGTTCACCGACTTCGCGCACTTCATCGACGTCTACCTGTCGGTCGTCGACCTGATCCGTACCCCGGAGGACGTCCGGCTGCTGACCTACGAGGTGGCCCGGGACCTGGCCCGGCAGCAGGTGCGGTACGCCGAGCTGACCGTCACGCCCTTCTCGTCCACCCGGCGCGGCATCGACGAGCGGGCCTTCATGGAGGCGATCGAGGACGCCCGCAAGGCCGCCGAGGCCGAGTTCGGGACCGTACTGCGCTGGTGCTTCGACATCCCCGGCGAGGCGGGTCTGGAGGCCGCCGAGGAGACGACCCGGCTCGCCACCGACGACCGGCTGCGCCCCGAGGGCCTGGTCTCCTTCGGGCTCGGCGGGCCCGAGATCGGTGTGGAGCGGCCGCAGTTCAAGCCGTACTTCGACCGGGCGATCGCCGCGGGGCTGCACTCCGTACCGCACGCCGGGGAGACGACCGGACCGCAGACGGTGTGGGACGCGCTGACCCATCTGCGGGCCGAGCGCATCGGGCACGGCACCAGCTCCGCGCAGGACCCGAAGCTGCTCGCGCACCTCGCCGAGCACCGGATCCCGCTGGAGGTGTGCCCGACGTCGAACATCGCCACGCGCGCGGTGCGCACCCTCGACGAGCACCCGATCAAGGAGTTCGTGCGGGCCGGGATCCTCGTGACCATCAACTCCGACGACCCGCCCATGTTCGGCACGACCCTCGAGAACGAGTACGCGGTCGCCGCCCGGCTCCTCGCGCTCGACGAGCGGGGCCTGGCCGAGCTGGCGAAGAACGCCGTCGAGGCGTCCTTCCTGGACGCGGCGGGCAAGGCCCGGATCGCCGGCGAGATCGACACGTACACCGCGCAGTGGCTCGCCCGGTGACCCCCGCCCCGGTCGCCGTGGCCCACCGCGGCGACCCCTACCGCGTCCGTGAGAACACCGTCGCCTCGCTGCGTTCCGCCCTGCGCCGGGGCGCGGACGCGGTGGAGATCGACGTACGGCTCACCCGGGACGGCGTGCCGGTGCTGCTGCACGACGCGACACTGAAGCGCCTGTGGGAGCACGAACGGCCGCTGAACGCGCTGTCCTTCGAGGAGGTGCGCGGGCTGACCGGCGGCGGGGTGCCGGCCCTGGCCGAGGCACTGGCCGCGACCGGCGGGCACCGGGTGATGATCGACCTGCCCGGGTCGCCCGATGTGCGGGCGGTGCGCCGGATCATGGGCGTGGTGGAGGAGGCCGGGGCGGCGGAGCGCGTCTACTACTGCGCGGGCGCCGACGCCATGCTCGCCGTGCGCGCGGTGGATCCGGGCGCCGAGATCGCCCTCACCTGGACGACGCTGGCCCCGCCGCGGCCCGTCCTGCTGGAGGCGATCCGCCCGCGCTGGCTCAACTACCGCTTCTCCCTGGTGGACCGCCCTCTCGCCGAGCGCGTGCACCGCGACGGACATCTGTTGTCCGTCTGGACCCCCGACACCCGCCGCTCCATGCGGCGGCTGCTGGAGGCGGGCGTGGACTCGATCACGACGAACCGTGTCGACGTGCTGTGCGCCGCACGCGCGAGCGCTGCGGCACCGTCGCCGGATCGGCCGGGGCCGCGCGCGTGACGTACTGCGGCACCGGCGCGCTGTCCGTGCCGGTGCCGCGACGAGCCCGTAGCGCAGGGCGCCCTGCGGCGGGCCCTGGTCGATTCCGGGCCGCCGGCCCACGGGAGCCTCTCGCCGGCCGGGATCGGTACTTCTCCGCACGCACCCTCTCCGGCAGGACCGGGGGGCGTGAAGGTTCCCGGGACAACAGCTCTTCTCAGCCGCCGAACGCCGGGACGGCCGCGGGCGCGGTCAGCGCCTCCAGCCGCTTGATCCGCTGCCGGACGACGTACAGCGGGATCACCCCGAACACCCCGAAGGCCATGTCGATCACTGACCACCAGAAGGGGATCCCGCGGAGGGGTCCGCAGATCAGGGCGAGCGGGATGATCCCCGCGCAGGCGATCATGCCGAACTCGACGACCCAGATGTTGCGGACCGGGTCACGGTAGGGCCCGTAGAAGGCGACCGCGATCACCAGGTGCGCGAATGCCAGCCAGTCCGTGCCGTAGAGGAGGAAGGGGTATTCGGCGTCGGCCCGGTCCAGTCCGGCCCGGACCCGCCCGATCCATTCCGTCAGCCCGGGCAGCTGGTCGCCGACGGACAGCACGTGCAACAGGTCCTCGGTCCACCGCAGTTCGTGCACCAGGGGAAAGGCCGTGGCGCCGCTGAGCACCAGGCACACGACGAAGAGGACCAACCAGGCACGGATGCCCTTCACCAGGGCGGCTCTGTCGTTCATGGAGGCACTCTACGCCTGTGTTGAACACGTTCAAAAACGGGGGTCGGATGGCCGAAGCGGGGCATCCGAGGGCGCGTTCCCGCGTTGAGCGGATAGGTTGGGGCGGTGGTGGGACGTGGACTGAAGCGCGTGGTCGTCGCGGGGAGTTCGGTGGTCGCCTCGGCGGCGTGCGGACTGGTCACCAACGTGGTGACGGACCGACCGGCATGGCCCTGGTGGGTGGCGCTGGGAGTACTGGTGGTCGTCGCCGTGTTCCTGCAGGTGGTCCTCACGGCTGATGACGCCGACGGCCCCGGGCCCGGTGCCGGCTCGGTGACGATCGGCGGTACCGCGCACGAGGCGATCACCACGCGGGTCTCCCTCTCGGGAGGCGAGACCGCTCAGGGCGCGGGCTCAGTGACCGTCGACGGGGACGCCCGCGGCCGGGTCTCCACTGATGTCGAAGCATCCGCGGCCGGGCAACGAGGCCGCCTTCAGGGGGATGGCGCCGACGACGAGGCCCGCTCGTGACGTTCCAGCGGACCGGCGCCCACGGAGAGGCCTCGGTGGCGGTCGGTGGCGATGCCCACGGTCCGATCATGACCAATCCCGTCTTCAGCTCCTCGGCCGTTCCCTTGGCGGTTGCGCTCAAGAACACGCACAAGGTCTTCAGCGACGTGGGGGTGGCGCAGTTCACGGGCCGCGACTGGCTGGTGGCGTACGTCGACGCCTTTCTCCAGGAGCGGGCCTGCGGCTTCCTCTGGGTGGAGGCGGAGGCCGGTCTGGGCAAGACCGCGCTGGCGGCCTGGCTGGTCCGTGAACGCGGCTATGTGTCGCACTTCGCCCGCCACGCCCAAGGCGGCTCGGCTCGCGTGGGGTTGCGCAACGTGGCGGCCCAACTGATCACCAGATACGGGCTGTCCGCGCAGTTCGCGCCGGGTGGCATGCTGCCTGACTGGGTGTCGGAGCCGGAGGGCTTCGACGCCCTGCTCACCCAGGCCGCCGAGCAAGCCCGCGCCGCGAACGGGCCGTTGGTGCTCGTGATGGACGGGGCCGACGAGGCGGAGGCTCCGGACGGCGGCATGCCGTGGGGGCTGCCCTCGCTGCTCCCCGAAGGCGCCTTCGTGGTGGGCACCTACCGCACCGGCAGCCGGCCTGCCTACTCGGAGTCGCCCTCGCGTGTCGTCCGTATCGACCGGGCCGACACACGCAACCAGGCAGACGTCCGGCAGTACCTGGACCGGGCCGTACGGGCCGATCCGGTGGCGGGACGGCTGGCCGCAACGGGCGTGAGCGCCGACGAGGTGATCCCCCTGCTGGTCGAACGGTCAGGCGGGGTGTGGGTCTACCTGCGCTACGTGCTCGCTGCCCTCGGCACAGGCCAGCAGCCGGTCGACGAACTCAGTTCGCTGCCCGCCGACCTGTCCGGCTACTACGCCCGGCAGTTGACGCGCTGGCAGGAGGCACCGGGCTGGGCACGGACCGGCAGGGACATACTGGCGACACTGGTGGCCGCTCGCGAGCCCCTGCCTTACAGCTCGCTGTGCCGGCTCTCCGGAGTCGATGACCGCGAGGCGGTGCGGCAGTGGTGCGATCTGGTGATACGCCCCTTCCTCACCGCGGACGACGGCCCTTGGGGACGGCGGTACGAGCTGTATCACGCCACCGCGCGGAGCTTCTTCGGCGGAGTGCTGTACGAGGTGCAGGACGACCGTCTCAAGGTCCTGGCCGCGGAACTCGCCGAGAGCGTCGCCCGGGCCCACCGGCGGATGGCCGAACGCCATGTGACGGAGTTCGGCGGGCTCGGCGACGACAACGGCGGCGCGTCCTTGGCCCTGCTTGCCGCGGACCCGGCACTGGCCTCGGTCGACGGCGGGTACGCGCTCCGCCACCTTGGTCACCACATGGTTCAGGCGGACTGGAGCACCGGTCTGAGCCGGCTGCTGGCGGCTGAGTCACCGCCCGGGGGCCGGCAGGCGCAGAACATCTGGTTCAGCGCCCATGAGTACGCGGGATCGCCTGACACCTTCCTCGACGACGTGGAACTGGCCCGGCGCGATGCCGTTCGACGCACCGATGAGGCCCTGGAACGGCGCATCCCGGCAATGGCCCTGGCCGAGGAACTGCGCTACCGGCTGATGGCGGCGAGCGTCGCCAGCCACACCGACAGCGTGGGGCCGGAGCTCCTGGGGCAGCTCGTCGAGCGGGGTGTGTGGACGGCCGTACGTGGCTTGGCCCATGCGCGCCGCCTGTCCCATCCAGGGGATCGGTTCAGGGCTCTGCTCGCGCTCCAGCCCCATCTGATCGGCGGCCTGCGACTGTCGGCCTGTGAGGAAGCACTGGAGGCGGTGCGGGTCTGCGACTACGTGTCCAGCAGCAGCCTGAACGGCCACCACTACTTCTCCCCCGCGCTGGTGATACCGCACCTGCCTGAGGATCGTCGGGCGGCAGTGGCCGATGAGGCCGCGGCAGCGGCTCTGGAGTGCTCAGGAGGGGGGCTGCGAGGTCAGTTGCTGGCGACCACGGCCGTACACGCACCCGCCGGCATGCGGCAGCGGATCGCCCTGCGCGCCCTCGACGAGATGCGCTCGGATGAGGACTACTGGTGCACGGCCGACAACATCAGCGCCTTGGTCTCTCTCCTGCCGCTGCTGCCCGGTCAGGTGCGGGACGACGCGTTGGCCGAGGCGAAGGACGCACTGCTGCGCGGTGACTTCGTTCCGAAGCGCACCGGCGCCTGGGAGGCCCTGCTGCCCCTGCTGTCCCCGGAGGAGCAGAAGGCGGCGCTCGCCGCGGCCGTCGCCGACACCCGTCCCCCGGAATACGTCCGAGCACGTGCGCGTGACTGCGCGGTTCTTCTCCCGGTGCTGCCCGCGGAACAGGGCGAGGCGTTGCTGGCGGAAACCCTGGCGCGAGCTCGTTCCGCCGCCGAGCCGGGAGAACGAGCAGGCGCGCTGAGCATGCTCCTGCCTCTTCTGTCGCCGGAGATCCGCACAGCGACTGTCACGGACATCCTCGCCTCCCGCTCGCGCCTGAACCAGCACGTGCTGGCACGGCTTGCGCCCTATGTGACCCCTTCCCAGCTGAAGGAAGCGCTCAACGACGCCCTCTTCACGCCCTCGAACGCGCGGGTGATCCACCTGGCCGCGCTGGTGGACCGGCTTCCTGCGCACGAGCGGGCCTCGTGGGCGGCGGAGACGCTCGAGGTCGCCAAGGTGGTCGGCACCCCCACCGCGCTGGCCACCGGACAGACCGCCCTGCTGCCGACCCTTCCCGCCGCACAGCGGCCGGCCGGCGCCCGGCAGGCGCTGGAACTGCTGCGGAGCGCCGCGAGTGATCCCCACACGCTGCGCCAACGGCTCCTGCCCCACCTCTCGGACGACGACCGGCGGCGGGCCGCAGCGGAGTGGTTCTCCGAGCCAGGCCGGCTCCTCTACGCCCATCAGTCGGTGCTGGCGCAGGTGGTCGCGTACCTCCCGCGCAACCTGGTGGTGGAGGCGGTGCGGCAATGGCTGGCGGAGGACGAATGGGTACGGGTCCATGACCTGAGCGTCCTGGGCCCGCGCCTGCCGGACGACGTTCACGAAGAGGTCCTGGCGGCACTCGCGGACGCAGACGGGAGATCGAGCGTGCCGACGCTGTTCATCTCGCTGATCCCGTACCTCCCCGGCCGGCTGATCGGCGACGCCCTGGCGGCGGGACGGGCCCTCGAAGACGCCGCGCTCCGCGCTCCCGCGCTCAGCTCGCTGGTGCCCCGTGTTCCGGCCGAACAGCGCATGACCGTCGCGCAAGAGGCTTACGAGGCGGCACTCGCCTGCTCCTGGCAGCCTTGGCTGCCGGAGGCCGTGCCGCCGATGCGCGCCGGGTTCCCTGACGGCATGGCCGAGCGGGTGCCCGAGGCACTCACCGTGATCCGAGCCGTGAGCGACGTGTGGGAGCGGGCGGAAGCCTACTGCGTCCTGCTGTCCGTGCTGCCCGAACAGGAGCGTGCCGCGGTGCCGGCCGAGGCGCTGGACTGCCTGGCCCGGGTCGACTGGGACATGCGTCCGGAGAAGCTGCTCAGACTCGTGTCGTACGTGGACCGGGAGTCCCTGGACACGGCCGTCGGCCTCGCTCCGGACGACGCCGACCTGGCAACCGCCCTCCTCGCCAGGGCCCTGGACGAACACGGTTGCTCGCCTCGGGAGTTCGTCGCCCTCGTACGCCGTCTCGTGTCCCGGACCTCGCAGCACAGAGCCCTCACCCTGATCACCGACAACCTCTCGCGTCTCGTGCCGGTCGCCGGTGAGGAGGTGCGAGAAGAGCTGACCCGGGCGGTCGACGACGTGCTGACCTGGTGGCCTTGAGGCGTGCGCGTGAACGGCCCCGGGCGGCAGCGCCCGGGGCCGTTCACGACCGAACTGTGACTACGCGTCCAGCGACGTCATCACGTGCTTGATGCGCGTGTAGTCGTCGAAGCCGTAGCCCGAGAGGTCCTTGCCGTAGCCGGACTTCTTGAAGCCGCCGTGCGGCATCTCGGCGACCAGCGGGATGTGGGTGTTGATCCACACGCAGCCGAAGTCGAGCTTCTTGGACATCCGCATGGCCCGGCCGTGGTCCTTGGTCCACACGGAGGAGGCCAGCGCGTACTCGACGCCGTTGGCCCACTCCACGGCCTGCTCCTCGTCGGAGAAGGACTGCACGGTGATGACCGGGCCGAAGACCTCCTGCTGGATGATCTCGTCGGTCTGCTTCAGACCCGAGACGACGGTCGGCGCGTAGAAGTAGCCCTTGTCGCCGACCCGCTTGCCGCCGGCCTCCACGCGCGCGTGCGCGGGCAGCCGCTCGATGAAGCCCTCGACCTGCTTGAGCTGGTTGGGGTTGTTGAGCGGGCCGAACAGCACGTCCTCGTCGTCCGGCTGCCCGGTCTTCGTCTCGGAGGCGGCCTTGGCCAGCGCGGAGACGAACTCGTCGTGGATGGACTCGTGGACCAGCACCCGGGTGGCCGCGGTGCAGTCCTGGCCGGCGTTGAAGTAGCCGGCGACCGAGATGTCCTCGACGGCCTTGGCGATGTCGGTGTCCTCGAAGACCACGACCGGGGCCTTGCCGCCCAGCTCGAGGTGGACCCGCTTGACGTCCTTGGCGGCCGACTCCGCGACCTGGATGCCGGCCCGCACGGAACCGGTGATGGAGGCCATCGCCGGGGTGTCGTGCTCGACCATCATGCGGCCGGTGTCGCGGTCGCCGCAGATGACGTTGAAGACGCCCTTGGGGACGATCGAGCCGATGATCTCGGCCATGAGGACCGTCGAGGCCGGGGTGGTGTCCGACGGCTTGAGCACGACGGTGTTGCCCGCCGCGATCGCCGGGGCGAACTTCCACACGGCCATCATCATCGGGTAGTTCCACGGCGCGACCTGCGCGCAGACGCCGACCGGCTCCCGGCGCACGATGGAGGTCAGGCCTTCCATGTACTCGCCGGCCGAGCGGCCCTCCAGCATCCGCGCCGCGCCCGCGAAGAAGCGGATCTGGTCGACCATCGGCGGGATCTCCTCGGAGCGGGTCAGCCCGGTCGGCTTGCCCGTGTTCTCCACCTCGGCCGCGATCAGCTCCTCGGCGCGCTCCTCGAAGGCGTCCGCGATCTTCAGCAGGGCCTTCTGCCGCTCGGCGGGCGTGGTGTCGCGCCAGCCGGGAAAGGCCTCGGCGGCCGCCGCCATCGCGGCGTCCACGTCCGCCTGCCCGGACAGCGGAGCGGTCGCGTACGCCTCACCCGTCGCGGGATTGACCACCTCGGTGGTCCGTCCGTCGGCGGCGTCCCGGAACTCACCGCCGATGTAGTTGCGCAGACGACGAAGCTCGGTGCTCACTGCCGGCCCTCCAGTTCGGATGTCCAGTACTTGAGACACCCACCCTAGTCGGCCGACCCACGTTTTCAACACCCCCGGTCCCTTCGATCGTGCGGAATCCGCAGGAGTCAGGTGCTGAAACAACGGATTTCATCGGTCGAGGCTTGCGGAAGTGTCGAGACCTCGTGCACAGTGACCTCGTGGCCAGTCGAAGCGCAGACCAGAAGGGCTCACGGGAGCACCGCGAGCCCTCCCGCGAGTCCAGGAACGGCAGCTCGCCGCAGCTGGACGTCGTCTCCCTCGCCATCATCGAGCAGCTCCAGGAGGACGGCCGCCGGCCGTACGCCGCCATCGGCAAGGCCGTGGGCCTGTCGGAGGCGGCCGTGCGCCAGCGCGTCCAGAAGCTGCTCGACCAGGGCGTGATGCAGATCGTCGCCGTCACGGACCCGCTCACCGTGGGCTTCCGCAGACAGGCGATGGTCGGCATCAACGTCGAGGGCGACGTGGAGTCGGTCGCGGACGCGCTGTCGGCGATGTCCGAATGCGAGTACGTGGTGATGACCGCAGGCTCGTTCGACCTGATGGTGGAGATCGTCTGCGAGGACGACGACCACCTCCTGGACGTCATCAACAAACGCATACGGGCCGTGCCCGGAGTGCGCTCCACCGAGAGCTTCGTCTACCTCAAGCTCAAGAAGCAGACCTACATGTGGGGAACCCGATAATCGTGAGGACCCGATAGCCGTGAGCAAGGACCTCTCCCAGTCCGCGTACGACCACCTGTGGATGCACTTCACGCGCATGTCGTCGTACGAGAAGGCCCCCGTGCCCACCATCGTGCGGGGCGAGGGCACGTACATCTACGACGACAAGGGCAAGCGCTACCTGGACGGCCTCGCCGGCCTCTTCGTGGTGCAGGCCGGGCACGGCCGGGTCGAGCTCGCCGAGACCGCCTTCAAGCAGGCGCAGGAGCTCGCGTTCTTCCCGGTGTGGTCCTACGCCCACCCCAAGGCCGTCGAGCTGGCCGAGCGCCTCGCCGGGCACGCGCCGGGCGACCTGAACAAGGTCTTCTTCACGACCGGCGGCGGTGAGGCGGTCGAGACCGCCTGGAAGCTCGCCAAGCAGTACTTCAAGCTGACCGGCAAGCCCACCAAGCACAAGGTCATCTCCCGCGCGGTCGCCTACCACGGCACCCCGCAGGGCGCCCTGTCCATCACCGGCCTGCCGGCCCTGAAGGCTCCCTTCGAGCCGCTGGTGCCGGGCGCGCACAAGGTGGCGAACACCAACATCTACCGCGCCCCGATCCACGGCGACGACCCGGAGGCCTACGGCCGCTGGGCCGCCGACCAGATCGAGCAGCAGATCCTCTTCGAGGGCCCGGACACCGTCGCCGCGGTCTTCCTGGAGCCGGTGCAGAACGCGGGCGGCTGCTTCCCGCCCCCGCCCGGCTACTTCCAGCGGGTCCGCGAGATCTGCGACCAGTACGACGTGCTGCTCGTCTCGGACGAGGTCATCTGCGCCTTCGGCCGTCTGGGCACGTACTTCGCCTGCGACAAGTTCGACTACGTGCCGGACATGATCACCTGCGCCAAGGGCATGACCTCGGGCTACTCCCCGATCGGCGCGTGCATCATCTCCGACCGCCTGGCCGAGCCGTTCTACAAGGGCGACAACACCTTCCTGCACGGCTACACCTTCGGCGGCCACCCGGTCTCCGCGGCCGTGGGCCTGGCCAACCTCGACCTGTTCGAGCGCGAGAACCTCAACCAGCACGTCCTGGACAACGAGGGCAACTTCCGCGCCACCCTGGAGAAGCTCCACGACCTGCCGATCGTCGGCGACGTCCGCGGCAACGGCTTCTTCTACGGCATCGAGCTGGTGAAGGACAAGAACACCAAGGAGTCCTTCAACGACGAGGAGACCGAGCGCGTCCTGTACGGCTTCCTCTCCAAGGCGCTGTACGACAACGGCCTGTACTGCCGGGCCGACGACCGCGGCGACCCGGTCGTCCAGCTCGCCCCGCCGCTGATCTCCGACCAGTCGACGTTCGACGAGATCGAGCAGATCCTGCGCGCCACCCTGACGGAGGCGTGGACGAAGCTCTGACGCCCGTCGCTCAGATCGTCTTCCTGGATGATCAACACCGGCCCTGGTGCCGCCCGTTCGAGTGAGAAACGGCGGCCCGGGGCCGCGTGCTGTCCGGCGCCGAGCCGCCTTCTGCCTAGCGTGCCCAGTGACCGATCGGCCCTGCCTTCGTTCCCCCGCACGGGGGATGGCAAGGGAACTACGGATCTGAACCGAGGTGTACGCGCATGGAGGCCCCGCCGGACAACGACGTGCTCTGGGCACGCGCCCTGCACTTCCAGCACGACGACGGCTCGCCCGCGCTCTGCGGCGTCTCGCTCGGCGTGCGCGAGGGCGAGATCCTCGCCATCGGCGGCCCGCGGGGCAGCGGCAAGACGACCCTGCTGCGGTGCCTGTCCGGTCTGGTGCCCGTGCGGCGCGGCGAGGTCTGGTTCAACAGCGTGCCCGTGCACACCATGGGCCCCCTCACCCGCGAGCGGCTGCGCCGCGACCGCTTCGGCTGGATCGACCCGGCCCCCTCCCTGGTCCCGGAGCTCAACGCCTGGGAGAACACCGCCCTGCCGCTGATGCTGCGCGGCACCAGCCGGCGGCGCGCCAGGACCGCGGCCATGGAGTGGCTGGAGCGCCTGGACATCGGCGACAGCGCCCGCAAACGGCCCCACCAGCTGGTGCAGGCCGAGCGGCAGCGGGTCTGCATCGCCCGCGCGCTGGCCCCCGCGCCGTCGGTGCTGTTCGCCGACGAGCCCACGGCGCCCCTGCACCGCGCCGACCGCGCCCATGTGCTGCGCACCCTCACCACGGCGGCTCGCTCCCACCGCATCACCGTCGTCCTGGCCACCCATGACGCGGAGACCGCGGCCCTCGCCGACCGCACGGTGTCGCTGCTGGACGGGCGGCGCGTGCAGACGGTGCACCTGCCGCCGGTCGCCGAGCCCCGCGAGCCGGAAGGCCGGGCCGCGTGCTCGCTCTCCGTCTGACCCGCGGCGCCCACCCCGCCGTCCAGTTGCGCCGCCTGCTGGTCGCGGCGGCCTCGGCGGGCACGGCCTTCCTGCTGCTCTGCGCGCTCGGCTACGCGCTGGGCCACCCCGGCTCCCCCGGCACCGCCCTGCTGCGGCTGGCCTGGTGCGCGGCCCCGCTGGCCGCCACGGTGTACTTCGCGGTCGCCGTGGCCCGTACCGACCCGGGCACCAAGCCCCGCGCGGGCCTCTCGGCGATCGGCCTCGGCCCGGTGCGCATGATGGCCGTCTCGGCGACGACGACGGCCCTGTCCTGCACGCTGGGCGCGATGCTGGCCCTGCTCGTCTTCCTGCACCTGCGGGGCGACCTGACGGGCATGCCCTTCGACGGCGCCGCGGCCGAGTCCCTCGCCGCGGACCGGCCCCTGCCGCTGCCGGGCGCCCTGACCCTGCTGGCGCTCGTGCCCGTCGGCGCGTCGGTGGCGGTGGCCCTGGCCCTGCGTCCGCGCGAGGCGAAGGCCGCCGGGCCCCGGGCGGCCCGGCTGTACGGCCGCTTCGGCGCGTACGGGCGCGCCGGCACCCGCGAGACCTTCGGCGCGTACGGGCGGTTCGGCCGGCAGATCACCCGGCCCGCGCCCGGCCGCGGCGCCGAGGCCGCCGCGGCGAACAGTGCCGAGGCCGCCGCGTCGAACGGTGCCGAGCCCGGCGCGAAGAGCGGCCCGCCCGCGGCCCGGGCCGGCGGGTCCGCGCCGGCAGCGGTCACGGGTCCCGGTGGCGCCGTGAGCGCGGTCGCGGACCCGCCGGCCCAGCCGCCCGGCCGCATGCCCGGCGGCCCGGGTCAGCCGGGCGCCCAGGAGACGGGCGCCGGGGCCCCTGCCGGGCTCCCCGCAGCCCCGCACCCGGACGCGACGGGCGCGCACGGCCCGGCCGGCGAGCCCGGCCAGTGGCTCAGCCCGCGCGCGGCGGCGCCGGACGCGGCCGGCGCCATCAGCCCCGCCGGGGCCCTGGCCGGGCACCCGGGCCCGCGCGACCCGGAGTCCGGCGCCCCCGACGGCACCGCGGCCCCCGACGCGGTCCTGCCGGACACCACCGACGCGGCCCTGCCCGACACCATCGCCGCCCCCTCCGGTCTCCCCTGGGGGATCACCGTGCTGGCCGCTGGCCTCGCCGTGGAGAGCTACACGAGCCGCACCTCCCCGACACCCCCCGACCTCTCCTTCTCCGGTGCCTCCCCGGGCGTGCTGGCGGGCTGGGCGCTCGTCGCCGTCGGTCTGGCCCTGGCCGGTCCCGGCCTGACCCACCTGTGCGGACGGCTGCTGCAGTCGGCCCGCCCCGGTGCCCTGCGGCTCCTGGCCGGCCGCATCCTCATGGCGGAGGCCGTCCGCATCGGGCGTCCCCTCGGCGTCGTCTGCGCGGTGCTGTCCGCCGCGTGGGCCATGGCGCTGCTGCACGCCCCGGACGGGCTCTCGCTCGGCCCGCTCACCACCCTCGGCGTGGTGCTCGTGACCGGCTGCACGACGGCGACGCTCCTCACGGCCGCCGTCGAGGCGCGGCAGGCCCGCGCCGAGACCACCGCCGCGCTGCTGCGCCTCGGCGCCCCCGCCACGATGCTGCGCAGCGCCGCCGCTGTGCGCGCCGTCGCGCTGCTCGCCCTGTTCGGCCCGCTCACCCTGACGGTCGCGGAACTGGCGGCGCTGCCGCTGGCGCGCTGAACTCCCGCGGCCCCCGCTGGAAAACTCGTACGAGAAAAGTCCCCGTACGGCGATGAGTTCCGGACCGGCCCCCGGTCTATCCCGCGTAACGACACGGACGTGATGGGAGCGACCTCGCATGTACCAGCAGATGATCTTCGTGAACCTGTGCACCGGCGACCTCGGCGCCTCGAAGAAGTTCTTCACGGAGCTGGGCTTCACGATCAACGAGCAGTTCAGCGACGACACGACCGCCTCGGTGGTGATCAGCGAGACCATCGTGATCATGGTGCACACCAGGGAGAAGTACCTCCAGTTCACCAAGAAGGAGGTCGCGGACTCGACGAAGACCAGCGAGGTGCTGATCGCGCTGAGCTCCGAGAGCCGCGAGAAGGTCGACGAACTGGTCGAGAAGGCGGTCGCGGCGGGCGGTTCCGTCTCGGACGAGACCCAGGACCACGGCTTCATGTACGGCCGCGCCTTCGACGACCTGGACGGCCACACCTTCGAGGTCGTGTGGATGGACCCCGCAGCCGTCCAGGGCTGACGGCGTGCCGCCTAGCATGGGCGGGTGCAGACGATGCCCGCCCATGCGGCCCACCACGACGACCGTGAGATAGAGACCCTCGAGGAGTTCGACGCGACCGTCTCGGCGCGCGGCACCCTCGCCGGACACCGCGTCCAGGCCGTCGATCTGACGGACCGTACGCGCGAGCTGCTCACCACGGACACCGCGGGCGCGGTCTTCCTCGGCTGCGCGATGCGCGAGGACGCGGACGCCAAGGTCCGGGCCGACGGCGCGCTGGTCTTCCCACCGGTCCCGGACCTGCCGTTCGACCCGTACCGCGGCCTGGTCTACTCCCCGGACGAACTCTTCGCGTCGCTGGCCGACGGCTACGAGGCCACGCCCGACGCCCTCGCCTACGCCTGGTTCCAGCGCACCAAGGCCGACCGCGACATCTACGCGTCCATGCTGCGCTCGGTCCACGACGACTCCGTCTCGGACGCGCTCGACGAACTCCTGTCCGGGGCCCGGGTCGTGGGCGTCATGGGCGGCCACGCGATGGCCCGCGGCACCGAGGAGTACACCGGCGCCGCACGGCTCGGCCGGGAGCTGGCCCGCGCCGGCTTCACGATCGCCACCGGTGGCGGCCCGGGCGCCATGGAAGCGGCCAACCTCGGCGCGTACGCCGCCCCCTTCGACGACGAGATGCTCACCGAGTCACTCGAACTCCTCGGCAAGGCACCGCACTTCACCCCGTCGATCACCCAATGGGCCTCGGCGGCCTTCGAGATACGCACCCGCTGGCCCCGGGGCGGCCGCTCGGTGGGCATCCCGACCTGGTTCTACGGCCACGAGCCGCCGAACGCCTTCGCCTCCCACATCGCCAAGTACTTCGCCAACGCCACCCGCGAGGACGGCCTGCTGGCCCGGTCCAACGCGGGTGTGGTGTTCCTGCCGGGCGCCGCGGGGACGCTGCAGGAGATCTTCGACAACGCGACGCCCAACTACTACGAGTCGCGCGGTGAGCCGACGCCGATGGTGCTGGTGGACCGCGCGCACTGGACGGAGAAGCTGCCCGCGTGGCCGCTGCTGCGGTCGCTGGCCGCGGGACGCTCGATGGAGGCCCGGATCGCGCTGGTGGAGCGGATCGAGGAGGCGCCGGAGGCCTTGAAACGTCTTGGCGGTTAATAAGAAGGCAAAGCAAGTGCTTGCAACCTGCATATGCGTTGACACTACTTATGCGGCGCTTATAGACCTGTGAGTCTCCCGGTAGTGCTGATGTTCAGTCAACACTGCCTCAACCCCCCGCTTCAGCAATCCCGTAAAGGACAAACGTGGCAGTTCTGTCCGTATCCCGCCGCGCACGTGCCGTGCGCGTCCTCGGTGTCGCCTCCGCCTCGGCCGCGCTCGCGCTCGGTGCCGCGGGCAACGCGCTCGCCTGCGACATCAGCGAGTTCTCCGCCGAGGCGAAGTGCGATGGCGACAAGGGCGTCATCACCGTCACCGACGTCGACCCCGCCGGCATCCCGGCCACGGTCACCGTGTACCTGCAGAACAACGGCGCCGACGCCAAGAAGGTCGGCACGCAGGTGGTCAAGGGCTCGCGCGAAGGCACCACCATCACCTTCGCCGACGACTGGAAGCCGAACGCCGAGTACCGCATCCACGTCAAGGCCGCCCGCTACGTGGACGAGGACATCAAGCCCAACCTCGTCACCCCGGCCACGGCCTGCAAGAAGGAGGAGGAGCCCCCGGCTTCGACTCCCCCGGCCACGCCGACCCCGTCGGCCTCCCCCTCCAAGCCGGCGGAGGAGACCGAGACCCCCGCTCCGGAGCCGTCGGAGAGCCAGAGCACCTCGCCGGCGGGCAACGTGCCCGCCCCGGCCGGTGACTCCAACCTCGCCGAGACCGGTGCCAACTCCAGCACCGGCCTCATCGCCGGCATCGCGGCGGCCCTGGTCGTCGTCGGTGGCGGCGCGGTGTTCTTCGGCATGCGCCGTCGCGGGGCCAACAGCGACAGCTGACCTTCGCGCAACGCACACCGTGCCGTGGCCCGTCCCCCACCAGGGGGCGGGCCACGTCCGTGCCGGGGGACGGGCCGCGTCCCGTGTCATCCGAAGGTCGCCCGCTCCAGCCAGAACTCCAGCAGCTCCCGCTCGCCCAGCACCTCCAACTCCGGCGCGTCCAGCGGCAGTCGGCGGTAGAACGCCAGCAGGACGGAGGTGAGCGGCCCGCGCAGGGCCACGGTCGCCTTCCGGTGGCCCCGGCGCCAGGCGACACCGTCCTCGGTGAGCTCCACGAGCCACTCGGCGTTCACCTCCGGCCCGGTGTCGGTGGCGTGGAGGTGGATGCTGCGGCCGGGGCCACGCAGTTCCCTCGCCGCGTGGTGCGGCACCGTCCGCCGCACGTACTCCACGATCTGCAGCCACTCGTCGATCGCGTCGGCGGCCACCTCGGGCGCGACCTCGTAGGGCAGCCCGGCCGTGAGCGTGGCGTCCGCGCGGTGCACGGTGATCTCATGCGTCATCCGGCGGGCCCAGAACCCGGTGGCGGGGATCCCCGCCCAGCTCCACACCTTCGTGTCCGGCCCGGCCTCCCGCAGGGCGGCGACGACCTGCTCGCCGCTCTCCGCCAGCCAGGCGTCCAGGGCGGCGGCGTCCCCCCGCGTCCCCGGCCCGGCGAGACCCGGCACCCGCTCCTCGGGCACCTCCGCGTCGGCCCGGGTCCGCACGATGAACTCCACCCAGCGCAGGGCGCGGCCCATGTGCCGTACGAGGTCCTCCAGCGACCAGTCCGGGCAGGTGGGCACGGTGCCGGACAGATCGGTCCCGGAGGTCACCACGGACCTCAACAAGCCGACCTGGCGGGCGATTTCGTCGCAGTAGCGGTCGTGTGCGAGCAGCGGTGTCATGCACCGCACCCTAGGCGGCCGACGATCAGCCGAGCACCACGATTTCGGCCGCGTCGAACTCCACGCCGACCTCGTCCCCCGTCTCCGGCGCGTCCCGCAGCGCGCACGCCGCCTCCAGGCGCGGGGCGTCCGGGGGCTGGAGGTGCACGGTGACATGGGTGCCCCGGAAGGTGCGCGCGGCCACGGTGCAGCGCAGGCCCGCGTCGGCGGGCACCAGGCGCACCCCGGCGGGCCGCACCAGCAGGGTCCGGGTGCCCTGCGGGGCGTCCTCGGGCACCGGCACCTTGCCCCACGGCGTGTCCGCGGCCTCGGTGCCCACCGTCGCCTCGACCACGTTCTCGAAGCCGAGGAAGCGGGCGACGAAGGCGTCGGCGGGCCGCTGCCACACATCGAGGGGCGTACCGGTCTGGGCGATGCGCCCGTCCCGCATCACCACGACCCGGTCGGCCAGCGCGAAGGCCTCTCCCTGGTCGTGTGTCACGGCGAGCACGGTCGTGCCCAACCGGCCGAACAGTTCCTTCAGTTCGACGACCAGACGCTCCCGCAGCGACCGGTCGAGCTGTCCGAGCGGCTCGTCCAGCATCAGCAGCCGGGGGCTGGGCGCGAGGGCCCGGGCCAGTGCCACTCGCTGCTGCTCCCCGCCGGACAGTGCGGCGACGGCCCGGCGGCCCGCGCCCGGCAGCCCCACGAGGTCCAGCAACTCCTGCACCCGCTCGGCCTGTCGCCGCTTCGGCTCGCCGTGCATCCGCAGTCCGAAGGCCACGTTGCCGCCCACGTCCCGCTGCGGGAACAGCTGGTGGTCCTGGAACATCAGCCCGACTCCACGCCGGTGCGCCGGCAGGCCCGCCTGGTCGTGCCCGTCGAGCGACACCCGCCCGCAGTCGAGGGGTTGCAGTCCGGCGACCGCCCGCAACAGGGTCGACTTGCCGCTGCCGCTGGGTCCGAGCACGCACACGATCTCGTGCTCGGCGACCTCCAGATCGACGGCGTCCAGCACGGCCCGGCCGCCGAAGCGGACCGTCGCGTCCCGCAGGGCCAGCAGCATCAGAACTCCCCCGTCCGGTCCGTGCGGAGCCTCTCCAGCACCAGCAGGGCCACGGCGCACACCACCATCAGAATCGTCGAAAGGGCCATCGCCTGGCCGTAGTTGAGGTCCCCGGGCCGCCCGAGCAGCCGGGCCACGGCCACCGGCAGCGTCGGTCGGTCGGGCCGTGCGATGAACACCGTCGCCCCGAACTCCCCGAGGGACACGGCGAAGGCGAACCCGGCGGCGATCAGCAGCGCCCGCCTCACCATCGGCAGATCCACCTCCCGCCACACCCGCCAGGGCGAGGCCCCGAGCACCGAGGCCGCCTCCCGCAGCCGCACGTCCACGGCCCGCAGCACGGGCAGCATGGTCCGTACGACGAACGGCACCCCGACCAGCGCCTGCGCGAGGGGCACCAGGATCCAGGAGGACCTGAGGTCCAGTGGCGGCTCGTCGAGGGAGATCAGGAACCCGAAGCCGACGGTCACCGCGGACACCCCGAGCGGCAGCATCAGCAGCGCGTCGAAGCCGCGCACGAACCGCCCGGCGTCCCGGCGGGTGAGCGCGACCGCGGCGAGCCCGCCGATCAGCACGGCGATGAGCGTGGCGGCGACGGCGTACGACAGGGAGTTGCCGATCGCCTCGATCGGCGGGACCAGGAACACTCCCCCGTCCTCGCTGGTCAGCGCCCGGTAGTAGCCGAAGCCGGGCGCGTCCAGGGACCGCTGCACCAGTACGGCGAGCGGCAGCACGAGCAGCACGGCGACGGTGACGAGCACCCCGCCCAGCAGGGCCCACTGTCCCGCTCCGCGCGGCCGGCGCGCGGTCACGGACGCGTCCACCAGCCGCAGCGCGGTCTCCCGCCGCCGCACGGTCCAGGCGTGCACGGCGAGGATCGCGCCGACCGCGACGAACTGGATCATCGTCAGCACGGCCGCGGTGGACAGGTCGAAGATCTCCGAGGTCTGCCGGTAGATCTCCACCTCCAGGGTGGAGAAGGTGGGCCCGCCGAGGATCTGCACGACACCGAAGCTGGTGAAGGTGAACAGGAAGACCATCAGCGCGGCGGCGGCCACGGCCGGGGCGAGGGCGGGCAGGGTGACCTGCCGCCAGGCCTTCAGCTGGGACGCCCCGAGCATCCGCGCGGCCTCCTCCTGCCGCGGGTCGAGCTGCGCCCAGAGCCCCCCGACGGTCCGGACGACGACCGCGTAGTTGAAGAAGACGTGCGCGAGCAGGATCGCCCACACCGTGGTGTCCAGGCGCAGGCCCCACAGCTCGTCGAGCAGCCCGCCCCGCCCGACCAGCGCGAGGAACGCCGTACCGACGACGACCGTCGGCAGCACGAACGGGACGGTGACGACCGCCCGCAGGACCTGCTTGCCCGGGAACTCGAAGCGCGCGAAGACGTACGCGCCGGGGAGCGCGACCAGCAGCGTGAGCGCAGTGGAGACCAGCGCCTGCCAGGTGGTGAACCACAGGACGTGCCGGACATCGGACTGGGCGAGCACCTCCGTGATCCGCCCGAGGTGCCAGGTGCCGTCGGTCTTCAGGCCGCGCGCGACGATCGCGGCGACGGGGTAGGCGAAGAAGACCGCGAAGAACGCGACGGGCGCGGCCAGCAGGCCGAACCGCGCCGCCGCGCCCCGCCGCCGGGCGGCTACTTCAGTACGAGCGAGGTCCACGACTTGACCCACTGGTCACGGTGGCCGGCGATCTTCGCCGGGTCCATGGTCTCCGGGTCCTTCGCCTGCGGCCCGTACTTCACGAACTCCGGCGGCACCTGGACGCCCTCGGTCACCGGGTACACGAACATGTTGAGCGGCATGTCCTCCTGGAACTTCCTGCTGACGAGGAAGTCGAGGAGGGCCTTGCCGCCCTTGCTGTTCCCGGCGTTGGCGAGCAGCCCCGCGTACTCGACCTGCCGGAAGCAGGTGCCCTCGGCGACCCCGGTCGGTGCCGTGCCCGGCTTCGGGTCGGCGAAGACGACCTCGGCGGGCGGCGAGGAGGCGTACGACACGACGAGCGGCCGGTCGCCCTTGGCCTTCTTGCCGCCGGCCGATCCGGAGAACTCCTCGTTGTAGGCCTGCTCCCAGCCGTCGACGACCTTCACGCCGTTGGCCTTGAGCTTCTTCCAGTAGCCCTCCCAGCCGTCGTCCCCGTACTTCGCGGCGGTGCCGAGCAGGAAGCCGAGGCCGGGGGAGGAAGCGGAGGCGTTCTCGGTCACCAGCAGGTTCTTGTACCGGGGCTCGACCAGGTCGTCGAAGCTCTTCGGCGGCTCGAGCTTGTGGTCGGCGAAGTACTTCTTGTCGTAGTTGACGCAGATGTCGCCGGTGTCGATGGGCGTGACCCGGTGCTTGTCCTGGTCGACGCGGTACTCGGCCTTGATCTGGTCGGAGCCCTTCGGCTCGTACGGCTGGAACAGGCCGTTGTCGAGCGCCCGCGAGAGCAGGGTGTTGTCGACGCCGAAGAAGACGTCGCCCTGCGGATTGTCCTTGGTCAGGATGGCCTTGTTCACGGCCTGCCCGGCGTCGCCGTCCTTCAGGACGTCGACCTTGTAGCCGGACTGCTTCTCGAAGGCCGCGATGACGTCCTTGGAGGCGGCCCACGAGTCGTGGCTGACGAGCGTCACGGTCTTGGAGTCGCCGGACCCCTGACCGCCGTCGGACGATCCGCACGCGGCGAGCGCGCCGGCCATGCCGAGCCCGACGACGACGGCCGTCAGCCGCTTCTTGTGGTTGCTCACTGGATTCCTCCTGGAGTGACCAGGAGAAGACGCGGCCCTGCCCGGGACTTCCGCGGTCCCGGGCAGGGCGCAACAGCTCGAGTGGTGACCGATCTCCCTACCCAGAATGACCTGGGCCAGGTTCGGAGGGTCTGCGGCCGTGTGCCGCACTCTCAGCGCTGTGGCGCTCCCCTGTCGGAATATGCAGATGTACGTACGACGGTCAGACTACCGTTCGGTGGCCGCGAGCTGACCACACGCCCCGTCGATCTCCTGACCACGGGTGTCCCGGATCGTCACCGGCACACCATGGGCGGCGATGGCCTCCACGAACGCCTTCTCGTCCTCGGGCCGGGATGCGGTCCACTTCGACCCGGGCGTCGGGTTCAGCGGGATGAGGTTGACGTGTACGGGCCTACCCTTGAGCATCCGGCCGAGCCGGTCACCTCGCCAGGCCTGGTCGTTGATGTCCCGGATCAGCGCGTACTCGATGGACAGCCGCCGCCCCGACTTGGCGCTGTACTCGAAGCCGGCGTCCAGTACCTCGCGGACCTTCCAGCGCGTGTTCACCGGCACGAGGGTGTCGCGCAGCTCGTCGTCGGGCGCGTGCAGCGAGATGGCGAGGCGGCACTTGAAGCCCTCGTCGGAGAACCGGTGGATGGCCGGGACGAGCCCGACCGTCGAGACGGTGATGCCGCGCTGCGAGAGGCCCACACCGTCGGGCTCGGGGTCGGTGAGCCGCCGGATGGCGCCGGCGACCCGGTTGTAGTTGGCGAGCGGCTCGCCCATGCCCATGAAGACGATGTTGCTGAGCCGTGCCGGGCCTCCGGGCACTTCCCCGTCCCGCAGCGCCCGCATGCCGTCCACGATCTGGTGCACGATCTCGGCGGTGGACAGATTCCGGTCCAGCCCTGCCTGCCCGGTGGCGCAGAACGGACAGTTCATTCCACACCCGGCCTGCGAGCTGATGCACATGGTCACCCGGTCCGGGTAGCGCATCAGCACGGACTCGACGAGCGTCCCGTCGAACAGCCGCCACAGTGTCTTGCGGGTGGTGCCCTCGTCGGTCGACAGATGCCGCACGACGGTCATCAGCTCGGGCAGCAGCGCCTCCCGCAGCTTCCCCCGGGCACCGGCCGGAATGTCCGTCCACTGCTCCGGATCATGCGCGTACCGCGCGAAGTAGTGCTGCGAGAGCTGCTTGGCACGAAACGGCTTCTCCCCGACAGCGACCACGGCCTCCTTGCGCTCGGCAGGAGTGAGATCGGCAAGATGCCGCGGCGGCTTCTTGGCTCCGCGGGGGGCTACGAATGTGAGTTCTCCGGGTGCAGGCATAACCCTCCCAGTGTCGCAGATCAACTCCGGTAGCCCAGGCCGGAGTGGGGTGGGGGCGGTCACCTGCGGGTGCCGTCCGTCAGCGTCGGCCGGCCTCGGACGGCCCAGGGTCGGCCCAGGAGGTCTGGCTGCCGCCGGCGACTCGCGTGCTGGGTCCGCTGGAGATCCATCGGGGGACGCCTGTCGCAGAGACACGCTGAATGACCAGTTGGAAGTGACTGCCACTGCTCAACTGGGTAGGTATGCTGGTCAGTTGATGCTTGCGCGAATGCGGGAGCCACGCTGAATCAGGGGGAGGTCGGTCGGTGGAAGCTGAAGTCGCTGGCGTCTTGGCCGCCGTAATTGCCACGTTCATTCCGGTCGGCTGGCGCGCATTCAGGCAACTGCTGCAGTTACGCCGGTTGAACTCCGTGCAAGTCGACATCGCCAGCCACAAAGTAACCTTCGAGGTGAAGGGCCGCGATGCTCATTCCGTGAACCTCGACCTGGCCGACGCAAGCGAGGCAGCCCGGTTTGATGAATTCCTGAATGGGTACGACAGCAAGCCCGCGGGACGTGATTCGTGACGATTCCCCCACAACGGACCGGCATTACTCAGACTGGACCAGCCGTTCCCACACCGTTCAACGCTGACGCCCTCAAGGCGTCGCTCGCCGGGGCCGGCGCCGGCGTCGGCCTGGCCGCCTTTGTGGGCGAGAGCTACCAGGACGAGATCGCGGGCAAAGTATTTCTGTACCTGGCTCCACTCATCGCAGTCCTGCTCTCGGCGTTCTTCGAGTGGATCCTCGTGAATCTGGAACTCGTGAGCCGACGCAAGAAGGCAAGAATCCGCTACGCCTCCGTGCAAGCCATGCTGAACGTCCAGAATCTCGATCCCGCCCGGAAGGCCGAATTGGATCAGGAGCAAATAGAAATCGAGAACGAGGCGCTTCGTTGGGGCTTTCCGCTCACGTAAGGCCGGCGGAGCCTTGATGAGTGAGTCAAGCTGCTGTAGCGGTGTGTGTCCTTGCCGGTGCCGTCGGGGCGCGGGGCGTCCTACTTGCCCGTGTGCTCCAGCCGGTCCTTGAGGAGGTGCTCGTTGCGCGGGAGTTCCTTGCGGACCTGGGGGCGTACGACGAGCGGGACCAGGACCTTGCCCATGCCGTGGCCCTCGAAGTCGATGTCGATCGTGACGTGGGAGCGGCGGCCCTCGTCGTAGGGCTCGACCTCGCCGTGCACGTGGGCCCGGACGGGGCCGTCGACGCCGCGCATGCCCCAGCTGTGCGGCGGGTCGTACTCGGTGACCTCCATGGTCATCGGCATGACGCGACGGCCTACGTGCCGGGTCACCCGGACCTTCGAGCCGATGCCGACGGGCCCCTCGTCGAGACGCTCCGCTGACACGGCGCTCAGCTGCCACTCCGGCAGGTGCTCGGCATCCATGACGTACTGGTAGACCTCCTCGGGACGGCGGTCGACATCGATGCTCTCTCGGATGATGGCCATGATGGCCTCCTTTGGGAGGTACATCTGAATCGTCCCACTTCAGGCCCCCGACCGTCCCCTCGAGACGACAGAGAGCCCCTGCCCGGCCGGGCAGGGGCTTTCCGGCAAGGCCGGTCGGATCAGCCGGATCCCACGAACAGCACGAGCAGCAGCCACACCACCGGAGCCGTGGGCAGCAGCGAGTCGAGCCGGTCCATGATTCCGCCGTGGCCGGGCAGCAACGTGCCCATGTCCTTGATGCCGAGGTCCCGCTTGATCATGGACTCGCCGAGGTCGCCCAGCGTGGCGGTGACCGCGACCGCGAGGCCCAGCACCAGCCCTTGCCACCAGGCCCCGTCGTCGATGAGGAACTGCATGCACAGCGCCCCCGCGACCATGGCGAAGGAGACCGCGCCGAGCAGCCCCTCGCGGGTCTTGCCGGGGCTGATGCGCGGGGCGAGCTTGTGCCGGCCGAACCGCCAGCCGACGGCGTAGGCCCCGGTGTCGCTGACGACCGTGAGCAGCAGGAAGGTGAGCACCCGCTGCGGCCCGTCGTCGGCGGTCAGCATCATCGCGACGAAGGTCGCCAGGAACGGCACGTAGAACGCCGCGAAGACGCCCGCGGTGACGTCCCTCAGGTAGCCCTCGGGCGGTTCGGTCATGCGCCAGACCAGGACCGCCAGTGCCGTGAGCGCCATCGCCACCCACGCGCCCTCGGCGCCCCGGACGTACCCGGCGACGACCATCGCGGCACCGCCGAGCGCGAGCGGCACGAGGGGCGCGCGGATGCCCTTGCGCTCCTCCAGCCGCTTGGTCAGCTCCCACAGGCCCACCACGACGGCCACGGCCACGACACCGACGAACACGGCCTTGACGACGAACAGCGACGCGACGATCACCGCACCGAGCCCGACACCGACCCCTATCGCGGCGCTCAGGTCGCGGCCCGCGCTCTTCTTCGGCGGCTTGGGCGCCGGCTGCAAGGCGTCGGGCATGGGCTCCGGATTCGTGTCGTTTCGGACCGGGGCGCCGCTCAGCCGAGCAGCCCCCCGGTCGTCATCCTGGTTTCCGCCGAATTCGGTCACGTCGGGCACGATGGGCATGGGGCGAGTCTGAGGCGCTTCATACGCATCGTATGCGGGACCCGCCGGAGCGGCTCCTTGGACGTGCCCGTGGCCCGGACCCTGGACGTGCCCATGACCATGCCCTTGGTCGTTGGGCCCCCAGTACCCGGCCTGTGGCGGCGCCCCCCAGGAAGAGTCGTTCATCAGACCTCGAGCAGCTCCGCTTCCTTGTGCTTCAGGAGCTCGTCCACCTGCGCGACGTACTTCGCGGTGGTGTCGTCGAGCTCCTTCTCCGCACGGCGGCCCTCGTCCTCGCCGACCTCGCCGTCCTTGATCAGCTTGTCGATGGCTTCCTTGGCCTTGCGGCGCACGGAGCGGATCGAGATCTTCGCGTCCTCGCCCTTGCCCTTGGCGACCTTGATGTACTCCCGGCGGCGCTCCTCGGTGAGCTCGGGGAACACCACCCGGATGATGTTGCCGTCGTTGCTCGGATTGACGCCCAGGTCGGAGTCGCGGATCGCCTGCTCGATGTTGCGCAGCGCGCTCTTGTCGAAGGGGGTCACCACGGCCATACGCGGCTCGGGCACGGAGAACGAGGCCAGCTGGTTGATCGGCGTCGGTGCGCCGTAGTAGTCGGCCACGATCTTGTTGAACATCGCCGGGTGCGCACGGCCGGTGCGGATCGCGGCGAAGTCCTCCTTGGCGACCACGACGGCCTTCTCCATCTTCTCCTCGGCCTCGAGGAGGGTCTCTTCGATCACCACTTGCTCCTGCGTGTCTTGAGTAGGCCCGGCTGCGGTTCCATGTGGGGCGGCGGCCGGCTGCGTCGCGTCTTCTTCTGAACGGTTCCCGACCGGCGGGACATTGTCCATCCCCCGGCCCGGCTCCGTCCCGTCCGTCCCCCGGACGGGGTGGTTCTCCGGTATCAGTCCCGGCTGCCGGGGTCCCCCACCAGCGTGCCGATCTTCTCACCCTTGACGGCGCGCGCGATGTTGCCCTCCGCCAGCAGCTCGAAGACCACGATCGGGAGCTTGTTGTCGCGGCACAGCGTCACCGCCGTGGCGTCGGCGACCTTCAGATCCCGCGTGATGACCTCGCCGTAGCCGAGGTGGTCGAACTTCACCGCGTCCGGGTTGGTCTTGGGGTCGGAGTCGTAGACCCCGTCCACGCCGTTCTTGCCCATCAGCAGCGCCTCGGCGTCGATCTCCAGGGCGCGCTGGGCGGCGGTGGTGTCGGTGGAGAAGTACGGCATGCCCATCCCCGCGCCGAAGATGACCACGCGGCCCTTCTCCAGGTGCCGCACGGCGCGCAGCGGGATGTACGGCTCGGCGACCTGGCCCATGGTGATGGCGGTCTGCACCCGGCAGTCCACGCCCACCTTCTCCAGGAAGTCCTGGAGGGCGAGGCAGTTCATGACCGTGCCGAGCATGCCCATGTAGTCGGAGCGGGCCCGGTCCATGCCGCGCTGCTGGAGTTCGGCACCGCGGAAGAAGTTGCCACCGCCGATGACGATCGCGATCTCCGCACCGTCGCGTACGACGGCCGCGATCTCGCGGGCGATCTTGTGCACCACGTCGGGGTCGACGCCAAGGCCGCCGCCACCGGAGAAGGCCTCTCCGGACAGCTTCAGCAGAAACCGGCCGCGCACTTTGCCGTCGTCGCTCTTCTGGGCCTTGGTGGTCATGGGGGATCCCGCCTCTTTCACGTGTTGCACATACCAAGAAGGCCATTGCCGGTGGGGCGTGTTTCGCATCCCATACGGCAATGGCCTCCTCGTCAGATCTGCTGTCGTCCGCCACTCATGTGACGGCGTACGCGGACGACTGCTGTCGACCCTATAGGGGTCGGGCGTCGATCGCGGTACGGACTCAGATGCCGACCTTGATGCGCGTGAAGCGCTTCAGGGTGACACCGGCCTCGTCCAGAACCTTCTGGACCGACTTCTTGTTGTCGAGCGCGTACGGCTGGCCGAGCAGCGTGGCGTCCTTGAAGAAGCCGTTGAGGCGACCCTCGACGATCTTCGGCAGGGCGGCCTCGGGCTTGCCCTCGGCGCGGGTGGTCTCCTCGGCGACGCGGCGCTCGGACTCGACGACCTCGGCCGGCACGTCCTCCTTGGAGAGGTACTTCGGCGCGAAGGCGGCGATGTGCTGGGCGACGCCCTTGGCGATCTCGGCGTTCGGCTTGTCCAGCTCGACGAGGACACCGATCTGCGGGGGCAGGTCGGGCATCGTGCGGTGCATGTACGCCGTCACGTAGCCGTCGGCGAACTGCGCGAAGCGGTCCAGGACGATCTTCTCGCCGAGGTTGGCGTTGGCCTCGTCGACGAAGGCCTGGACGGTCTTGCCGGGCTCGATCTCGGAGGCGAGCAGGGCCTCGATGTCGGCCGGGGAGGTCTTGGTGACGTGCTCGGCGATGGTCTTGGCCACGGCCTGGAACTTGTCACCCTTGGCGACGAAGTCCGTCTCGCACTTCAGCTCGACGAGGACGCCGGCGGAGTTGTCGTCGGCGATGATCGAGACGACGGCGCCGTTCTCGGCGGAGCGGCCCTCGCGCTTGGCGACGCCCTTCTGGCCCTTGATGCGGAGCGCCTCGACGGCCTTGTCGACGTTGCCCTCGGCCTCGTCCAGCGCCTTCTTGCAGTCCATCATGCCGGCGCCCGTGAGCTCACGGAGCTTCTTGACGTCGGCGGCGGTGTAGTTCGCCATGAGTCTGTGAATCTCTCTCGAAGTCTGGAAGATCGAAGATCTGCGGATGCGCCCACGGAGCCGGAAGGCGCTGTCCTTCCGCTGACCTACGGGTCAACGGCGGGAGCGGACTCCACCGCGCCGAAGGCGCTGGTGGGTACGGCCGCTCCCGCCGTCAACTCGGACTGACGGGTCAGGCCTGCTCGGCCTCGGCCGGCTTCTCGCCCTCGGCCTCGGCGGCCGGGGCAGCCTCAGCGGCCGGAGCGGCCTCGGCAGCCGGGGCAGCCTCAGCGGCCGGAGCGGCCTCGGCGGCGGGGGCGGCCTCGTCGGCCTTCTTCTCGCCCTCGAGCAGGTCGCGCTCCCACGCGGCCAGCGGCTCGCCCGCGGCCTTGTCGCCCTTGCCCTCGGTGGCGACACCGGAGCGGGCGATGAGGCCCTCGGCGACCGCGTCCGCGATCACACGGGTGAGCAGGGTGACGGAGCGGATCGCGTCGTCGTTGCCCGGGATCTTGTAGTCGACCTCGTCGGGGTCGCAGTTGGTGTCGAGGATCGCGACGACCGGGATGTTCAGCTTCCGGGCCTCACCAACGGCGATGTGCTCCTTCTTGGTGTCCACGATCCAGACGGCGCTGGGCACCTTCTGCATCTCGCGGATACCGCCGAGGGTCTTCTCCAGCTTGGCCTTCTCGCGCGAGAGCACGAGAAGCTCTTTCTTGGTCAGACCGGACGCGGCGACGTCCTCGAAGTCGATCTGCTCGAGCTCCTTGAGGCGCTGCAGACGCTTGTAGACGGTCGAGAAGTTGGTGAGCATGCCGCCCAGCCAGCGCTGGTTGACGTAGGGCATGCCGACGCGGGTGGCCTGCTCGGCGATGGCCTCCTGCGCCTGCTTCTTCGTGCCGACGAACATGACCGTGCCGCCGTGGGCGACGGTCTCCTTGACGAACTCGAAGGCGCGGTCGATGTACGACAGCGACTGGAGCAGGTCGATGATGTAGATGCCGTTGCGCTCCGTGAAGATGAAGCGCTTCATCTTCGGGTTCCAACGACGGGTCTGGTGACCGAAGTGGACGCCGCTCTCCAGCAGCTCCCGCATCGTGACGACGGCCATGGCCGTATCTCCTTGAATTTCTCGGTTGTGCCGCGGATGCCGGACGGCTTCCGCGCCTGACGCCCGCTGCGCGCCGTGCCACGAGGGACCGAGGGGCGCTGATACGGGCCCGTTGCCGGGGTTCGTATCGGGGCGTGCGAAGTCGACCCGATGACTCGGGTCGCCACCAGAAGTGTACGGGACCCGTGGGGTGCCGGGTGACGCCGTTGTCCACAAGCGGGCGCCCACCCACAGCCGCGAGCGGCGACAGCGGTACTCCGGAACGCTTTCCGCATGCGAGCGAACCGATGTGTACGTGTCTGTGCACGCCTGATCCTGCTGGTGATCTTCACGGCGACGGCCCTGCTGGCCCCGCCGCCGACGCTGTTCGCGGCGGGTGCGCCCCTGACCGACGCCGACCCGCCGGCCACCGTACCGACCGTGCCGGTGCCGGCCATCGGCCGCGCCTGGCCCGTCGGCTCACGGCCCCCGGTCTTGCGGGGCTGGGAGCCCCCGGCGACGGTCTACGGCCCGGGCCACCGGGGCGTGGATCTGGCGGCACCGGCGGGCGCGCCCGTCCGGGCGGTGGCCCGGGGCCGGGTCGCCTTCGCGGGCCGGGTGGCCGGCAGGGGTGTTGTCTCGGTGGACCTCACGGGTACGGGCGATCCACCCCTGCGCACGACGTACGAACCGGTGACGGCCGCGGTCGAGGAAGGCGAGGAGGTGGAACCGGGCGAGGTGATCGGCACGGTGGACGCGAACGGCTCGCACTGCACGGCCCCATGCGTCCACTGGGGCCTGCGCCGCGGCGAGAGCTACATGAACCCGCTGTCGCTCCTGCCGCCGTGGCTCCTGCACAGGGGACCATCGAGGCTGCTGCCGCTGGCGTAGCGGGGGAACCGCCTGCGGCCACACCTCCGCGGCGTCAGCCCCGCACACCCCGCAGCGCCATCGACACCGCCGCGTCCGTGATCGCCCCGGGGTCCTCCGCGGCCCCGAGTTCGATCCGGCGCACGGCCGCGTCCACCACGCCCTGGACCAGCATCGCCGCCAGCCGGGGCTGTTCGTGTCCGAGCTCGCCCAGCGCCTCCACGATCATCGCGACCAGTCCGCCGTGCGCCGCCCGGATCTTCTCCCGGGCTCCCGCGTCGAGCTCACTCGCGGAGATCGCGACCACGGCCCGGTGCCGCCGGTCGCCGACCAGTTCCAGCTGCTGCCGCACATACGCCTCGACCTTGGCCTCGGCCGTCCCGGCCCGCTCCATCGCCGCCGACACGTCCGCCGCCCACACCGGGAAGTCGACCTCGCACAGCTCCTCGACCACGGCCGCCCGCGACCGGAAGTACTCGTAGACGGACGATCGCGCGAGGCCCGTCCGCTCGGCGAGGGCCGGGAAGGTCAGCGCCTCCGTACCGCCCTCGGACAACAAGGAACGAGCCGCGTCCAGCAGGGCGGCTCGCTGCATCGACCGGTGCTCGGCCACGGAGGCCGCTCGAATCCTTGGCACGTCAACACTCTACGGACGCAATCCTCCGGACGGGAGTCGTTGACACCGACCCGACGGCATCCGGGCAGGTCAGCGGCCGAAGCTCGCCAGTTTCGCTCTCAGCTGCAGCACCGACTTGGTGTGGATCTGGCTGACCCGGCTCTCGGTCACGCCCAGCACGTTCCCGATCTCGGCCAGGGTGAGGCCCTCGTAGTAGTACAGCGTGACCACGGTCTTCTCCCGCTCCGGCAGCGTGTTGATCGCCCGCGCCAGGAACCTCCGCAGCTCCCGGTCCTCGGCGACCTCAACGGGGTTGTCGGCGGCCGTGTCCTCCAGCGTGTCCATGACGCTGAGCCCGTCGCCGCCCTCACCGCCCCCGTGCAGCAGTTCCTCCAGAGCCACCACGTTGGCCAGTGACAACTGGCTGAAGACCGCGTGCAGTTCCTCGACGGCGATGCCCATCTCGCAGGCCACCTCGCCCTCGGTCGGGGTCCGCCGCAGCCGGGCCTCCAGCGTGGCGTACGCCCGCTCCACGTTGCGCGCCTTCTGCCGCACCGAGCGGGGGATCCAGTCCAGCGCCCGCAGTTCGTCGATCATCGCGCCGCGGATCCGGGTGATCGCGTACGTCTCGAACTTGATCTCCCGGTCGATGTCGAACTTCTCGATCGCGTCGATCAGCCCGAACACCCCGGAGGAGACGAAGTCCGCCTGCTCGACGTTGGACGGCAGGCCCACGCTGACCCGTCCCGCGACGTACTTCACGAGCGGCGAGTAGTGCAGGATCAGCTGCTCCCGCAGCCGCTCGTCCCCCGTCGCCTTGTACGACCGCCACAGCTCGTCGAGCGTCGAGGGAGCGGGCGGCCGCACGCTGCCACCGTCACGGGCGGCTGGGGGGATCGCCGCCCGGTCGGACCCGGAGGTGTGCTGGGGCATTCGTCGCCTTGTGCCGTTCTGCTGCGAAGTGGTGCTGCTGGGGTGGGCTGTCTGTCTGATGTCGAGTTGCCTGTCCGTGTCGGGATCCTCGTGAGCGTAGCGTGACTGCGGTGTCGCGGTGTGCGAAGAGCGGGGGCGGCGGCGGACGCAGACGCGTTCCTGAGGGCGTCCCGGCGGGGCGTGGCGATCGCCCGGTGTGATCACCGGATGGCCCCAACTGGGCGCATTTCCAAGGGTTCTCGGGGTTCCCCCGGACGGCCGAACACACACGGTCAACCCGGCCTGTTGGCGTCGCGGACCGACATCACCGCCTGGCGTGTCAACTTCCAGCCGTCGCCGTGTCGTTCGACGTAACCGAGTGCTCGGAGTTCGTACAGTCTCGCGATCGCGTCGTCCGGTGCGGTCTGTGCGGAGCGCGCGATCTCGTCGGGCCCTGCGACCCCGCGCCCCGGCAGCGCGGCGAGCACCTGCCGGGCGGCCGGTTCCAGCAGGTCCCGGGGAAGGACGGGGCCGCGCCGGTCGGGGGCCAGCTGCCCGATGTCACCGACCAGTTCGACGACGTCCGCGGCGTCGGTGACCAGGGCGGCCTCCCCGCGCAGCAGATCGTGCACTCCGGCGGAGAGCCCGCTGGTGGCCGGGCCCGGCACGCCCATCGTGTGCCGGCCGAGGCGCTGCGCGGCCCGCGCGGTGACCAGGGAGCCGCTGCGGTGGGCTGCCTCGACGACCACCGTGCCGCGGGTGAGGGCCGCGATCACTCTGTTCCGCAGGATGAACCGGCTCGGCGTCGGATGGTCGCCGGGTGGCAACTCGCCGATCACCAGGCCCTGTTCGGCGATCCTGCCGATCAGCTGGGTGTGGCCGCGGGGGTAGGGCCGGTCGACGCCGCAGGCGAGGACGGCGACGGTGGCGCCGCCGGCTCCCAGTGCTCCGCGGTGGGCGGCGCCGTCGACCCCGTAGGCGCCGCCGGACACCACGACCCAGCCGTGCTCGGCCAGGCCGGCGGCGAGGGTGGCGGCCATGTGGGCCCCGTACTCGGTGCAGGCCCGGGCGCCGACCACGGCGACGGACTTCAGCGCCCACATCCGCAGACTGGGCCGGCCGCGCACCCACAGCCCGAGAGGCCGGGCGTCCCCGAGATCATCGAGCTGCCCCGGCCACTCCGCGTCCCCGGGAGGGACGAACCGCACCCCGGCGTCCCGGGCGGCCTGAAGATCGCGGCCCGGCCGGGCGGCCTCCGCCCTGGCCAGGAGCCCGGTCCACCGCTTCCCGCTCGCCCCCGGGAGGGCGGGCCCGCCCTGCCGTAGCCTCCGCACCACCTCCCCGGCCCCGAACTGCCGCACCCACCGCCCGCCGACCTCGTCACCGGGCTCGAGGACCCGGGTCAGAAGCACCCTGCCGAGCAGCTCGTCGTCCGGATCGCCGGCGGCGCTCATGCCGGCGCCCCGATGGCCATGGGGACGCCGCGCGGCACACCGGTGCGCAGCTGGAGTGCGAGGGCGACGTCCGTGGCGTCGGGCCGGTCGTGGCCGACGAGGTCGGCGACGGTCCAGGCCACGCGCAGGACGCGATCGAGGCCGCGGGCCGTGAGGACGCCCCGCTCCAGGTTCCGTTCGGCCTCGTCCATCGCTCCGGGCACGGCGTACCAGCGGTTGCGCAGCTCACGGCCGGGCACCTCGCTGTTCGTGCACCAGGGGGTACCCGCAAGGCGCTCCACGGCCCGGTCCCGGGCCGCCCGCACCCGGTCGGCGACCGTCGCGGTCGACTCGCCCCTGGCTCCGACTGCGGTCAGCTCGGTGCGGGTGACGCGGTCCACCTCGACGCGCAGGTCGACCCGGTCCAGCAGCGGACCGGAGAGCCTGGCCTGATAGCGGCGGATCGCCGAGGGCGGGCATTCGCACAGGTCGTCCCGCTGCGAGAAACGGCCGCACGGGCACGGGTTGGCCGCGAGCACCATGAGGAACTTCGCCGGGAAGCGCACGACTCCCGCACTGCGGGCGATCACCACGTGCCCCGCCTCCAGCGGCTGACGCAGGGCGTCGAGCGCCTGGCTGCTGAATTCCGGCGTTTCGTCGAGGAACAGCACCCCGCGATGGGACAGCGACACCGCCCCCGGCCGCGCGACGCCCTGGCCGCCGCCGACGAGGGCCTGCATCGTGGCCGAGTGGTGCGGGGCGCAGTAGGGCGCGACGTCGATCAGCGGCCTGCCCGGGGGCAGCAGGCCCGCCACCGAGTGGACCGCGGTGACCTCCAGCGACTCCTGCCGGCCGAGCCGGGGCAGGATGGCCGGCAGCCGCTCGGCGAGCATGGTCTTGCCGGCGCCGGGCGGTCCTTCGAGGAAGAGGTGGTGCCCGCCCGCCGCGGCGACCTCCACCGCCGTGCGCGCCGAGGTCTGCCCGACAACGTCCGCCAGGTCATGACCGTGGTCGTGCTGGGCGGCGCCGATGCCGTGCATCCCCGTGGCCGCGCCGGTGCCCGGCACGCGCAGTCCGGCGAGGAGCGGGTCCGGGCGGCCCTGTTCGTCCTGTTCCTCGTCCGGCACGGGCTCGTCCGCCAGGACGGCGATCAGCTGCCGCAGGCTGCGCACGCCCAGTACCGACACCCCGGGCACCAGGGACGCCTCGGCGGCGGCGCACTCGGGCACCACCACCTGCTCGTATCCAGCGTCGGCCGCCGCCAGCACCGCCGGCAGCACCCCCCGCACCGGCCGCACCCGCCCGTCGAGTCCCAGTTCGCCGATCATCACGATGTCGGCGAGGACCCGGGGGTCGACGCGCTCGGCCGCGCCGAGGACGGCCGCCGCGATGGCGAGGTCGAAGCCGCTGCCGGACTTCGGCACCGAGGCGGGGCTCAGGCCGACCGTGAGCTTCTTCTGGGGCCAGGCCGCGCCCGAGTTGACGACCGCGGCGCGCACCCGGTCCTTGCTCTCCGTGAGGCTCTTGTCGGGCAGTCCGACCAGCGTGAAGGCCGCGACGCCGGGTTCGAGGTCGGCCTGGACCTCGACGACCACGCCCTCGACGCCGACCAGCGCCACCGAACACGTACGGGCGAACGCCATTCAGGCCACCCCCCGCACATGCTCGACCACGGCGGCGCCGCGGGCCGGCAGCAGCACCCCGACCACGTCGATGCGGACCCCGCCGGGCGGCGCGCCCCCGTGTGTCTGGATCCACCGCTCGGCCAGGTCCCGCAGCCGCTCCGCCTTCTGCGGGGTCACGGCCGCCATCGGATGCTCGAAGGGGCCTTCCCTGCGGGTCTTCACCTCGCAGACGACCAGGACGTCCCCGTCCGTGGCCACGATGTCGATCTCGCCGGTGCGGCCGGAGCGCCAGTTGCGCTCCAGGACCGTCAGACCGGCCTCCGTCAGCCGCCGTGCGGCCAGACTCTCCCCGTACTTCCCCATGGCACTGCGTGCCAGCTGTGCGGTCATGTCGGCACCACCTCCGGCGCCAACGATCACGCACCCGCCCCCAAGAAGTGGATCTTGGTGGACGGGTCAGCGATTGTGGACAACTCCGTCACCCACTCGAGGAACCTCAGCCGCTCGGCAGCTCCAGATCGCTCTTGTTCAGCTCCTCGATGTTCACGTCCTTGAACGTGAGCACCCGGACCTGCTTCACGAACCGCGCCGGCCGGTACATGTCCCACACCCAGGCGTCGGCCATGGACACCTCGAAGAACACCTCACCCTGGACCGAGTGCACCTGCATCTCGTAGTCATTGGTCAGGTAGAAGCGCCGCTCGGTCTCGATCACGTATTTGAACAGACCGACGACATCGCGGTACTCCCGGTAGAGCTTCAGCTCCATCTCGGTCTCGTACTTCTCGAGGTCCTCGGCGCTCATGGCATGTTCCCCTTCAGCCGTGCGATCCCCCCATTGTGCGCCAGTCCCGTGAGCCCCTAGACGATTTCCGGGTCAAGGATCACTGGCCTGGCCGGGGGACCTTCGTCGAGCAGCGTGCGCAGCAGCCCGGCGAGTCTGGTCGGATACACCGTCTCATGTGCCCGGCTCAGTTCCGGACACGTCCACCAGCGCGCTCCGGCGACACTGCGCCGTTCCAGCTCGGTCAGCCCGGTGGCGGCCACCGCCGTGCGGTCCGTACGGGCCAGGTAGTACCACTCGTCCTGGTCCCAGCGGCGGCCGGCGAACGGGAAGGAGCACCTCCGCCGCCACAGCACCGGGCCGAGCTCGACGCCCGTGATGCCCGTCTCCTCAACGAGTTCCCGCAGGGCGGCCTCTTCACGGGTCTCGTCGCCCTCCACGCCCCCGCCGGGCGTGAACCACCAGTCGTCGGCCGGATCGTCCGGTTCGTGCCCGTGCAGCAGCAGGATGCGGTCCTGCGGATCGAGCAGCACGACCCGGGCGACCTTGCGCAGCCCGCCCTCGTACGTGTCCTGGCCCGCTCCCGCGGCCTCAGCGGCCACCTGCGGGCTCCGCGCTCTCCCGTCGGGCCCGGGCGGCGCCGGTGCGCTTGGCGATGGGCCCGTAGGCGCCCCCGCCCAGGACGAGCACCCCGCCGGCGATCACGAGGAGGGTGATCGTCCGCAGCGGGCCGGGCGAGGACAGGGCGCCGAGCGGCTCGAAGCCGGTGGGGCGCTCCAGCATGCCCTTCATCGGCCACACGACGGAGTCGACACGGGCGTCCACGGCGGAGCGCGCCACCGTGCCACTGGCGGCGTCGGTCAGGTGGGCGGTGGAGTCCACGGAGTTGCCGCGCTCGTCACCGAGCAGGAACAGCCGGCCCTTGGGCACGGTCACGGTCGGGAAGTTGCTCATCTCTGCCGGCGTGCCCTGGGGCAGGTACGTTTCGTCGATCTCCTTGCCGTTGACCTTCAGCTTGCCGTCCTGGCAGCAGGAGACCGTGTCACCGCCGATGGCGACGACGCGCTTGACCATCGGCGCGTTGGCCCAGGTCGCGTCCTTGAAGACGACGACGTCACCGCGGTGCACCTCGCCACCGTCGACGCGCTGCGCCAGGATCCGGTCGCCCGCGTCGATCGTCGGGGTCATCGAGCTGGTGGGCACGGTGTACGGCCGGTAGACCACCGCTCCCCAGGCGAATCCGCCCAGGAACAGCACGAGGCCCAGTGCGACGGCCAGCCCGGACAACCGCTGTCCGGTCCGGCTGCCCACCGGGCCCGTGCTCGAGCCGCCGCTGCGCGGGGCCGTGTGCGTCATGCTCTCGCCACCCATGGGTCCGCACCCTACCGGGGGGTACCGGCCGGGGTCAGCCCATGGTCGGGATCACTGCTTCCTGCGACGCCACCACACCACCGGCACCACACCGGCCAGTGCCAGGCCCTGCGGCGCGGCCGGCAGGCCCGCGGCGGCCTGCTGGTCGCTCAGCCCGGGCTGGTCGAAGGTGTCCGGGACCGGCAGCGTGCCCCAGCGGTCGATCGGCCAGGCCTTCACGATGGCGCGTCCGACGACCTCCTTGACCGGGACCATGCCGTTGTACTTCTCGCCCTGGTTGTAGCGCGAGTCACGCGAGTTCTGCCGGTGGTCGCCCATGACCCAGATGTAACCCTGCGGCACCTTGACCTTGAACTGGCCGCCCTGGTCGTCGTTCGAGCAGGGCGTGTTGCCGGGGAAGACGTACGGCTCGTTCAGCGCCTTGCCGTTAACCTTCAGCGGGCCGGTGCCCTTGCACTCGACCGTGTCGCCGCCGACCCCGATCACCCGCTTGATCAGGTCCTTCTCCTCCACCGACGGCATCAGGCCGATCCAGCTGAGGAACGTCTGCAGCGCGTTGGGGTCGGGCGTCGGCTCGCCCCTGAGCCAGTTGCCGGGGTCGTGGAAGACGACGACCTCGCCGCGCTCGGGCTCGGAGCCGAACCAGGGGGTGAGCTTGTCGACCAGGACGCGGTCACCCTGCTGGAGGGTGTTCTGCATCGAGTCGGAGGGGATGGAGAAGGCCTGCACCAGGAAGGTCTTGATCAGCAGCGCCAGCACCAGGGCGATACCGATCAGGATCGGCAGCTCCTTCCAGAAGGAGCGTGGCTTCTTCGGGGTCCGGGCCGTGCCGCCCGGCCCCTGGTCCCCGGCTGTCGTGTGCTCGCCCGTCACCCTGTCGTCCCCGGCTGCCCCGGAGTCACTCCCGGAGGTCACGGCGCTGTCCGCGGCCGGGACAGCGGATTCCGCGGGGCGTCCGCGGTGCTCCTCGCCGTCGTGTCCGGACCGTGCGCCAACCGCCACATCCCCCACGCCAACTCCTCACTCTGTGCCGCCGCCTGCCCCATACACGGCGCAGGCCCACCACTCCCATAACGAGCGGGAGTTCCGCAGGGGTCGGGAGCTGGATCGTCTCGTTCGAATCGTAGGAGGCAACCCTATGCGACAGTTCGTTAGCTGCGGTCGACCCGGGGGCCGAGTCGGACACGGAGGCGTACGTATTCGGTTCCTCCAGCATGTTCCAGTGCCCGAAGGGCCAGGCGATCACCATGGCGCGGCCCACCACCTCGTCCTCGGAGACCGTGCCCCCGTAGTCGGTGTCCTGGTGGGCGCGGGAGTCCGCGGAGTTGTTCCGGTGGTCGCCCATCACCCACAGCCGCCCCTGGGGGACCGCGATGTCGAACGGGGTGTCGGACGGTGCGGCGCCGGGGTAGAGGTAGTCCTCGACCAGGGGGACGCCGTTGACGGTCACGCGTCCCTGCGTGTCGCAGCACTTGACGCGGTCGCCGCCGACGCCGACGACCCGCTTGATGAGGTCCTTCTCGTTCTCGGACGGCAGCAGGCCGATGAAGGTGAGCCCTTCCTTGACCTGCTTGATGACGACGGGGTCGGCCTTCTGCGGGGTGGGCTGCTCGTCCTGGAGCCAGCCGCCGGGGTCCTTGAAGACGACGACGTCCCCGCGCTGCGGCTTCGAGCCGAACCACGGGGTGAGCTTGTCGACCAGGACGCGGTCGCCGATCTGGATCGTCTGCTCCATGGAGCCGGACGGGATGACGAACGCCTGGACGAGGAACGTCTTCAGCACCAGCGCTATCAGGACGGCGACGCCTACGAGGAGCGGTATCTCCTTGACGGCACTGCGCCTGCGGCGCCGCTTGACCCTGCGCTGGAGCTTGCGGCGCTCGGCACGCGTACGGCCGCCGCCGGACGGACCGGCGGCGCGCCGGGCGCCGGTGGGCAGCAGGTTGTCCGCGGGGCCGGCAGGGACGCCGCGCGGTTTGCCGCGGTTACCCATGGGCGCCCGCCTTTCCGGCGGCGGGCACGCGCGCGTAGGCGTCGGGGCGGTGCAGCCCGGTGGCGTGGCCGAAGGGCCAGATGATCCAGTCGGCGCGGCCGATCACGTCGCCGACGGGGATCATGCCGCCGCCCGGCGAGCCGAGGTGGTCGCGAGAGTCGCTGGAGTCGCTGCGGTGATCGCCGAGGACGAAGAGGGTGCCGCGGGGCACGACGACGTCGAAGGCCACAGTGGACGGGCTGTCGCCGGGGTACAGGAAGCCCGACTCGTCGACCGGCCGGCCGTTCACCTGGATTCTCCCCTCCCTGTCGCAGCAGACCACATGGTCTCCCCCCACACCGACAACGCGTTTGACGTAGTCCGCGTGCCCGAAGTACCCGGTCCCGTCGAACACGACGATGTCTCCCCGCTGCGGCGCGGCACCGAAACGGTACGCCAACCTATTTACGAGAACCCGGTCCCCGATCCTCAATGCCTGCTCCATGGATCCGCTGGGGATCTGGAACGGGCGCAGCACGAACGTGCTGAGCAGCAGCAGGAACACCAGGCAGACCAGCAGGGTGAGAGTGATCCGGCCGCCCGGGACATGGGCGCCGAGGCGCGAGACGAACGCGAAACGCGACCGGTCCTCCGGCCCTGCGGGTTCCGAGGTCGTGGCCTCGGAGCCGGAAGGGCGGGAGGAGCGGTCGCGCTCCGTCGGCTGTGCTTCGGTGTCCATCGGAGCCAGATGCTATCCGGCTCCGACGTGAACCCCGGAGAGCGCTCAGTTCTCGCGCTTCTCCTTGATCTTCGCGGCCTTGCCGCGCAGCTCGCGCAGGTAGTACAGCTTGGCGCGGCGGACGTCACCCCGGGTGACGAGCTCGATCTTCTCCACGATCGGGGTGTGCACCGGGAAGGTGCGCTCGACGCCGACGGAGAAGGAGACCTTGCGGACCGTGAAGGTCTCGCGCACGCCGGAACCCTGGCGACGGATCACAACGCCCTTGAACTGCTGCACACGGGAGCGGTTGCCCTCGATGACGCGGACGTGCACGTTGACGGTGTCGCCCGGGCGGAAGGCGGGGACGTCGCTGCGCAGCGACGCGGAGTCGACGGTGTCGAGCAGGTGAGACATTTCGTCTGCTTTCCTCGCTGATGCCACAGGTCATCAACGGAAACTAGGTGTTTCGGGATCAGGTGTGTGCGGGTCGGGACGGACGTCGTCTCCCCCTGTGGCAGGGGCGCACGCCGGACGGACGCACAACAGCTCGCTATTCTTCCACGCCGTCGGTCCTGCGCCAAAATCGGCCGTACGGCTCCCCCGCCGGGTCGGGTGCCCAGCCCAGGATGGAGAGCATCTCTCGGTCCTTCTTGTCGAAGGCCTTGGGGTCGCACCGCTCGATGAGGTCGGGCCGGTGGGCGGTCGTGCGCTTGAGGGCCTCGTCGCGGCGCCAGCGGGCGATCTTGCCGTGGTGGCCGCTGAGCAGCACCTCGGGGATGTCCCGGCCGCGCCACTCGGGCGGCTTGGTGTAGACGGGCCCCTCCAGCAGGCTCGCCATGGCGCCGGGCGCGAAGGAGTCGTCGCGGTGGGACTCGGCGTTGCCCAGGACGCCGGGCAGCAGCCGCGCCACGGCTTCCGTGACGACGAGGACGGCCGCCTCGCCGCCGGCCAGGACGTAGTCGCCGATGGACACCTCGTAGACCGGCATCCGGGTCGCGTACTCGTCGATGACGCGGCGGTCGATGCCCTCGTAGCGGGCCGGGGTGAAGATCAGCCAGGGCCGCTCGGAGAGCTGGACGGCGAGTTCCTGGGTGAAGGGGCGGCCGCTGGGAGTGGGGACGATGAGGGCGGGCGCCCGGGATCCCGTCTCGTAGCCGTCGGCCAGGACGGAGTCCAGTGCCTCACCCCACGGGTCGGTCTTCATGACCATGCCGGGGCCGCCGCCGTACGGAGTGTCGTCGACGGTGTTGTGCCGGTCGTGGGTCCAGGAACGCAGGTCGTGGACGTGCACGTTCAGCTGTCCACGCGCGCGTGCCTTGCCGACGAGGGAGACGTTCAGCGGTTCCAGGTACTCGGGGAAGATCGTGACGACGTCGAGGCGCATTACGACTCTTCCTCGCCGGGGGCGTCTTCCCGGCTGGAGGCGATCTCGGCGCGGTCGTCGATCAGGCCCGGGGGCGGGTTGATGACGGCCCGCTGCTCCTCGAGGTCGATCTCGGTGACGATCTCCTCGACGAAGGGGATCATCACCTCGCTGCCGTCGGGGCGCTCGACGATGAACAGGTCCTGCGAGGGCAGATGGGAGATCTCCGTGATCCGGCCCACCTCGGTGCCGTCCGCGGTGACCACGTCGAGGTCCATGAGCTGGTGGTCGTAGTACTCGTCCTCGCCCTCGGGCAGTTCCTCCGGGTCGATCTCGGCGATCAGGAGGGTGTTGCGCAGGGCCTCGGCGCCGCTGCGGTCGCTGACGCCCTCGAAGCGCAGGAGGAGGCGGCCGCTGTGGACGCGGCCCGTCTCGATGGTGAGCGGTCCCGCGCCGGCGGGATCGGTGGTGAGTACGGCGCCGGGGCCCAGCCTCAGCTCCGGCTCGTCGGTCCGTACCTCGACGGTGACCTCACCCTTGATGCCATGGGCACGGCCGATCCGTGCGACTACCAGCTGCACGTGTGCAATCTCCTGTCGTACGACTGCGGGCCGGGGACGGCCCTCAGGCCTTCCCCGGCCCGAGCCGGTTGCGCGATAAGCGTCAGCGGACGTGGTCCACGTCGACGAGGTCGACACGGACGCCGCGACCGCCGATGGCGCCCACGACGGTGCGCAGGGCGCGTGCGGTGCGGCCGTTGCGGCCGATCACCTTGCCGAGGTCGTCCGGGTGGACCCGGACCTCGAGCACGCGACCGCGGCGCAGGTTGCGCGAGGCGACCTGCACATCGTCGGGGTTGTCGACGATGCCCTTCACGAGGTGCTCGAGAGCCTCCTCGAGCATGCTCAGGCCTCGGTCGAAGCGGACTCGGCGGCCTCGTCCTTCTTCTCGGCCTTCTTCTTCTGGGTGATCGCCTCACCCTTGCCCTCGTCGTCGCCGCCGATGGCCTCGAACGACGGGCGCGCGGGCTTCTCCGGCTGCGTCAGCAGCGGAGCCGGGGCGGGCTCGCCCTTGAACTTCTGCCAGTCGCCGGTCTTCTTGAGGATGGCCATCACGGGCTCGGTCGGCTGGGCGCCGACACCGAGCCAGTACGCCACACGCTCGGCGTCGACCTCGATCACCGACGGGTTGTACGTCGGGTGGTACTTGCCGATCTCCTCGATGGCCCGGCCGTCACGGCGGGTACGGGAGTCGGCGACGACGATGCGGTAGTGAGGCGAACGGATCTTGCCCAGACGCTTCAGCTTGATCTTGACTGCCACGGGAGTGGGTTCTCCTGGTTTTGACGTGATTGGGCACGGCGGAAATGCCGCGTGGGGATTTGCGGTACCCGAGTGCCCGATGGACGCGTCAGCCGGAGGCGAGAGGGTTCCTGTGCGACTGTCGAGTACAGCTAGCCATTGTGCCACACCCGGTGGGTCGCTCCGGGCCCGGGCCCCGGGCCGCCGTGCGGGCATGCCGAGAGCGCACCCGGCGTGAATGGGGTACGTCGGGTGCGCGTCACGGCCCGAGCCGTGCGTCTTGGACCGGCAGCCACGAGATGCCGGTGCGGGACGTCAGCTCGCTACCGCTCCCACGACGTCCGGGATCCGGAACGGCTTGCCGCAGCCGCCGCAGACGATGGGGGCCTGGGCGAGGACCGACGGGACGACGCGGACGTTGCGGCCGCAGTCACAGACGGCCTTGACGCGTACGCCGCCACCGGAGGAGCCGTGCCGGGCGGCCGGTCCCCGGAAGGTGCGGGAGGTGTCGGAGGAAGTCGCGGCGGTGTGTGCCTTCAGGGCGCGCTGGAGGCGCTCCATCGTCGGGCGGTAGCGCCGCTTCGCCTCGGGGGTGAGCGTGACCAGGGAGAACCCGCTGCTGGGATGCGGTTCCTCGGGGTGGTCCAGGCCCAGCTCCTCGGCGATCGCGAGGAATCTGCGGTTGTGGTAGCGGCCGGCACGGGAGGTGTCGCGGACGCCGCGCGAGGCGGCGATGCCATGGACTGCCTCATGGAGCAGTCGCTCGAAGGAGAGCTCGTGACCGCACGCGGACGACGACTCCCCGATCAGGGACTCTGGCGCGGCAAGGTCGGGCAACTCGGGGTGGTACCGCTGAATATCGGCCCACGCCTGTGCCAGCTCTGCGGCGAGTACAGGTGGTGTCTGTGTCGTGCTCACGTAATGACAACGAGCCGGGGTGCCCCAGTGTTCCGATTCCGGGCCATCCCAAATAATTTGCACGTACCCGTCAGTTGCCTCTGATGCGTCCCGACGAGGGCGGGTGCGCAGATCTGTGGATAAGCCTCACAGCTCACCACAAGGTGGTGCGTAGTCCCGCGTACGCCCGCCCGTCTCTCGCCACCACCCTCAACCGAGGCCCTTCGGGCCACCCCCTCGATCGGCGCGTGGAGAATGCCCGCGCGCCGGGTCGGCAGAGGTCCGGCTGATGCGCAAGAGGCGTTTCGGTCGCCCCGCACCCCCAGGGCCCTTACTCCGTAAGCGCCTGCGACGGCCGCGACGTTACCGGGTACATCGTCGGCGTCCGGCACCGACCCGTCCTCGGCGACCGGACACCGCACGGTCACCGCGTGATCGGCGAGTGCCTTGTCATGGCGGGATGTCACGGGCCCAGGTTGCCGGAATGTGAAATCTCGCCATAGGCACATGACAACTCATAAGCCCTGCCCCATTCCACTGGACGACAGGTCGAGGGGGGAGTTTCCTGGCATACGGGGGTAGTGCGAGCGCACTTCACGGGGGCCATGGAATCGGGCAAGAGGCAACTCTCGGCGGATTGGGGCGCTTACTTATGACACCTACGCTCGTGCGGCAGCACCTGCCTCACGCGGGGGCCGTACCCCGCGTGGACCTGCGTGCACGCGCGCGTGACTGGTCCGAGATCCAGGAGAGAATGCTCGTACCGCTCTACGAGGCCGTCTACGAGCGACTGGAAGTGGGTCCCGCCACCCGGCTGCTCGGCCTCGGCTGCGGTTCCGGACTCTCCCTGCTGATGGCCGCCGCGCGGGGAGCGGCGGTCACCGGTGTCGACGTCTCCCCCGAAAGAATGGCCCTGGCGCGGGAGCGGCTGCTGCCCGAGACGCCGGGTACGCGTGCGCGGCCGGACATCCGGCTGGTCGACGGCTCGCCCCGGGACACCGCGGTGCCGGGCGCTTCCGGATACACCCTGGTGACCGCCTTCGAACCCATCGGGTGCCTCGCGGGCGACTCGGAGGGGCTCGGCGGGCTGCTTACGGAGGCCGCACCCCTCACCCAGCGCGGTGCGGCCGTGGTGCTGGCCGGCTGGGGCCCTCCGGAGCGGTGTGCCACGGCGTCCGTGATGCGGGTGGCCGCGAAACTGGCGGAGCCGCTGCGCCATGCGGGCAGCTGGCGCCCGGCCTGCCGCGACGACCTGGAGGACGTCGCCCAGCGGGCCGGTCTCAGGCCGGACGGGTCGGGGCGGGTGGCGTGCCCCTTCGGATACGCCGACGTGGACAGCGCGGTCCGCGGCCTGAAATCGACGGGACTGTTCGACGCGGCGACGACGGCGACGGACCAGGTGCAGGTGGACAAGGAGCTGACCGAGGCCCTGCATCCGCATCAGCGGCCGGACGGGACGGTGTGGATGCCGAACGTGTTCCGGTATCTGATCGCCCGGACACCCTGACGAACGCATTTCCGATGCAGGTGTGAACAGTGTGAAAAAAGCACCACGGGCTGCTTTTGGTTACACCGGGTGGATCATGAACGCCTAATGTGATCCACCGCTCGGGGGACCTACACATCTGCATACAGGAGCTGCTGTGCCGCACCACCAGACCGCGCTGCGCCTCGTCGCGCCCGTCGCCGTTCTCGCTCTGACGCTCACCGGCTGCGGAGGCGGCGACGACACCGCCGACGCGAAGAGCACGGGCACCGCCCAGGCCAAGACCTCGCCGTCGCCGGAGCCCACCTCCGGCGGCGAGATGGGGACCGGCGAGAGCGCGACGGGCAAGGTCGCGGAGGACCCGGGTGAGGTCACCTACCAGGTGCTGGCACAGAAGGTCGACGTAGGCACCGAGGCGGAGGCGGCGAAGGCCGTCTCGGAGCCCGACAAGGTCAAGGGCAAGGTGCTGGCCGTCGCGCACCTGAAGTACACGCACACGAGCGGGCCCGCCCTCACCGACGGTTCCGATGTGCACGACGGCACCACGGTCTTCGCCGACGGGCAGCGCGGTACCGTCCTCATCGGCGCCTCCGAGGACGCGGCGGGCTGCGAGGACCCGTACGACGTGGACCGCTGGAAGCAGGGCGAGAGCCATGTGTTCTGCGAGACGTACGTGATCCCGGCGAACGCCAAGAGCGTCGAGGTCCACTGGGCCGAGGAGGACGGCGAGCCGTACATCTGGAAGTTCCCGAACGGCTGACCTGCGAGCCGCCGGCTCACGACCGAGGGCGCCCCTTCCGGACAGGAAGGGGCGCCCTCGGTGCGGTTCGGACGGGGTGTCAGCCCATGAACTTCTTGAACTCGTCGGGGAGTTCGAAGTCCTTGCCGCCCTGCTGCGGCAGTCCGAAGGCGCCGCCGCCCTCGGCCGCGGCGGCCCGGCGGGCGGCCTCTTCCTGCTCCTGCTGCTTGCGCTTCATCGGGTTGCCGGAGCGCTGCTTGCCCTTGGCCTTCTTCGGCTGCTTCTTGGTGCGGCCGGGGCCGCCGCCCATGCCGGGCATCCCCGGCATCCCGGGCATGCCGCCGCCCTGGGCCATGCGGGACATCATCTTGCGGGCCTCGAAGAACCGCTCGACCAGGTTCTTGACCGCGCTGACCTCGACGCCGGAGCCCCTGGCGATACGGGCGCGGCGCGAGCCGTTGATGATCGTCGGCTCCTGGCGCTCGGCCGGGGTCATCGACTTGATGATGGCGGCCGTGCGGTCGACGTCCCGCTCGTCGAGGTTGTTGATCTGGTCCTTCATCTGGCCCATGCCCGGGAGCATGCCGAGCAGCTTGGAGATGGAGCCCATCTTGCGGACCTGCTCCATCTGGGCCAGGAAGTCGTCCAGGGTGAAGTCCTGGCCCTTCTTGGACGCCAGCTTGGAGGCCATCTTCTCGGCCTCTTCCTGGCTGAACGTCTTCTCCGCCTGCTCAATCAGGGTGAGGAGGTCACCCATGTCGAGGATGCGGGAGGCCATCCGGTCAGGGTGGAACGCGTCGAAGTCGTCGAGCTTCTCGCCGTTCGACGCGAACATGATCGGCTTGCCGGTGATCTGCCGGATCGACAGGGCGGCACCGCCGCGGGCGTCACCGTCGAGCTTGGAGAGCACCACGCCGTCGAAGCCGACGCCGTCGCGGAAGGCCTCGGCCGTGTTGACGGCGTCCTGGCCGATCATCGCGTCGACGACGAACAGGATCTCGTCCGGGGAGACGGCGTCGCGGATGTCCGCGGCCTGCTGCATCATCTCCTGGTCGATGCCGAGGCGGCCGGCGGTGTCCACGATCACGATGTCGTGGACCTTGCTCTTCGCGTGCTCGATGGAGTCCTTGGCGACCTTCACCGGGTCGCCCACGCCGTTGCCCGGCTCGGGGGCGTAGACCGCGACACCGGCGCGCTCGGCGACGACGCTCAGCTGGTTGACCGCGTTCGGGCGCTGGAGGTCGGCGGCGACGAGGATCGGGGAGTGGCCCTGCTCCTTGAGCCAGCGGCCGAGCTTGCCCGCGAGGGTGGTCTTACCGGCACCCTGCAGACCCGCCAGCATGATCACGGTGGGGGGCTGCTTGGCGAAGCGCAGACGCCGGGTCTCGCCGCCGAGGATGGTGACGAGCTCGTCGTTGACGATCTTGAGGACCTGCTGGGCGGGGTTCAGCGCCTTGCTGACCTCGGCGCCGAGGGCGCGCTCCTTGACGTTCTTGATGAACGTCCGGACGACGGGAAGCGCCACGTCCGCCTCGAGGAGCGCGATCCGGATCTCGCGCGCCGTGGCGTCGATGTCCGCCTCGGAGAGCCGTCCCTTGCCGCGCAGGTTCTTGAAGGTCGCTGAGAGGCGATCGGAAAGAGTATCGAACACGGCGCTCGCGGTCCTCAGGGTCGGTGGCTACAGGGAATCGCCCTCCAGGGTATCCCGGCGTGACAAGTCGCCGGGTCGGCCTCACCCACGCAGTGTCTCCTCCAGCTTCCGCGCCACCGACGCCGCCTCGTCCCCGGGCAGCGGCGCGCCCTCCGGACCGGTCACATAGAAGGCGTCGACGGCGTTGGCGCCGAGGGTCGAGACATGCGCGCTGCGCACCCGCACGCTCGCGTCCTCCAGGGCCCGTCCGATGCGGAACAGCAGGCCGGGGGCGTCCTGTGAGCGCACCTCGATGACCGTGGCCAGCCGGGAGGCGGCCGGGTGGACGGACACCCGGGCCGCGGGGGCGACCACGCCCCGGCGGCGCGGATAGGCCGCGTCCCGTTCGGCGAGGCGGCCGGCGATGTCCAGGGAGCCGTCCAGGGCCCGGACCAGGTCCGAGCGCAGCCGGGCGGCCTGCGGCAGCGAGCCGTACTCGGCGGCGACCCGCCAGTCCAGCAGCAGCACGGAGCCGTCGACGCCGTCCGGGAGGTCCAGGGAGCGCAGCTCGGCGGTGCGGACGGTCAGCCGGTGCATGGCCAGGACACCGGCTACCGCGGGCAGCACCCCGGGCTGGTCGGGTACGGCGATGAGCAGCTCCACGCCGAGCGGCTCGGGGTCGCCGGACGGCTCCTGACCGGCGGGCGGCTCGGTCTGGGCCCGCAGCGAGAGCACCGGGCTGCCCGTCGCCGCCGCCTCCAGGGCGAGCCGCTCCTGCTCGGCGGTGGGCGCGGCCTCCTCGGGTTCGTCCGGGGCATCGCCCGCGAGCACGGCCGAGACCCGTCCGACCAGGTCGGCGACGAGCGAGCCGCGCCAGGACGACCATGCGGCCGGGCCGGTGGCGAGCGCGTCGGCCTCGGTGAGGGCGTGCAGCAGCTCCAGCGTGCCCTGGGAGACGACGGCCTCGGCGACGGAGCGCACGGTGGCCGGGTCCTCCAGGTCGCGCCGGGTGGCGGTGTCGATGAGCAGGAGGTGGTGCCGTACGAGGGTGGCGACGACGGTCACGTCGTGGCGGTCGAAGCCGATCCGGGCGGCCACGTCCTTGGCGATGATCTCGCCGGCCACGGAGTGGTCGCCGGGCCAGCCCTTTCCGATGTCGTGCAGCAGCGCGGCGACCAGCAGCAGGTCGGGGCGGCTGACCCGGCGGGTGAACTCGGAGGCGCACACCGCGGTCTCGATCAGGTGCCGGTCGACGGTCCACAGGTGTACGGCGTTGCGCTGCGGGCGGCAGCGGACCCGCTCCCAGTCGGGCAGCAGCCGGGTGATCAGCCCTTCGGCCTCCAGCGCCTCCCAGACGTCGATGGTGGGGCGGCCCGAGCCGAGCAGGGTGACCAGCTGTTCGCGTGCCTCGGCGGGCCAGGGTGTGGGCAACGGGCGCACGGTGGCCGCCAGGCGCCGTACGGCGTGCAGGGAGAGCGGGAGTCCGGCCTGCGCGGCGGCGGCCGCGGCGCGCAAGGGCAGCACGGGGTCGCGCTCGGGGCGCGCGGCGCGGGCGAGCACCACCTCGCCGTCCTGCTCCACCACGCCCTCGGCCAGCGGGGAACGCTCGCCGGGCGGTTTCCCGCCGCCCAGCATGGCGCGCAGCCGGGGCCGCACGGCGCGTGAGCGCAGGACCCGCCCCACCTCGCGCCAGGTGACGTCACTGGCGTACGAGACGAGCCGCGCCGCTTCGTAGACCTGCCGGAGCAGGGTGTCCGCGTCGAGCAGGCCGAGCTCGGCGGCCACCTGGTCCTGTTCCTGGAGGGCGAGCCGGTCGGTGGCGCGCCCGGTGGTCAGGTGCAGGGCGTCCCGGACGTCGAGGAGCCGGCGCCGGGCGTCGGCGAGGCCCTCGCGCGGGGCGTCGGCGAGCCAGGAGGCGGCGACGGCGCGCAGCGCGGTGGCGTCGCGCAGCCCGCCGCGGGCCTCCTTCAGGTCGGGCTCCAGCAGGTACTGCAACTCGCCTTGGCGCTCGGCGCGTTCGGCGCACAGTGCCTGGAGTTCGGGGAGGCGCTTGGGCGCCTGGTTGCGCCAGTCGGCCAGGACGGTCGTGCGCAGGGACGCGGTGAGGCCGAGGTCGCCGGCGATGTGCCGGGCGTCCAGCAGGCCGAGCTGCACCTTGAGGTCCTCGGCGGCGGTCTTGCGGGCCTCGGCAGGGGTGCGGACGGAGTGGTCCAGGTCCAGGCCCAGGTCCCAGACGGGGTACCAGAGCCGGTCGGCGAGGGCCGCGACCGCCTTGGGGTCGCCGCCGTCGTGCAGCAGGAGCAGGTCGAGGTCGCTGCGCGGGGACAGCTCACCCCGTCCGTAGCCGCCGACGGCGACGAGAGAGACTCCGCGCAGCCCCTCGGAGCCCGCGGCGAACAGTCCGGTGAGCCACTGGTCCGTGAGGCCGGCCAGGGCCGTACGGCGCGGCGGCCCGGACCGCGTCTCCTCGGTGAGGAGACGCAGCCGGGCCGCCGCGTAGCCGCTGGGTCCCGAGTCCTCTGCTTCCTTCTGCACGTCCGTACTCGTCACCCGGTGGCTCCTGTTCCGTTCGTCTGCTCTGCGGGCCTTCAGAGCGCGTCGGGACCGCGCTCGCCGGTCCTGACCCGTACGGCCGTCTCGACCGGGATCGACCAGACCTTGCCGTCACCGATCTTGCCGGTGCGGGCCGCCTTGACCACCACGTCGATCAGCTGTTCGGCGTCGTCGTCCTCGACCAGGACCTCGATGCGGATCTTGGGGACCAGGTCGACGGTGTACTCGGCACCGCGGTAGACCTCGGTGTGGCCCCGCTGCCGACCGTAACCGCTGGCCTCGGTGACCGTCAGGCCGTGTACTCCGAAGGCCTGGAGGGCCTCCTTGATCTCGTCGAGCCGGTGCGGCTTCACGACGGCGGTGATGAGCTTCATGCGTCCACCTTCTTGCTCTCGGCGCTGCCCACGGCGGCCGCGGCTGCGGCGGTCCTGGCGGCACCGCCACCGGCACCGCTGAAGTCGTATGCGGTCTCGGCGTGCTCGGCCTGGTCGATGCCGGTGATCTCGTCGTCCTCGGGGACCCTCATGCCCATGGTCTTGTCGAGGATGAAGGCGAGGATCGCGGAGACGACCAGGGAGTAGGCCAGCACCGCGAAGACACCGGCGCACTGCTTCCAGAACTGGGTCAGGCCGCCGCCGTAGAAGAGGCCCTCGACGGTGGACTGGCCCTTGCCGCTGGCGAAGAGGCCGATCAGCAGGGAGCCGGCGACACCGCCGACCAGGTGCACGCCGACGACGTCGAGGGAGTCGTCGTAGCCGAACCTGTACTTCAGGCCGACGGCCATGGCGCACAGCACACCGGCGACGGCGCCGACCGCGATCGCGCCGAGCGGGGTGACGGCACCGCCGGCCGGGGTGATGGCGACCAGGCCCGCGACGGCGCCGGAGGCGGCACCGAGCGTGGTGAACGCGCCGTGGCGGATCTTCTCGTAGATGAGCCAGGCCAGCATGGCGGCGGCGGTGGCGACCTGTGTGTTGACGAACATCAGCGCGCCGACGCCGTCGTCGTTGCCCAGCCAGGAGCCGGCGTTGAAGCCGAACCAGCCGAACCACAGCAGACCGGCGCCGAGCATGACCAGCGGCAGGCTGTGCGGGCGCATCGGGTCCTTCTTGAAGCCGACGCGCTTGCCGATGACGAGGATCACGCCGAGCGCCGCGGCACCCGCGTTGATGTGCACCGCCGTACCACCGGCGAAGTCGATGACGCCCAGCTCGAAGGCCCAGCCGCCGGCGCCCCAGACCCAGTGGGCGACGGGGAAGTAGACGACCGTGACCCACAGGGCGATGAACAGCGCCCAGGCGCTGAACTTCACGCGGTCCGCGAGGGCGCCGCTGATCAGGGCGGGCGTGATGATCGCGAACATCAGCTGGAAGACCAGGAACACGAACACCGGGATGGTGTAGCCGGGCCACAGCTCCGTCAGTCCGATGTTGCCGAGACCGACCCAGTCGGAGTTCCAGCCGATGAGGCTGCCGGAGTCGGTGCCGAACGCCATGGAGAAGCCGTACAGCACCCACAGGATGGTGACGATCCCGAGGCTGATGAAGCTCATCATCAGCATGTTCAGGGTGCTCTTGACGCGGACCATGCCTCCGTAGAAGAAGGCAAGACCCGGGGTCATGAGCATCACCAGGGCGGAACAGATGAGCATGAACCCTGTGTTCGCGGCAGAGAGCTTGGGAGCCTCTGCGGCAAGGGTGATGGCTGGTGCCATCGGCGTCTCCTCGTCATGTGTACGGCCCCGTGCGGGCGAAGCCTCGAGCGGATTGAGGGGCGGGCCGGTTATGCGCCACGAGATTGGCGCAGCGCGGTTTCGGTCGAAGCCCCTCGTTGTTTCGCGACCGTGACGAAGGCGCCTTCTGTGTTACGCGTCGATGAACTGCCGGATTGCGGACGATCTGATCGTTATCGTGGCGCAACCTTCGGCTTTCAGACAGCCGGGGGAACACAGACCGGCCGCGGTCGGCCTTCCGATGACCTGGCATGGGGGAGCCGAGTCGGGCAGTTCGGGAGGGCCGGCCGCGGCCGGGGTTCTGGGTGGTGCGGCTTGTCAGACCGCCTCGGCGGTCTCGGGCAGCTCGGCGGAGAGCCGCTCGGTGAGGTCGACGACCTCACCCAGGTCGCCGAAGTCGCGGGCGGCGGTGTCGACCGTCTTGCGGATACGGGTGTTCACCCGCTCGGAGCGGACCTTCTTGGCGACCCGCATGGCCTCGGTGGCGAAGACCGTGCTCCGCTCGGGCTCGCGCTGGAGGAGATGGACCGTGGCCATGCCGATCAGGTTCAGCGCGTACGACCGCTGGTGCTCGTCGTCCTCGGCGAAGAGCTCGACCGCCCGGCTCATCAGGGGCTCGGCCAGCGAGGCGTAGGTGGGGCTGCGCCCGGCGACGTAGGCCAGGTCGCGGTAGGAGTGGGAGTTCTCGCCGTGCAGCTCGGCCTCGGAGAAGAAGCGGATCCAGTCGGGGTCCGGCTCGTCCCACTCGTCGGCCTCGGAGAAGGTGTCCTCGGCCATCCGGACCGCCCGCTTGCACTTGCCGGGCTGCCCCATGTTCGCGTAGGCGCGGGCCTCCATCGCATACAGCATCGACTGGGTGCGCGGACTCGCGCAGTCCCGGCTGCCGTACTGCGCGAGGTGGATCAGCTCCAGCGCGTCGTCGGGTCGGCCGAGGTGGATCATCTGGCGGCTCATGCTGGACAGCACGTAGGAGCCGAGGGGCCGGTCGCCCGCCTCCTTGGCGGCGTGCAGGGCGAGGACGAAGTACTTCTGCGCGGTCGGCTGGAGCCCGATGTCGTACGACATCCAGCCGGCCAGCTCGGCGAGTTCGGCGGCGACCTTGAACAGGCGGCGGGTGGTGGACTCCGGCTGGGGCTCCTGGAGGAGGTCGGTCACCTCGTGCAGCTGCCCGACGACCGCCTTGCGGCGCAGGCCGCCGCCGCACTGGGCGTCCCACTGCCGGAACATCACCGTCGTGGACTCCAGGAGGTCCAGCTCCGGCTTGGAGAGGCGGCCGCGGGCGCGGCCGGAGCCGCCCGCGGGCTCGGGTGCGGATCTCGGGGCCGCGGGCGAGGGGACGAGCCAGCGCTGCATGGGCTCGATGAGGGCCGGGCCCGCAGACAGCACCAGCGAGCTCCCGAGGAAGCCGCGCCGCGCCAGCATCAGGTCGCTGCGCGAGAACTCGCTGAGCAGGGCCACCGTCTGCGGGCCCGTCCAGGGCAGGTCGACGCCGGTCGCGGAAGGTGACTGGCGCGCGGTGCGCAGCCCCAGGTCCTCGACGGAGACGACGACGCCGAAGCGCTCCGAGAACAGCTCGGACAGGATCCTCGGGATCGGCTCGCGGGGGTTCTCTCCGTCGAGCCAGCGGCGCACGCGCGAGGTGTCCGTGGAGATGTGGTTGGCGCCCAACTGGCGTGCCCTGCGGTTGACCTGACGGGCGAACTCGCCCTTGGACCAGCCGCTGCGCACGAACCAGGAGGTGAGCAGCTCGTTCGGGCGCTTGTCAGCGTGCGTCGCGCCCGCAGCGTTCGTTCCGCTTCCGCCGTTGCCGCTCACTGGAACGCCCCCATCCCTGAGACCACTTGTCGCCGAGTGCGCCAAGCCCTATCAGCATGCCGGTTCGTACGGCCGTCCGTCCGGCCCTTGTCACCCTTCGAACGGAATGACGACTTGCCTCCGGCATACCCACGAGCGCATGTGCCCCCAGGACTCGTGCACACAAAGTAATCCTACGATCACCCGTCCAGCTATGGCTCACACGGAAACGCCACCATTCGCCACCCCTTCGAATGAACTCACGTACGGCTACGCGCGATTCACTTGACACAGCACAACCAGGAGCGGGTGCAGCGATGCATTCGGGGGCGCGCGTCGTCGGGCACGCCACCCTGGGCACATCCGGGCGCTGTATGAACCGACCGCCGCCGGGAAGGCGGAAACGGAGAGTCACGCATCGCGTCCGCAGCGTAACCACCGCTGCGTCGGACCCGTTGGAGGGGGCATGGGCTTCACGATCGGCATCAGCCGGGGCATGCGCGACATCCGGACCGGATCACGCCGCCGCAGCCGTACGTCGGACGGCACGGCGGTGGCCGAGTACACCGGACTGTGGGGCTGGGACGTGGTGCCGGGCGCCCGGGCCTCGGCGGGCGCCTGCTCCTGCGGCCATGACGACTGCCCGGCGCCGGGCGCGCACCCGCTGGACTTCGCGCCGGTGCTCGCGGCCGGGGCGACGCTGGACGACGTGACCCGGGCGTGGGGCGAGTTCCCCGGCGCCTCGGTGATGCTGCCGGTCGGCCGGGCGTTCGACGTCATCGAGGTGGCCGAGCCCGCCGGCCGCCGCGCGCTGGCCCGGCTGGAGCGCATGGGCCTGCCCGTCGGCCCGGTCGCGGCGACGCCGGACGGCCGCGCCCACTTCTTCGTCGCTCCCGGCGCCGCCGCCGATCTGCCCGGCCTGCTGTACCGCATGGGCTGGGACGACCCGGACTCCCTCGACCTGCGCGGCCTCGGCCCGGGCGCGCACATCACGGCGCCGCCCTCCGACCGCGGCGGTCTCGGCCCGGTGCGCTGGCTCCGCTCCCCCGCCCTGGACTCGGCGTCCCGCCCGCCGGAGGCCCGTCTGGTGCTGGGCACGCTGGCGTACGTGGCCCACCGGTCGCGGGCCTAGGCAGCAGGGACGGACACGGCGAAGCGCCCGGCCCCGATCTGGATCCCGGGGGCGGGCGCTTCGCCGTGCACCTATGACTTTCGTGGATGAATCCTCGGTGAGTGCCGAGCTCACTCGCCGATAAGGGCGTCAACGAACGCCTCCGGCTCGAACGGCGCCAGGTCGTCCGCGCCCTCGCCGAGCCCGATGAGCTTGACCGGGACGCCCAGCTCGCGCTGGACCGCGACCACGATGCCGCCCTTGGCCGTGCCGTCCAGCTTGGTCAGCACGATGCCGGTGATGTCGACGACCTCGGCGAAGACCCGGGCCTGGACCAGGCCGTTCTGGCCGGTGGTGGCGTCCAGGACGAGCAGCACCTCGTCGACGGGGGCGTGCTTCTCCACGACCCGCTTGACCTTGCCGAGCTCGTCCATGAGGCCGGTCTTGGTGTGCAGGCGGCCGGCGGTGTCGATGAGCACGACGTTCGCGCCCATCTCCTTGCCCTCCTTGACCGCGTCGAAGGCGACGGACGCCGGGTCGCCGGCCTCCGGCCCGCGCACGGTGTGGGCGCCGACGCGCTCGCCCCAGGTCTGGAGCTGGTCGGCGGCGGCGGCACGGAAGGTGTCGGCGGCGCCGAGGACGACGCTCTGGCCGTCGGCCACCAGGACGCGGGCGAGCTTGCCGGTGGTGGTGGTCTTGCCGGTGCCGTTGACGCCGACGACCATCACGATGCCCGGCTTGCGGTCCTCCGGCTCGGTCTTGACCGCGCGGTCCATGTCGCGGCCGACCAGCGTGATCAGTTCCTCGCGCAGCAGGGTGCGCAGTTCCTCGGGGGTGCGGGTGCCGAGCACCTTCACGCGCTCGCGCAGCCGCTCGACCAGTTCCTGGGTGGGCTGCACGCCGACGTCGGCGGTGAGCAGCGTGTCCTCGATCTCCTCCCAGGTGTCCTCGTCGAGGTGCTCACGCGACAGCAGCGTGAGCAGGCCCTTGCCGAGGGCGTTCTGCGAGCGGGAGAGCCGGGTCCGCAGCCGGACCAGGCGGCCGGCGGTGGGTTCCGGGATCTCGATCTCGGGAGCTTCGGCGGGCGGCTCCTCGACTACGACCGGAGCCGAGCCGTCCGGGAGATCCACCTCCTCTATCGTGCGCCGCGGTTCCTCCCGCGGCGTCTCGGCCTCGTCGCCGACGTGCGGCTCGGCCGGTGGGGCGGTGATGTCGGGCGCTGCGGGCGGGGGCGGGGGCAGCTGCTTCTTGCGCCGGCTGCCGACGATGAGCCCGCCGAGCGCGCCGAGCACGACCACGGCGATGACTACAGCAAGGATGACGATGTCCATAACGCGTCCAGTATCAGCCATGGGGCCCCGGGTCACCCTGCTCGCACCGCGCCGGAGGGCCGGGCGGCGCCGGATCTCCACACCCCTGGATGTCTGACGCCGCGTCAGCTAACGTCCCCCGGACACCCCGCCCGGTGGAGGGAGACGCCGCCATGCCCGTCACGGTCGTACGCTTCAACCTCGTCGCTCCCGGGGCGACCCCCGCCGAGCTCGGCGCCCGGTACCGGGCGGCCCTGGAGATGGCCGCGTACGCCGATGACCGGGGCGTGAGCACCGTGCAGACGGAGGAGCACCACGGGGCGGACAACAACTGGCTGCCGTCGCCGTTCGTCTTCGCGGGGGCGGTCTTCGGCGCCACCCGGCGGGTCGCCGTCACCGTCTCGGCGATCATCGGCCCGCTGCACGACCCGCTGCGGCTGGCCGAGGAGATGGCGGTGCTGGACCTGCTGAGCAACGGCCGGCTGGTGACGGTCGCCGGGATCGGGTACCGGCCGGAGGAGTACGACCTCTTCGGCGTGGACTTCGCCCGGCGCGGTACGCTCCAGGACGAGCTGCTGGAGACCCTGCTGAAGGCGTGGACCGGCGAGCCCTTCTCCTACCGCGGCCGCACCGTCCGCGTCACCCCGCGCCCCTTCACCGACCCGCATCCGCTGCTCCTGGTGGGCGGCTCCTCCAGGGCCGCCGCCCGGCGCGCCGCCCGCCTCGGCCTGCCCTTCTTCCCCAGCGCGCACCTGCCGGAGCTGGAGGCGTACTACAAGGAACTGCTGGTCGAGTACGGCACCGAGGGCTGGGTGATGATGCCCGCCGCCGAGACACCCCTGCTGCACGTGGCCGAGGACCCGGACCGGGCCTGGGCGCGGTACGGGCAGCACTTCCTGCACGAGGCGCGGACGTACGCCTCCTGGCAGTCGGGCGGGGTGCGCTCGGCGGTGAAGTCGGCCGCGACGACGGTCGAGGACCTGCGCGCGGAGGGCGTGTACCGGATCCTCACCCCGGACGCGTGCGTGGCCCTCGGGCAGGATTCCTACGTGCTGCACCCCCTGGCGGGCGGGATGCCGGTGGAGGAGGGGTGGCGGAGTCTGCAGCTGTTCTGCGAGCAGGTGCTGCCGCGGCTGGGGAGCTGACGAGCGCGGAAATCCGATGGCCGGCCGCCGCTCCGTGGCGATCCACTGGCGCCATGAGCCTCTCGGTCGACGTGTTCCTGCGCGAGCCGGACGGGCAGTGGCGGATCCTCGACGTCCCCGAGGGGCGCGACGACTCGGCCGGGTTCGGGTCCTGGCGCCGCACGGTGTGGGGATCGGAGCCGGTGCGCGCGCTGGGCGCCCGGTTCCTGCCGGTGCCGGCCGACGACGACCTGGAGATCGAGGCGGAGGAGGTCGCGGAGTTCCTGCGCGAGGTGGCGCTGCTGCGCGATCACCTCGATTCGATCGCCGAGAACACGCGGCGACCGCGCGGACTGGCGGGGCACCGGGCGGGGCTGGTGCGGCGGCTGCGGAACCTGGAGGTGGCCGCCCTGCACGCCCGGATGATCGACGGCGGCCTGCTGATCTGGTGAGACGACAGACCGCCGCCCCGGCTCGGGCAGTGGCCGAACCGGGGCGGCGGCGGGTTACGGGGAGAGGGGCAGCGGGGACTTTGGCCCTTCCCCCCGAGTCTCGGGACGGGCCTAGCCCATCTCCTCCAGGGCCTTGCCCTTGGTCTCCTTGACGAACTTCAGGACGAACGGGATCGACAGCGCGGCGAACGCGGTGTAGATCACGTACGTCGCGGAGAGGTTCCAGTCGGCCAGCGACGGGAAGCTCGCGGTGATGGCCCAGTTGGCGATCCACTGCGCGGCGGCGGCCACGCCCAGCGCGGCGGCACGGATCCGGTTCGGGAACATCTCGCCGAGCATGACCCAGACGACCGCGCCCCAGGACAGGGCGAAGAAGAGGACGAAGAGGTGCGCGGCGATCAGGGCGATCCAGCCCTGCGCGGCCGGCAGCTTGCCGTCGACGAGGTGGTACGAGAACGCCCAGGCCTCCAGCGCCAGGCCGACGACCATGCCGACCGAGCCGATGATCGCGAGCGGCCTGCGTCCGATACGGTCGACGAAGATCATCGCGACGACGGTGCCGACGATGTTGATGATCGACGTGGTGAAGGAGTAGAAGAACGAGTCGGCGGGGTCGACGCCGACCGACTGCCACAGCGTCGAGGAGTAGTAGAACGCGACGTTGATGCCGACGAACTGCTGGAAGACCGACAGGCCGATGCCGACCCAGACGATCGGCTTGAAGAAGAAGCTGCCGCCGAGCAGGTCCTTGAAGCTCGACTTGTGCTCGCTCTTCATGGCGCCCTCGATCTCGGCGACACGGGCGTCCAGGTCGACGTCCTTGCCCTCGACCTCGGCGAGGATCTCCCGGGCGCGCTCGTGCTTGCCGACGGAGATCAGGAAGCGCGGGGACTCGGGGATGGCGAAGGAGAGCAGCCCGTAGAGGACGGCCGGGATGACCATGACGCCGAGCATGACCTGCCAGGCCTCCAGGCCCATCAGCTTGCCGCGCTGGTCGCCGTCGGCGGCGTTCAGCAGGCCCCAGTTGACCAGCTGCGACACGGCGATGCCGATGACGATCGCGGCCTGCTGGAAGGAGCCGAGCCGGCCGCGGTAGGCGGGCGGGGCGACCTCGGCGATGTAGGCCGGGCCGATCACGGAGGCCATGCCGATGGCGAAGCCGCCGACGACGCGCCAGAAGGCGAGGTCCCACAGGGCGAAGGGCAGCGCCGAGCCGACGGCGCTGACCGTGAAGAGGACCGCGGCGATCTGCATGCACCGGATACGGCCGATGCGGTCGGCTATACGGCCGGCGGTGGCTGCGCCGACGGCGCAGCCGATGAGGGCGATGGCGATGACCTGGGCCAGGGCTGCGGAGCCGACGTCGTAGCGGCCGCGGATGGCCTCGACGGCGCCGTTGATCACGGAGCTGTCGTAGCCGAAGAGGAAACCGCCCATCGCGGCCGCCGCCGCGATGAAGATGACGTGCCCGAGATGATCGGGGTGAGCCGTCCTGGCTCCTGACTGGGGTGCCTGCGCTGTGCTGGTCACGTGTACTCCTCGGGCCACCGGCAACGCTGCCGGAGGGGAATCAGCCCTTCGAGGTCCACCTGAAGGTACCTGAAGGTAAAAGCAACGTTGCAGAGACTATGCCTTCAAGTTTCGAAGTCAATAGGGCAATCACTCTGGATCTGAGCCAGGGGTGTGGTGGCTGTGTGTTCAAGTGTTGAAGTAGTGAAGGGCCGCAGGTGAGACCGGTGTAGACCACACGTGTCTAGCGCAGGCGCTGGCTGATGACCTTCGACACACCGTCGCCCTGCATGGAGACGCCGTAGAGCGCGTCGGCGACCTCCATCGTGCGCTTCTGGTGGGTGATCACGATCAGCTGGGAGGCCTCCTGGAGCTCCTGCATGATCCGGATCAGCCGCTGGAGATTGGTGTCGTCGAGGGCGGCCTCGACCTCGTCCATGACGTAGAACGGGCTGGGCCGCGCCTTGAAGATCGACACGAGCATCGCCACGGCGGTCAGCGACCGTTCCCCGCCCGAGAGCAGCGACAGCCGCTTGACCTTCTTGCCCGGCGGACGCGCCTCGACGTCCACGCCCGTGGTGAGCATGTTGTCGGGGTCGGTCAGGATCAGCCGCCCCTCGCCGCCGGGGAACAGCCGGCTGAAGACGCCCTCGAACTCCCGGGCCGTGTCGCGATAGGCCTCGGTGAAGACCTGCTCGACCCGCTCGTCGACCTCCTTCACCACCTGCAGGAGATCCGCCCGGGTCTTCTTGAGGTCCTCGAGCTGCTCGCTGAGGAACTGGTGGCGTTCCTCCAGCGCGGCGAACTCCTCCAGGGCGAGCGGGTTCACCTTGCCGAGCTGCTGGTAGGCACGCTCGGCGGCCTTGAGGCGCTTCTCCTGCTCGGCCCGGAGATACGGCCGGGGCCGGTTGCGCGGGTGCTCCGGGTCCTCCGGCAGCTCCTCCCCCTCGGCGGGGGGCGAGGGCGGCACGAGCTGGTGCGGACCGTACTCCGCCACCAGTCCGGCCGGTTCGACACCCAGCTCCTCCAGCGCCTTGGTCTCCAGCTGCTCGATGCGCAGCCGCTTCTCGGCGCCGAGTACCTCTCCGCGGTGGACCGAATCCGTCAACTTGTCGAGCTCGGCCTTGAGATCGCGCCCCTCGGTGCGGGCGCGGGCGAGTTCCTGCTCCCGGCGGGCCTTCGCGGCCTCGGCGGCGGTGCGCTCCTCGTCGGCACGGGCCAGGGAGACCTCGACGTGCGCGAGCAGCTGCCGCGCACCCGAGCCGACGGCCTCGGCGACGGCCGCCTCGTGCCGCAGCCGGGCCCGTCGCTGCTCGGCACGCGCGCGTGCCTCGCGTTCGGCGCGGGCGGCCCGGTCGAGCGAGTCGGCCCGCCCGGCCAGTCCCTTGACCCGTTCCTCGTGCGTACGGGCCTGGAGGCGGGCCTCCATCTCGGTCTGGCGGGCGTTGGCTCCGTCGGCGGCGAGCCGGTCCCGGGCGGAGGTGTCGGGCTCCTCCTCGATCGGCATCTCCTCGGCGACGGCGAGCCGCTCGGCGAGTTCCCCGACCTCTTCGAGCGCCCGGTCGAGGGCCTCCTGCGCCCGGGCCGCGGCGGCGGTGGACCGCTCGGCCTCCCCCGCGGCGCCCCGTGCCTGTCCGGCGAGGCGGCCGAGCTGCTGGGCGACGGCCGACTTCTCCCGGTCGGCGGCCCGGCGCCGCTCCCCCACGTCCTCGACGAGCGCGGCGCACTCCTTGCGCCGTTCGACGGCCTCGTGCTGGGCCCCGGTCAGCTCCTCGCAGCGCACCGCCAGCTCTTCCAGTTCGGCGGCGGCCTCGTCGACGGAGGCCTGCACTTCGAGAAGGCTGGGGGCGCCGGCGGAGCCACCGTGGGCGAAGTGGGTGCCGAGGAGGTCGCCTTCGGCGGTGACGGCGGTGAGGCCGGGGTGGGTGTAGACGAGGTCTTCGGCGTCTTCGAGGGTGCCGACGATGACGATGTCGTGCAGGAGCCGGCGTACGGTCGGCATGAGGTCGTCGGGGCCGCGGACCAGGTCTGCCGCACAGGGGTGTCGTGCGTCTGCGGGTCCTTCGGTGCTGGTCGCGCGGTTTCCCGCGCCCCTGGGGTCGGCAGCTCCTGCCAAGAGCAGAGTTGCCCGGCCTCCGTCCTGCTTTCGCAGCATGCGGATGGCCTCGGCCGCCGCCGAAGGGCTGGTGACGGCCAACGCGTCAGCGGCAACACCGAACGCTGCTGCCACGGCGACCTCGTAGCCGGGAGTCACCGTCAGGAGTTCCGCCGCAGGGCCGAGCAGGCCGGAGAGGCGGTCCTTCGCCGCGAGCAGTATTCCGGTGCCGTCCTTGCGGCGCAGGCCGAGGGCCAGGGCCTCGTGCCGGGCCTGGGTGGCGGCGCGCCCCCGTTCCGCGGCCGTGGCGGCCTCGCGGGCGGCCGTGAGGGCGGCCTCCGCGTCGGCGAGCTGCTGCTTCGCGGCCTCGTGCTGTTCGGCGAGGTCGGCGTCGCCGGCGTCGAGGCCGTCGACCTCGGTTTTGAGGGCCTCGTACTCCTCCTGGGCGGCGACGGCACGTTCCTGCGCCTCGTCGCGGGCGGCGGCCAGGCGTTCGATCTCGGCCTGGGCGGAGGCAGCGCGGGAGCGGGCGGCGTTGACCTGGCCGCTGAGCCGGGCCAGGCCCTCGCGCCGGTCGGCGATGGCGCGGGCGGCGTCTTTCAGGCGCCGCTCCTCCTGGATGAGCGCGCGTTCCAGCTCGGCGCGGTGGGCGACCGTGTCCTCCAGGGCGCGTTCGGCCGCCTCCAGGGCCGCCTCCAGCTCGGCCTCCTGCTCACGGATGCGGGCGGCCTCGCGTTCCATGTCCTCGGGGTCGCGGCCGCGCCGCTCCTCGGGGGGCGCGGAGGTGGCGCTCTTCACCCGGGCGTCGGCCAGCGAGATGGTGCCGCGCACCCGTTCGGCGAGCTGGGAGAGCTCGTGCCAGGTCTGCTGGGCGCGCTGGAGCCGCGGCGTGAGCTGCCGGACCTCGTCCTCCAGGAGGGCCTCGCGCTGTTGCGCCTTGCGCAGGTCCTGCTCGGCGGACTCCTTGCGCTCCTTCAGCGCGGCCTCGTCGGCGACCTCGGCCTTGAGGGCGTCCCGGAGCCGTACGAGGTCGTCGGCCAGCAGGCGCAGGCGGGCGTCGCGCAGGTCGGCCTGGATGACGGCGGCCCTGCGGGCGACGGCGGCCTGGCGGCCGAGGGGCTTGAGCTGCCGTCTGAGCTCGTCGGTGAGGTCCTGCACGCGCGCAAGGTTGGCCTGCATCGCGTCCAGCTTGCGCAGCGCCTTCTCTTTGCGCTTGCGGTGCTTGAGGACGCCGGCGGCCTCCTCGATGAAGGCGCGGCGGCCCATGGGGTCGGCGTGCAGCACGGAGTCGAGCTGGCCCTGGCCGACGATGACGTGCATCTCGCGGCCGATGCCGGAGTCGGAGAGGAGTTCCTGGATGTCGAGGAGGCGGCAGGTGTCGCCGTTGATCTGGTACTCGCTGCCGCCGTTGCGGAACATGATCCGCGTGATGGTGACCTCGGCGTACTCGATGGGCAGGGCCCCGTCGGAGTTGTCGATGGTCAGGGACACCTCGGCGCGGCCCAGCGGGGGGCGGCCGGTGGTGCCGGCGAAGATGACGTCCTCCATCTTGCCGCCGCGCAGCGATTTGGCGCCCTGCTCGCCCATGACCCAGCTGAGCGCGTCGACGACGTTGGACTTGCCCGAGCCGTTCGGTCCGACGACGCACGTGATCCCCGGCTCGAACCGGAGGGTGGTCGCCGAGGCGAACGACTTGAACCCGCGGAGGGTCAGGGCCTTGAGGTGCACGCCGCCGGACTCTACCGCCCGGGTTGGTCTCACTCCATGAACCCGCGGTTTCGCCGTTGAACGCGCAGGGCACATCAGACGTTGAAGACGGTGAAAGGATGCGGGGGCAAGAAAGAAGGGACGCCGACAGGGCGTCCCTTGCACTTCTGACAACTAGGCGGTTGTGACGGGCGGCCCAACCACTGCTGTGCTGTGTGGAGCGGTGCAGTGATCAGGTGAGCGCAGGCTCCGCCTGGTGTGCGTCAACGCTCTCCATGATCCTGTCGTGAGAAGCGGCAGCCGTCAGCGCTTCGTTCTCCGCCTGGATTCGTCCGAGCTCGGATTCCAGGTCCTGGACGCGCTGCTGGAGCCGTCGCATCTCGGCGAGGAGTCGAGGGTCGGAGCCGCCGACGTAACCGAGAAGCGCCTTTGCCATGATGGATGGTCCTCCACAATGCGTGACCGACCGCTGCGGTGTGGGTCGTGAGGGATTCGCACCCGCGGTCTTGGCAGGGCCTGGAGTTGTGCTGCCGTTCAGCCATGCCAAACAGCTAAGGTGCGCGGGGCTTTCAGCGTCTCACCAAAAAGTTTGACGGTCAACACGATCACGCCCCGTATTGGGGGGCGACCCGGGCACGCGCGGCCTGGAACGGCCGTACTGCGGCTTCTGCGGGGCCCTCGGGGCGTGGCGATCATCCTTGCGTGTGGAGCGGGCCAAGGCAAGCGGTTCTGGCAATCACCAGCAAGTTTCCGTCCGCGGCGGCCGCCTGCGCCCCGTCCGCGGGCGGCCCCTGGGGCCGCCCGGCGCGAGTGATCACCGGATGGCGAAGCCGTCGTAGCCGCCGCGAGGTGTGTCCCAGATCTCGGTGACGCCGTCCACGCGTCCGGGCGTGTCGTCACCGTGGAGCCACTCCAGCAGCCCTTCGCAGCCTTCGCGCCCGCCCTCGGCGACCACTTGGACCCGCCCGTCGCCCAAATTGAGAGCAAAGCCACTCAGGCCGCCGATCTCCAACGCCTTGGCCCGCGTGAACCAGCGGAAACCCACACCTTGGACGCGTCCACGCACCCAGGCGACCAGTCGCACATCCTCGCTCATGACTGCAACCTAACCGCCCAATCTCTCTCCGGGCACTTCCTCCACTTGCGCCATGCGGTACCGTCCCCCCTCAACGAATCTCATATGAAACTCACACGATCGAGTGAGTTTGGTGTTGATCTCGAGGACGAGTCGACCGCCAGGACGAGGAAGGCCAGGACATGGGACGCCACCGACGCTCGGACGCCGGACGCGCCGCCACGGGCCGCGCCACGGGAATCACCCACCCCGACGGCTTCGCGGAGGGTCACGATCCGCTGTACCCCACCGTGGACGACGCCCCGACGATGGGCATCGCGCCCTATCTGAACCCGGAGGCGTACGCCGGCAGCTACGCGAAGACCGAGGCCTACCTGTTCGGGACCGAGGCGTCTGCCGCGGGTGACCGCTACGACGACACGGCGGTCTTCGCGAGCGACGGATTCGGAGGCGACGGATTCGGAGGCGACGGATTCGGGAACGACGGCTTCGGAGGCGACGGCTTCACGCCCGACGGCGGCGCCCGGCGGGCCGGTTCGCACCGCCGCCGCAAGAAGACCGCCCGGCCCGTGCGCACCGGCCTGCTCGGTGTCTCCGCCGCCGTCGCCCTCGGCACGGTCGCGGTCGCCACCGGCGCCGTGCCCGGCCTCGACAACTACAAGCTCGGCGGAGGCGGCGGGACCGACAAGGTCCAGGCCGGAAACACCCCGACGAACACCCCGGTCGAGCAGGGCGGCACCTCCGGCAGCGCCGACAGCCGGGACGAGGCGCCGACCAGCCGTGACGCCGAGCGTTCCGGCTCCCCGTCGCCGTCCGCCCCGGAGTCGTCGGCCGCGCCGACGAAGACGCCGGAGAAGCCGGAGAAGACGCAGGAGAAGACCCCGGAGAAGAAGGCGCCGGCGGCCACTCCGAGCCAGAAGCCGGACGACACGCCCTCCCGTACGGCCACGAAGGCGCCGAAGAAGCCCAGCGCCCCCGCCGCCCCGTCCGGGGAGTCCGCCGCGGCGGCCCAGGTCCTCAGCCTCGTGAACGAGGAGCGGGCCAAGGTGGGCTGCAGCCCGGTCACCGCCAGCAGCGCTCTGGCGGGGCTGGCCCAGAGCTACAGCGAGGACATGGCCGCGCGGGGCTTCTTCGACCACACCGACCCGGACGGCAGCACCCCCTGGGACCGGGCCGAGAAGGCCGGGATATCCAACCTCGGCGGCGAGAACATCGCCCGCGGCCAGGCCGACGCCGCGGCCGTGATGGACGCCTGGATGAACAGCCCCGGCCACCGCGCCAACATACTGAACTGCGACTTCAAGACGCTGGGCGTCGGCGTCGAACTCGGCTCCGGCGGTCCCTGGTGGACGCAGAACTTCGGTTACTGAGATAACTCTGCTCTCCGCCGAAGCAACGGCATCCGCGGATGAACTACGGGCTCAGGTTGATGAAGTGTGGGATCTCGCTCACGCCTCGAAGTACGCGGCACTCAGCGAGAGGTTTTCCACTCTGCTCTCCAGCATCGAAGCCGCGTTCGTCCGCCAGGCCTGACGCGGCATGGGTCGCGGCAGACCGGGCCCTTTAGGCGGCCGAGCCGGCCGGGGAAGTCGCTGGAGGTTGTCGCGGGCCTCTTTCGGATGGCGCACGCCTTCATCCGTCAGCAGCGAACCGAGCAGGCCGAGCAGGCCTTCCCCGACCGCGTGAGGTCCGTTCAGTCGAACGAAAGCAAAGGCTGATGATTCTCCCCGAAAGTCGAGGAGGCCTGTGGTTCAGGGCGATATTCGCGACAATTCTTTACTTTGTCGCGCTGTTCTGGTTGGTCATGAGCATTCCGTTCGTGGGCGAGGAAGTGGGGCCCACCAGTGATCCTGACGACGTCGCCGGAGCCAACCTCATTCTCCTGTTCTCCGCCCTCTTTCTGCTGGCCGCGACAGCGGTGTCTCGCCGATGGAAATTCACCTGGCTTCTGTCCTTGGCCCTTCTGGTAGTACTCGTCGTCACCTGGACCCAGATTCCGTCCCTGGTGGACAACTGGGACTACAAGGGACCGGCCCGGTTCTGACCGGTCGGCCTCTGTCCCTCGCACGGCCCAACAGGTTGCACTAACTCCCAGTAAGTGCAACCTGTCGGTTAGCGCTGTGCTGGCGTAGGCTGAGCCTATGACCACCACCCAGGAGCTCACGGAGGGGCTCGGCGACCTCCCGTACAACGTGTTCGCCAAGGCCTGTCCGTCGCGCGGCACGCTGGAGCACGTCATGGGCCGCTGGGGCGGCCTCACGCTCGGCGCCCTGTACGAGGGCTCGCTGCGCTTCAACGAGTTGCGCCGCCGGGTCGACGGGGTGAGCGAGAAGATGCTGTCCCAGACGCTGCACGCCCTGGAGCGCGACGGCCTCGTCCACCGCGAGGCCCAGCCGACCAACCCGCCCCGGGTGGACTACGAACTGACGCCGCTGGGGCGCCAGGTGGCCGAGCGGCTGCTCGCCCTGATCCACTTCGTGGAGGGCAGCATGGACGAGGTGCTGGCCGCGCGCGAGCGGTACGACTCCGCTAGGGCGTGATCCGCGGCGGTCGCTGGCACTTCGGGCAGTAGTAGCTCGACCGGTTCATCCAGGGCCGCCGCCGCATGGGCGTGCCGCAGCGCCGGCAGGGCAGGCCCTCACGGCCGTACGCGTCGAGGGACCGGTCGAAGTACCCCGACTCGCCGTTGACGTTGACGTACAGGCTGTCGAAGCTGGTGCCGCCCACGGAGAGAGCCGCGTTCATCACGTCCCGCACATGGCCCAGGAGCGCGAGGGTGCGCGGGCGCGAGAAGCCGGCGGTCGGGCGCTCGTAGTGGATGCGGGCGCGCCACAGGGCCTCGTCCGCGTAGATGTTGCCGACGCCGCTGATCAGCGACTGGTCCAGCAGGGCCCGCTTGATCGTGGACCGCTTGCGGCGCAGCGCCTGGTGGAACGCCTCGTCGTCGAAGAGCTCGTCGAGCGGGTCCCGGGCGATGTGCGCGATGACGTCGGGCAGGCCGTCAGGGGTGGTCTCGTGCAGCGAGAGGCCGCCGAAGGTGCGCTGGTCGACGAAGCGGAGTTCGGTGTCCAGGGCGTCCGTGAAGCGGACGCGGATGCGCAGGTGCTTCTCGTCCGGTGCCGTGTGCGGCTGCACCAGCAGCTGGCCGCTCATGCCGAGGTGGGCCAGGACCGACTGGTCGGTGTCCTCCAGGGGCAGCCACAGGTACTTGCCGCGGCGGCTGGGGACGCCGATGCGGTGGCCCTTCAGGCGGTGCGCGAAGTCGTCGGCGCCGGCGATGTGGCGGCGCACCGCGCGCGGGTGCAGCACCTCGGCCTCGGCGACGGTCCGGTGGGCGACCCACCGCTCGAGACCGCGCCGTACGACCTCGACCTCGGGCAACTCGGGCATGGGGTCCCCCGTCACATGGCTGTGGATGACGCGAGCGCCCGCCCCGGGCAGGGGCGGGCGCTCGGGTGCGCTGTGCGTGCCGCCCCCGGAAAGGGGCGGCGGCGGTCAGCCGTCGGCGGGGCCGTCGGTGACCGTCCGGGCGGCCTGAGCAGCTGCCGTCTGCGTCTCCTCGGCGGCCTTCGCCGCCTTGGCACGCTCGTCCGCCGCGGCGCGGATGGACCGCCATGCGGACTCGGCGGCCTGCTGCTCCGCCTCCTTCTTGCTGCGGCCGGTGCCGGTGCCGTACGAGACGCCTCCGACGCGGGCGGCAGCAGTGAAGGTCTTCTCATGGTCGGGGCCGGTCTCCGTGACCAGGTACTCGGGAACACCGAGCCCCTCGGTCGCGGTGAGCTCCTGGAGACTGGTCTTCCAGTCCAGGCCGGCTCCGAGGTTCGAAGACTTTTCGATCAGGGGGTCGAACAGGCGGTGCACCAGCTCCGCCGCCGAGTCCAGTCCCTGGTCGAGGTAGACCGCGCCGATCACCGCTTCCAGCGTGTCGGCGAGGATGGACGCCTTGTCCCGGCCGCCCGTGCCCTCTTCGCCCCGGCCGAGCCGGATGAAGGAGCCCAGGTCGAGCCCTCGGCCCACTTCGGCGAGCGCACGCGAGTTGACCACCGCGGCCCGCAGCTTGGCCAGCTGGCCTTCTGGGAGGTCGGGGTGGGTGCGGTACAGCGTGTCCGTGACCACGAGGCCGAGGACGGAGTCCCCGAGGAACTCCAGACGCTCGTTGGTCGGCAGACCGCCGTTCTCGTATGCGTACGACCGGTGGGTCAGTGCGCGCACCAGAAGGGCGGACTCGAGCTTGTAGCCGAGCCGCCCTTCCAGAAGCGTGTGGGACGAGGCCTGGTTGTCCGCCGGAGCACTCCCGCTCGCACGGGAAGACTTGTTCTTAGGCGTGGACACAGTGCCTCTCACCAGCCGCTCAGACCTCGAGGACCTGGCGCTTGTTGTAGGTGCCGCAAGACGGGCACGCGATGTGCTGCTGCTTGGGCTCGTGGCAGCGCTCGCACGCAACCAGGGTGGGGACCGCAGCCTTCCACTGCGACCGGCGGTGGCGCGTGTTGCTGCGCGACATCTTCCGCTTCGGAACAGCCACGGCTACTTCTCCTGCTTCTCGTCGACGCCCGCTTCCGCTTCGGCGCCGCTCATCTCGTCCTTCTCGCCGTCCTTCATGGTGCCGGCGAGTCCCTGCAATGCCGCCCAACGGATGTCGACGGCGTCGTGGTGGTGGTCCGGGTCGTCCGCCAGCCGCGCGCCGCACTCGGCGCACAGACCGGGGCAGTCTTCCCGGCACACCGGCTGCATCGGCAGTGCGAGCACCACCGCATCACGCAGCACGGGCTCGAGGTCGAACAAGCCGTCCTCGAGGAAGAGCCTGTCCTCGTCGTCCTCGGCGTCGTCGCCCGGTTCCGCGATCACGCGGCCCCGGTCGTCGGCGTCAGGGTACGAGAACATCTCCTGGAACTCCGCTTCGAGCTCCTGCTCGAGCGGCTCCAGACACCTTACGCACTCCCCCTCGGCGACGGCACGGGCGGTGCCTGTGACGAGCACCCCTTCCATGACCGACTCCAGACGGAGTCCGAGCTCCACCGGGGCGCCTTCCGGCACTCCGATGACTCCCTGGATACCGAGGTCCCTGGGAGCGTCGACCGTGCGGGTCAGGCGCTGCAGCGCACCAGGACGCCGTCCCAGCTCGTGTGTGTCGAACACGAGAGGGTTGCGGTGGTCGAGGCGGGCGTTCAGGGCCATTCCTGCTTTCGATCTGGTGAGCTCGGGGGACGCTGCCCTTCGGTGTTCCCGGGCAGCGTGGATCGCGGACGTACGCGCGACCGAAGAGCCAGGATACTGGACCTTTCGCTGTCGGCCCAATCCGGTGCTCAGCCCTGGCCGCGGCCCTGCTCGTAGGCCCGCAACTGCTCGGCGCTGATCATGCTGGTGTCGAAGAGGCTGGTCTCGTCGAGGGCGTACCCCTGCTGGGCGTGGTGGCCCTGCTGCTGCGCCTGCTGCTGGGCCTGGTTCGGGTCGTAGGCCGCCTGCTGGGGGTCGTAGCCCTGGTACGCGTAGGGATCGGCGTGCTGGTAGCCGTAGGGGTCCTGCTGGGCCGCGTAGGCCTGCTGCGGGTAGCCGCCGTACGGATCCGGCTGCTGGACCGGGTCGCCTCCCGCCGGGGCGTAGCCGGCGGCCGGGGCGTACGCCTGCTGTGTGTAGTCCTGCTGGTGGACGGGCTGCCCGGCCGGGGTCTCCGGCTCGGCGAGGGCGGCCAGGTCGGCGAGGTAGTCGGCGTCGCTGGAGTGCTGGACGGTGGACGCGTCGTCGGCGAGGGCGCCGAGGTCGTCGGTGGCGATCCGGCCGTGCAGCTTCTGCCGGCCGCGGCCGACGGCCTCCAGCGTCTTGGCGAGGACCGCCTCGAAGGCACCCAGCTTGACGTCGACGTACTCGTCGGCGCTGCGGCGCTGGGTCTCCGGGTCGTGGCTGCGCTCGGGGGCGTCCTCGTCCTCGTAGCCCTGCTCGTCGGTGCCGGGGCCGGTGCCCAGGAGCTTCTCGCGGCCGCGGCCGACGGAGCCCAGGGTCTTGGTGAGGACGACCTCGAAGTTGGCGAGCTTGGAGTCGACGTACTCGTCGGCCTCGGCGCGGATCTCCTCGGCCTCCTGGCGGGCCTCGGCGAGGATCCGGTCGGCCTCGGCCTGGGAGCGGCGGGCGACCTCGGTGCCGGAGATCAGCGAGCCCCGCTCGGCGTGCGCGCTCTCGATGATCTGCTGGGCCTCGTGGCGGGCCTGCTCGACCATCTGCTCGCGGCCGCCGATCAGCTCCTGGGCCTGGGCGAGGGAGTCGGGCAGGGCCGCGCGCACCTCCTCCAGCAGCGCGAGCAGGTCGGCGCGGTTGACCACGCACGAGGCCGACATGGGCATGGACCTGGCGCCGGAGACCGCGGAGACGATCTCGTCGAGCTTCTTCTGCACGTCCACCGTGTGCTCGCCACTCTCTACAGATGCGTTGGAGACGGACGGGACGACTGTACGGCCACGGGGTCCACGCCGGACACCGGGTGACGGGCAGTCAGGCCCGGCGGGGCTCCACGGGACGGTTCAGTCCTTCCTCAGGCGCTCGGTGAGCTCACCGAGGACCTCGGCCGGGACCAGGTGGGAGACGTCGCCGCCCCACGCCGCGACCTCCTTGACCAGGGAGGACGACAGGAAGCTGTAGGTGGGGTTGGTGGGGATGAAGAGGGTCTCCACGCCCGAGAGGCCGTTGTTCATCTGGGCCATCTGCAGCTCGTAGTCGAAGTCGCTGACCGCGCGCAGGCCCTTGACGATGGCGGGGATGTCGCGCTGCTTGCAGAAGTCGACGAGCAGGCCGTGGAAGGCCTCCACGCGGACGTTGCCGTACTCGGCGGTGACCCGGCGGATCAGGTCGATCCGCTCCTCGATCTCGAACAGGCCCTTCTTGGCCTGGTTGATCATCACCGCGACATAGACCTCGTCGTACAGCCTGGAGGCGCGGGAGATGATGTCGAGATGTCCGTTGGTGATCGGGTCGAACGACCCGGGACAGACGGCGCGGCGCACTTGCAATCCCTCGCTCTCCGGTCCGGTCATCGTGCGTCTTCGCACGTAGAGGCGGCGCGACCGTACCAAAACGTTCCCTCGCCGTAGCGACGGGCCCTCAGGGGTTCGAAGCCCTCGGGCCAACGGAATTCACCGCCTCTGGTGCTGCGCTCCACGGTGACGAGGGCTTCCTCCGCGAGCCAGCCCTCGGTGCGGAGTGTGAGGAGGATCTCCCGAAGATCGTCGTCCGTGACGGCGTACGGCGGGTCGAGGAAGACGAGGTCGTAGGGGTCGCCGGGAGGTGTCGTGCGGATGATCTGCTCCGCTTTGCCCGATCTGACGTCGGCGCCGGGGAGGCCGAGGTTCTTGACGTTCTCGCGGACCGTGCGGACCGCTTTGGCGTCGGCTTCCACGAGGAGGGTGTGGCCGGCGCCCCGGGAGAGGGCTTCGAGGCCCACGGCTCCTGATCCGGCGTAGAGGTCGAGGACGCGTTCGCCGTCCAGGGGGCCGCCGAGGAGGGATTGCCAGGTGGAGAAGAGGCCTTCGCGTGCGCGGTCGGAGGTGGGGCGGGTGCCGGTGCCTGGGGGTACCGCCAGGCGACGTCCACCGGCTACGCCGGCGATCACGCGGGTCATCTTCGGTCCTTGGTCGTGGGCGGCTTCAGGTTCATTGTGGCTGGTCGCGCCCTCGCGGCGGTAGCCGCATATGGATTACGCCCCGCGCCCCTGAAAGAGGGTCAGTCCCCCTCACCCCTTTTCCAGGTACTGCTCCCGTTCCTCGTCCAGGAGGGCGTCCAACGCAGTCCGGAGGGCCGGGAGGTGGGTCAGCTCCGGGTCCTGGGCCACGACAGCCGTCGCCTCCTGCCTCGCCTCCGCGATGATCTCCTCGTCCTCGATGACGGCGAGGACCTTCAGGGAGGTCCGGGCTCCGGACTGGGCCTGGCCGAGGACGTCGCCCTCCCGGCGCTGTTCCAGGTCGATGCGGGAGAGCTCGAAGCCGTCGAGGGTGGCGGCGACCGCGCCCAGGCGCTGGCGGGCCGGGCTCGCCTCGGGCATCTCCGTGACCAGGAGGCAGAGGCCGGGGGCCGAGCCGCGCCCGACACGGCCACGCAGCTGGTGGAGCTGGGAGACGCCGAAGCGGTCGGCGTCCATGATCACCATGGCGGTGGCGTTGGGGACGTTGACGCCGACCTCGATGACCGTCGTGGCGACCAGGACATGGGTCTCGCCGGCGGCGAAGCGGCGCATGACGGCGTCCTTGTCGTCGGGGTGCATCCTGCCGTGGAGCACCTCCACCCGGAGGCCCTGCAGGGGGCCCTTGACCAGCTGGTCGGCCACGTCGAGGACGGCGAGGGGCGGGCGCTTCTCCGCCTCGTCCTCCGGGGACTTCTTCTTGGCGGACTTCTTGGGGTCGTCCTCCTCGTCGCCGATGCGGGGGCAGACCACGTAGGCCTGGTGGCCGTTCTCCACCTCCTCGCGGACCCTTTCCCACGCGCGGGACAGGAAGTGGGGCTTGTCGGCGGCCGGGACCACATGGCTGGCGATCGGCGAGCGGCCGGCCGGGAGCTGGTCGAGGACGGAGGTCTCCAGGTCGCCGAAGACGGTCATGGCGACCGTGCGCGGGATGGGGGTGGCGGTCATGACCAGCAGATGCGGGGGCTGCTTGCCCTTGCCGCGCAGGGCGTCGCGCTGCTCGACGCCGAAGCGGTGCTGTTCGTCGACCACGACCAGGCCCAGGTCGTGGAACTGCACCTTGTCCTCGATCAGCGCGTGGGTGCCGATGACGATGCCGGCCTCGCCGGTGGCGAGGTCGAGCAGGGCGTGCCGCCGGGCGGCCGCTCCCATGGAACCGGTGAGCAGCACCACCTTGGTGGCCTGCTCGGCCCCGCCCAGCATGCCGCCCTCGGCCAGCTCGCCCATCATCTCGACGACGGACCGGTGGTGCTGCTGAGCGAGCACTTCGGTGGGCGCGAGCATGGCGGCCTGCCCGCCCGCGTCGACCACGGCGAGCATGGCGCGCAGGGCGACCAGGGTCTTGCCCGAACCGACCTCCCCTTGCAGCAGCCGGTGCATCGGATGGCTCGTGGCCAGGTCGCCGAAGATCTCTCTCGAGACGCGCTGCTGGCCGTCGGTGAGGGTGAAGGGGAGGCGGGCGTCGAAGGCGGTGAGGAGGCCGTCGGGGGCCGGCTTGCGGGGGACGGCGGGGAGTTGGGCGTCCGCGTGGCGGCGGCGGGCCAGGGCGACCTGGAGGACGAAGGCCTCGTCCCACTTGAGGCGGGAGCGGGCGTCCTCGATGTCGGCCTTGGTGTGCGGGCGGTGGATCTTGAGCAGGGCTTCGGGGAGCGGGACCAGACCGCGGCCCTCGCGCAGGGTGTCCGGGAGCGGGTCGACGGCCTCCTGGGCGGTGGGCAGGACCGTCTGGATCGCCTTGCCGATCTTCCAGGACTCGAGCTTGGCGGTGGCGGGGTAGATCGGAATCAGGGCGCCCGCCCAGGTCTCGACGGACTCGTCCGGGTCGCCGCGCAGCAACTCGTAGGCTGGATGGGCGAGTTGGAGGCGGCGGTTGAAGACGGAGACCTTGCCCGCGAACATCGCGCGGGTGCCCGGCAGGAGTTCCTTGTGGGGCTTGTGCACGCCCGCTCCGAAGAAGACCAGTTGGAGCCGGCCGCTGCCGTCCGTGATCGTGACCTCCAGGCGCTGGCCCTTGCCGCGCGGGGCCTTGGCGGAGGCGAAGGTGTGCAGGCGGGCGTCGGCGACCTGTGCGACCACCGTGACGTGCTCGTCCATGGGGAGGTCGGCGAGGTGGGTGAGCTGGCCGCGCTCCTCGTATCTGCGCGGGTAGTGGTGCAGGAGGTCGCCGACGGTGAGCAGGCCGAGGTGCTCGGCCATCACCTTCGCGGTGGCGGGGCCGAGCACCGACTTCAGCGGTTGGCGCAGGGGTTCTTCCAGTGCGGGCACGAGATCCATTGCACACCACGCCACTGACAATGGCTTCCAGGCCGCGGCCGCAACGTCGTAAAGATCCCGGAAACCCCTGGTCAGGCGGCTGGTTCGGGCCTTAGGATGACGCGCTCCCGGCCCTCATTCGCGGTCACCGCCCCACCCGGACCGCCCGACCCCGCGCCGTCGCGAGTCCCCCACCGGCGCCGTGAAGATGGACTCCCAGACCTCACAGGCATCCCAGCCCTCCCCTTCGCCCCAGTCACCTCATACGTTCCAGGTCGACCTGCGTGGTCTGGTGGACCTGCTCTCCCAGCACCTCTACTCCAGTCCCAAGGTGTATCTGCGCGAGCTGCTGCAGAACGCCGTGGACGCCGTCACGGCCCGACGCGCGGACGAGCCCGACGCCCCTGCCCGGGTGCGGCTGTACGCCGAGGGCGGTGCCCTCCGTGTCGAGGACACCGGCGTGGGACTCACCGAGGCGGACGTGCACAGCCTGCTCGCCACGATCGGGCGCAGTTCCAAGCGCGCCGAGGGCCTGGAGGAGGCCCGGTCCGACTTCCTCGGGCAGTTCGGCATCGGGCTGCTGGCCTGTTTCGTGGTCGCCGAGCGCATCCGGGTCGTCAGCCGCAGTGCCCGTACGCCCGGGGCGCCGCCGGTGGAGTGGACGGCATCCGACGACGGTTCGTACACCGTGCGGACGCTGCCGGACGCCGAGCGTCCGGAACCGGGTACGACCGTGCACCTGGTGGCGCGGGCGGGGGCCGCGGAGTGGCTCGCGCCCGACCGGGTCCGCACGCTGGCCCGGGACTTCGGATCGCTGCTGCCGTACGACGTCCGGGTCGGCGACGCGGCGGTCACCGACCTTCCGGCGCCCTGGGACCGTCCGTACCCGGGCCCGGCCGCGCGCCGGGTCGCCCTCGCCCGGCACTGCCACGACCTGTTCGGCTTCACCCCGCTGGACACCATCGACCTGGCCGTGCCGCTGGCCGGCATCCGCGGGGTGGCATACGTCCTGCCCTCGGCGGTCAGTCCGGCCCAGCACGTAGGTCACCGCGTGCACCTGAAGGGCATGCTGCTGACCGAGCGGGCCGAACAGCTGCTGCCCGACTGGGCGTTCTTCGTGCGCTGCGTCCTCGACACCGACAGCCTGCGGCCCACGGCGTCGCGCGAGGCGCTGTACGAGGACGAGACGCTGGCCGCTGTCCGGGAGGCGCTGGGCGAGCGGATCCGGGCCTGGCTCACGGGCCTTGCGGCCGGTGATCCCGAGCGGCTCGCGGCGTTCCTCTCGGTGCACCACCTGGGGGTGAAGTCCCTGGCCCGGCACGACCGGGAGATGCTGCGCACGATGCTGCCGTGGCTGCCGTTCGAGACGACCGACGGGCGGCTGTCCCTGGAGGAGTTCGCGCAGCGGCACCCGGTGGTGCACTTCACGCGGACCGTCGAGGAGTACCGGCAGGTCGCGCCGATCGCGTCCGCGCAGGGCATCGGCGTGATCAACGGCGGCTACACCTACGACAGCGAGCTGGTGCAGGCGCTGCCGTCGGTGCGGCCGGGCACCGTGGTCGCCGAGCTGGACGCGGAGACGGTCACCGCGCATCTGGACGCGGTCGACCCGGCCGAGGAGCTGGCCCTGTCGGGCTTCCTGGCGGCGGCCCGGGCCCGGCTCGACCCGCTGGGCTGTGACGTCGTGCTGCGGGCCTTCCACCCGCTGTCGGTGCCCGCGCTGCACCTGGACGACCGGGACGCCCGGCACGAGCAGGCCCGGGCGGACGCCGAGGCGCAGGCCGACGACCTGTGGGCGGGCATCCTCGGCTCCCTGCGGGGCAGCGCACCCCGCGCCCGTCTGGTGCTGAACCATCTCAACCCGCTCGTGCGGCGGATCAGCGCGCTGCCCGACCCGGAGCTGACCGGCACCGCCGCGGAGTCGCTGTACGGGCAGGCGCTGCTGATGGCGCAGCGGCCGCTCAGGCCGGCCGACTCGGCGCTGATCAACCGCGCGTTCATCGGTCTGCTGGAGTGGGCCACACACAGCGAGGACGGTCGGGCATGAGCGAGATCACGGACTTCGACGCCCTGCGCGCGGCGATGGCCGAGAACTCCGGGCAGCCGGAGGGGCCGGCCCGCAACACACGCGCGGAGGAGCTGCTGACTGCGGCCGAGAAGCTGAACATCCCGCTCGCCGTGATCGAGGCGCTCGGGCACCAGCTGAAGGTCTACAACTACAGCTCCGAGAAGGGGAAGATGTTCGTCCCGTTCGCGCGGCTGCTGCGCATGTGGGACGAACGGCCCGAGGACTTCGACGCGTACGAGACCCACTCGCTGCACTGGGTCTTCAAATGGGTCTCGGCCGGCATGCTCGACCAGCCGCACATCCCGCTGGCGTCGATCGAGAAGTGGCTCGGCGAGATGGAGCACCGCTACCGGCTCGCAGGGCACTCCGAGCGGGCCGTGCGCAGCGCCGAGCACAGCGTGGCCGCGCATGTCGGGGATGTGGCGCGGGCCGAGCGGGCGTACGTCGCGTGGCTGGCCGCCGACCGGGACAGCATGGCCGACTGCCACGCCTGCGAGCTGCACGGCCAGGGCTGGTGGCAGGCGGAGCAGGGGCGGGACGCGGAGGCCGTGGAGCTGTGGCGGCCGGTGCTGGAGGGCGAGTTCACCTGCGCCCACGAGCCGCACACGGTCCTTGCGTCCTCCCTGGTGCCGCTGTTGCGGCTGGGCCGCCTCGACGAGGCCAGGGCCTGCCATCTGCGGGGCTTCCGGCTCGTCCGGGCCATGGAGAGCATGCGCGGCGCGTACGCGGACCATGTGGAGTTCTGCGCGCTGACCGGCAACGAGGCGCGGGGCCTGGAGCTGCTCGCGGAGCGTCCGGCGTACTTCACGGACGACGGGCAGCCGCGGAGCAGGCTGGACTTCATGAGCGTGGTGGCCCTGCTGATGGACCGGCTGACCGTGCTCGGACTGGGCGACCGGCAGGTGCCGGGCCCGGCGGGGCAGGAGTGGACCGCCCGCGAACTCGCCGCGCACGCGCGCGGGGAGGCCCTCGCCCTGGCGGCGCGCTTCGACGAACGCAACGGCACGGGCCATGTGAGCGAGCGGGCACGCGCGCGTATGGCGCGGCAACCGCTGGTGGAGCGGCTGCCGCTGGGAGTGCGCTCGGTACGGCCGGCTCCCCCGCCCGCCGCCGCGGCGGCTCCGGTCCACGGCACCGGGCAGCCGGATCTGCCCGCGCTGCTGGCCGAGGCGCGGCGGCTCTCGGACCACCTGCGGCCGAACGCTGTGGAGGCGTGGGCGGCGGCTGCCGAGGCCGCGGAGGGCGTCGAGCTGGACCCGCGCGACCGTGCCGAGATGGCCGACCACGAGGCGATGGCTCTCGGCCCCGAGGGAGCCGACCTCTTCGAACGGGCCGCCGCGCTCTACGCGGAGGCGGGCGACCCGGGCGAGGCCCTGGCGGCACGCGCGCGTGGTGCGTACGTCCGGGCGCTCGCGGGTGACGTGGACGGCGCCGCCGTGGCGGTGACCGGCCTCTACGACGAGGTCCTCGCGCTGTACGCCACCGACGGCACGGGGATACGGCAGACGGCGTCCGTCGTGATGAGCCGGGCGCGGATCCTGACGCGCCGCGCGCACGGCGCCGAGGGCGACGGGGCGGTCCTCGCCGAGGCCGAGGCCGCCGTACGGGAGGTCCTGGCGCTCGTCGACGGGCGGACCGGGGAGGACGTGCGGCTGGCCGCGCGGGTCGCCGAGGCGCAGGCGATGCTCGGGGAGCTGGCGGGGCTGGCCGGGGATCTGGAGAGGGCCGCGGAGCTGTTCGCCCGGGGCGCGTCGGCGTTCGTCGCGGCGGGGCTGCCGTGGTTCGCGGTGGAGTACGAGGCCCGGCTGGCCTCCCTCGCCCACCACCTCGGCGACATGGCTCAGGCGGAACGGGCGCTGCGGGCGGCCCTGGAGCACGGCGGACAGCAGCTGGAGGCGCCCGGGCGGGCCCAGCTGCACCTCCAGCTCGGGGAGGTCGTGGGCGGCCGGGGCGACGCCGTGGAGGCCGCCGAGCACGCCCTGGAGGCGGCCCACTGGGCCGACGAGGCGGGCGAGTCGGCGACGCTGGGCGCCTGGGCGCGACAGCAGCTCGGCGGGTTCCTGCTGCGGCAGGGCCGGTGGGCCGAGGCCGCGGAGGTGCTGGAGGCGGCCCTGCCCGACCTGACCGCCGAGACGCACGGCGACGGGGCGGTCGTGCAGACGCAGTGGTGGCTCGGTGACTGCCTGAGCGAGCTCGGCGAGCACCGCGCCGCCGCCGAACGGCGTCTGCAGGCCGCGGAGATCGCCCGGCACTGGCCCGAGCAGCACGACCACGCGACGCTCGCCCACCTGGCCGGGGAGTCCCTCGGGCAGGCCGGTCTGGAGGCCGAGGCGGACCGGGCCTACGCGCGCGCGAGCGACCTGTGGCGCACGCTCGGCAACACCCACGGGCTGATCCGCTCCTTGCGCGCCCGCGCCTGGCTTGCCCTGCGCGCGGAGGACGGGCTGGACGAGGCACGCGGCCTGATGGGAGAAGCGGTCCGGGAGTGCGAGACGGCACGGGAAGCGGCGCCCGACGAGGAGTCCCGGCAGCCGTTCGTCGCCGAACTCGGTCATACGCACGGACAGTTCGGCGATCTGCTGGCCCGTTCCGCCGTCGAGCACCCCGAAGGCGCCCCGGTCCGGGACCTGTTCGAAGAAGCGCTGGCCCAAGTGGTCCGGTCGGTCGAAGTGTTCGCCTCCCTCGGGGACGGCGCCCTGCACAGCCGCACCGGCGCGGAACTCGCCGCGGGCCGGCTGGAGGCGGAACTGGGCCGTCCCGCCGACGCGGCGGCACGCGCGCGTGCGGTGCTGGCGGCGTACGAGGGGTACGACGACTCCATGACGGGCGACGGGGACGGCGCGGCCGGGGCGGTGCGGGCCCGGCGGGCGGAGGCGGAGCAGCTGCTCCGGCTGCTGACGGAGCGGCCGGACTGAGAAAGGTCCGGCCTGCCGCACGGGGCGTGCGGCAGGCCCGCCCTACTCCACGCCGATGAGGAGCAGGGCCCCCTGTCGTCCGCCCCGGTACACGACCGTGTCGACGGCGAGATACCCCTCGCGGACCCGGCCCTCCAGGTGCCCGGCGACGGTGTCGGGGACGTCGTCGCCCAGGACCAGGGTGACCATCTCGCCCCCGGCGGAGAGCATGCGGTCCAGGACGGCCTCGGCCGTCACCGCGAGGTCCGAGCCGATCACGGCCACGTCGCCGTCGATCAGGCCCAGGACGTCACCGGCCTGGCAGATGCCGGCCATCGTCCAGGACTGGCGTTCGGCGACGGTGACCTCGGCGTAGCGGGTGGCCCCGGCTGCGGAGGTCATGGACACGACGTCCTCGTCGAAGCGGCGGTCCGGCTCGTGCACGGCCAGCGCCGCGATGCCCTGGACCGCCGAGCGGGTCGGGATCAGGGCCACCCGGATGCCCTCCGTGCGGACCTGCTCGGCGGCGGCCGCGGCGGTGTGGCGCAGGTCGGCGTCGTTGGGCAGCAGCACGACCTCGCGCGCGTGGGCCCGCCGTACGGCCTGGACGAGCTCGCCGCTCGCGGGCGGCTCCCCGGGGCGGGCGAGCACGGTCGTCGCGCCGGCCTCGGCGTACAGCCCGGCCAGGCCCTCGCCGGGCACGACGGCCACGACGGCCCGCTGGGCGCGCTCCCGGGGCGGCCGCTCGGCCCCGGTGGTGTGTACGTCGCCGGCGCCGAAGTGGGTGATGCGGATGCGGTGGGGCCGCCCGGCCTCGATGCCGGCCTCGACGGCGGCGCCCGCGTCGTCGACATGGACGTGGACGTTCCACAGCCCGTCCCCGCCGACCACGACGAGGGAGTCCCCGAGGGCGTCGAGCCGCCCCCGCAGCCGCTCCACCGCCGCGTCCTCGGCCTCCAGCAGGTAGATCACCTCGAAGGCGGGCCCCACCTGGCCGGACGGGACGGCGGCGCTGTCGGCGCACTCCCCCGGGTCGCCGTCGGCGAGGACCCGCCCCGCGACGGGGTCCTCGCGCAGGTGAGGGCCCCCGGCGAGCCCGGTGCAGGCGCTCCCCGCCACCCCCCGTGTCCGCTCCCTCTCCCCCGTGAACGTCTCCACCAGCGCCCCGAGCACCGCGACCAGCCCCCGCCCGCCGGCGTCGACCACCCCGGCGCGTTCCAGGACGGGCAGCTGGCCCGGGGTCGCGGCGAGTGCCGTGCGGGCTCCGTCGTAGGCCGCCCTGGCGACGGTCCCGCAGTCGCCCTCGGCGCCGTCGGCCGCGTCGGCGGCGGCCGAGGCGACCGTGAGGACGGTGCCCTCGACGGGATGGGCGACGGCCCGGCGGGCGGAGTCGGCCGCGTGCCGCAGGGCGAGCCGCAGGTCCCGGCCCTCGGCGCGGGCGGTGTCGTCGTCGGCCAGCACCTGGGCCATGCCGCGCAGCAGCTGCGCGAGGATCGTCCCGGAGTTCCCGCGGGCGCCGATCAGGGCCCCGTGCGCCATCGCCCGGGCGGCGTCGGCGAGCGTCGGCTCTCCCACGGTCCCGGCGTCCGCTCTCCCGGCGCCCACCGCGGCTTCGGACCCCGCCGCGTGCCCCGCGAACACCGCCTCGACCGCCGCGACCGCCGACTCCACGGTCAGATACAGATTGGTGCCCGTGTCGCCGTCCGCCACCGGATAGACGTTGATCGCGTCGATCTCCTCACGCGCCCGCCCCAGTGTCTCGAGCGCGAGACCGCACCAGGTGCGCACCGCGAGAGCATCGAAGAATGTCTGCGGCACCTGCGCCACTACGCCTCCCTGAGCTGCTGGACGTGGCTCGCAGCGTAGACCCCGGGGCGGTGCCGACCGGAAGAGGGAGGGGCCGGGCCCCTGAGCTGCCATGGTAGTTTCGTTCTACGGGTGCAGCCGTTGTATGCTGCTCCGGTTGCCCGATCTGATCGGGCCTTCCCCCTGGCAACGCCACTCAGATTTCGACCGGCTCCCTCAGAGCCCGAGAATCTTGATCCCGGCCTGCCGGGATCAACCGTAAGTGCATCTGAAGTCTTTGGAGTGACCCGTGGCTGCCAACTGCGACGTCTGCGGCAAGGGGCCGGGCTTCGGCAACAACATCTCGCACTCGCACCGCCGTACGCCCCGTCGCTGGAACCCGAACATCCAGCGTGTGCGTACCGTGGTGGGCGGGACGCCGAAGCGCGTGAACGCTTGCACCTCGTGCATCAAGGCCGGCAAGGTCTCGCGCTGACGCTCAGCTAGCGCGCGGCCACTGCTGGTTCGCTGCAGAGCCGGTCCACCTCTGGTGGGCCGGCTCTTTGCCGTGCCTGTAAGACCTGCCCGGGGTGCGGCGGCCGTGCCACCGCACCCCGGCTGCTATACGTCGCCGCGGAAGCGCCAGCCGTGATCCACCGGCCCGATCCCCCCGCCGAGCGCGAACCCGGCCGCGACGGCCCCCGTGACGTACTCCTTCGCCGCCACCACCGCCTCCGGCACGGACCGCCCCTGAGCGAGCCCGGAGGCGATCGCCGAGGCGAGCGTGCAGCCGGTGCCGTGGGTGTGGCGGTTGTCGTGCCTCGGCGCCCGCAGCCAGTGCTCCTCAGAGCCGTCGGTGAGCAGATCGACGGCGTCCCCGGGCAGATGTCCGCCCTTGATCAGCACCCAGCGCGGCCCGTACTCCAGGACGGCCGCCGCGGCCCCGGGCATCTCCCGCTCCGACTCGACCCGTACGCCGGTGATCTGGGCCACCTCGTCGAGGTTCGGCGTGGCGACCGTCGCCGCCGGGAGCAGCTTCGAACGGACCGAGTCGAGCGCGGAGGCGGCGAGCAGGGCGTCGCCGTGCTTGGAGACGCCGACCGGGTCGACGACCGCCGGGGCGTCCGTCCCCGTGATCAACTCGGCGACCGCCTCGACGAGTTCCGCGGAGGCCAGCATCCCGGTCTTGACCGCCTGGACGCCGATGTCGTCGACGACACTGCGGTACTGGGCCCGAACGGCCTCCACGGGCAGTTCCCAAGCCCCCTGCACACCGAGGGAGTTCTGCGCGGTCACCGCCGTCACGACGCTCATGCCGTGCACGCCGAGCGCGAGCATCGTCTTGAGGTCGGCCTGGATGCCCGCGCCTCCGCCGGAGTCGGAGCCCGCCACCGTGAGGACATGGGGGATCATGACTCTATGTCCCCGAAGTGGTCCCAGCCGCCCTTGCTGGTCCAGGGCGCCCCGTCGACCGTCACCTGAGGCAGCGCCGAGGGGTTGAGGACCTCGCCGATGACCTTCCAGCGGGCGGGCAGCTTCACGTCCGGCGGGAACGTCGCCACGATCGCGTGGTCCTCTCCCCCGGTCAGCACCCACTGCATGGGGTCGACCCCGACGGCCTGCCCGATGTCGTTCATCTGGGACGGGATGTCGATCGCGCCGGAGCGGATGTCGATCCGCACCTTGCTCGCCTCGGCGATGTGCCCGAGGTCCGCGATCAGCCCGTCGCTGACGTCGCACATCGCGGTCGCCCCGAGCCCGGCGGCGGCGGGACCGGCGTGATACGGCGGCTCGGGCCGCCGGTGCGCCTCCACGAACGCCCGCGGCGAGCGGAACCCCCGGGAGAGCACCGCGTACCCGGCGGCCGACCAGCCGAGCCAGCCGGTCACCGCGACGAGGTCACCGGGCTGCGCGCCCGCCCGCGTCACCGGCTCCTGGTTGCGCAGATCGCCGAGCGCGGTGATCGACACCATGATCGAGTCGCCGCGCACGACGTCACCGCCGACCACGGCCGCGCCCGCCACCTGGCATTCGTCGCGCAGGCCGTCCATCAGCTCGCTCGGCCAGGTCACCGGCAGCTCGGCCGGGACGACCAGACCGAGCAGCAGCGCGGTCGGCACGGCGCCCATGGCGGCGATGTCGGCGAGGTTCTGCGCGGCCGCCTTGCGGCCCACGTCGTAGGCCGTCGACCAGTCCCGCCGGAAGTGCCGGCCCTCCACCAGGATGTCCGTGCTCGCCACGACCCTGCGGTCGGGTGCGGCCACCACGGCGGCGTCGTCGCCGGGGCCGACCCGGACCGCCGGGGTGGTGGTCAGACGGGAGGTGAGCTCCCTGATGAGCCCGAACTCACCGAGCTCACCAACAGTGCCCTTCATTGCCCTTTCTCCCCTTCTGTCCCTGTCCGTGCCCGGTCGCGGGGCATCTCGGTCCTCGCTACGGTCGAAGTGACCGTCGAGTTCTGCCGGACCTGCACCCCGGCGCGTACAACCCGGTCCCCGCAGGTCTCCCCGCGGCGAGCGGCGACGCGATACCGTGGCGTTCCTTTTCCCCACATGATCCTCGTGGCCGCCCTGGAGGTTCCGTGGTACAGGCGTACATCCTGATCCAGACCGAGGTCGGGAAGGCCTCGGTCGTCGCCGAGACGATCAGCAAGATCCCCGGGGTCCTTCAGGCCGAGGACGTGACGGGACCCTACGACGTCATCGTGCGGGCCCAGGCCGACACCGTCGACGATCTCGGACGCATGGTGGTCGCCAGGGTCCAGCAGGTGGACGGCATCACCCGCACCCTGACCTGTCCGGTCGTCCATCTGTAGCCCCCGTCTACCCTGTGCCGGTGAACTCTTTCCGTCACCGGCACCTTTGTGTCTTCCGCGTGTTCCGCATGCCCGCTGTCGCGCTGTTGATCACTGTTGCGGGCTGCTCCTCAGCAGACGACAGCGCGTCGGCGGCGGTTCCCAGTCCGGGCGCGAAGGCCGCGGAACTGTGCCGGACCCTGGACAAGGTACTGCCCGCGAAGGTGGACGGTGAGCGCCGTGCGGATCCCGAGCCCGCGTCGGCGCTGACGGCGGGCTGGGGCAGCCCGGCGATCATACTTCGCTGCGGTGTACCGCAGCCGCCGAAGATGGTCGACCCGAAGGTCGCGGACGGACAGGATCCGGATGCCGTCGCCGGGGGTGTGAACGGCGTCGACTGGCTGATGGAACGCGAGGACGGCGGCGGGCACCGGTTCACCACGGCCAACCGGGAGGCGTACGTCGAGGTCCGGGCGCCCGAGGGCGTGGACAGCTCGGGTGTGTTGATCGATCTTGCCGCGGCAGTGAAGAAGGCGATCCCCGAGGGGATCGCCTCCTGATCGCGGGGCTGGTGCTCTCGTCCTGAGTCCGCGGGCCGTTCATGGCTGATCGCGCAGTTCCCCGCGCCCCTTGCGGGTCGATTCAGCGCAGGCCCGTCGACCTGCGCAGTGCCGCCCGCACCAGCAGGTCGATCAGCTCCGGGTAGCTCACGCCGCTCGCCTGCCACATCTGCGGGTACATCGAGATGGGCGTGAAACCGGGCATCGTGTTGATCTCGTTGATCACGAACTCGCCGTCCTCGGTGAGGAAGAAGTCCGCGCGGACCAGGCCCTCGCACGACGCCGCGTCGAACGCGTCGACCGCCAGGCGCTGGACCTCGGCCGTCTCCTCCGGGGTGAGGGGCGCCGGGACGAGCCCCGGGGTGGAGTCGATGTACTTGGCCTCGAAGTCGTAGTACGCGTGCGTCTCGGGCGAGGGGATCTCCGCGGGGAGGGAGGCCCGGGGGCCGTCCTCGAACTCCAGGACGCCGCACTCGATCTCGCGGCCGCGCAGCGCGGCCTCCACCAGGATCTTCGGGTCGTGCCGCTGGGCCTCGGCGATGGCCTCGTCGAGACCGGAGAGGTCGTCGACCTTGGTGATGCCGATCGACGAACCGGCCCGCGAGGGCTTCACGAACAGCGGCCAGCCGTGCTCGCCCGCGAAGTCGACGATCTTCTTGCGGGCGGCAGCCCGGTCCTGCTCCCACTCACGGGGACGCACCACCACATACGGGCCCACCTTCAGCCCGAACGAGGTGAACACCCGCTTCATGTACTCCTTGTCCTGGCCCACGGCCGAGGCGAGCACACCCGAACCCACATACGGGACGCCGGAGAGCTCCAGGAGGCCCTGGAGGGTGCCGTCCTCGCCGTAGGGGCCGTGCAGCACCGGGAAGACCACGTCGACCTCGCCGAGCGCCTTGGGGACCGATCCCGGCTCGCTGTAGACGACTTCGCGGCTGGCGGGGTCGACCGGGAGGATCACCGCGCCCTCGGCCGACTCGGCGAGCACGTCGACGCTCGGCGGGCGCCGGTCGACGATCGCCATCCGCTCCGGTTCGTCCGCCGTGAGCGCCCAACGCCCGTCCTGGGTGATGCCGATCGGCAGGACGTCGTACTTGGTCCGGTCGATGGCCTTGAGGACGGCGCCGGCGGTGACCACGGAGATCCCGTGTTCGGAGCTGCGCCCGCCGAACACGACGGCCACACGCGGCTTGCGAGGCGGCTGCTCGGGGCTCTGGGGGAGGTTCTCGGTGCTCATATCGGGTTGAGAGTACCCGTTGGTAGGGCCCCTGGTAAGCGCCGTCGGCCTCGCGTCGCTCAGCGTCGTTCGGGCTTCGCGCTGCGCGACATCAGCTCCTTGAGCGCCACCACCGGGGGCTTGCCCTCGTGCACGATTCCGACGACCGTCTCCGTGATCGGCATGTCGACGCCGTGCCGGCGGGCCAGATCGAGCACCGACTCGCAGGACTTGACGCCCTCGGCGGTCTGCTTGGTGACCGCGATGGTCTCCTGGAGGGTCATGCCCTTGCCGAGGTTGGTCCCGAAGGTGTGGTTGCGCGACAGCGGCGAGGAGCAGGTGGCCACCAGGTCGCCGAGGCCCGCGAGTCCGGAGAAGGTCAGCGGGTCGGCGCCGAGCGCCATGCCGAGCCGGGTGGTCTCGGCGAGGCCCCGGGTGATGAGCGAGCCCTTGGCGTTGTCGCCGAGGCCCATGCCGTCCGCGATGCCGACGGCGAGGCCGATGACGTTCTTCACGGCTCCGCCCAGTTCGCAACCCACCACGTCCGTGTTGGTGTACGGGCGGAAGTACGGCGTGTGGCAGGCGGCCTGGAGCCGCTGGGCGACCGCCTCGTCGGTACAGGCGACCACGGCCGCGGCCGGCATCCGCGCGGCGATCTCCCGGGCCAGGTTGGGCCCCGTCACCACGGCGATCCGGTCCGGGCCGACCTTGGCGACATCGTCGATGACCTCGCTCATCCGCATCGCGGAGCCGAGTTCGACGCCCTTCATCAGCGACACCAGGACCGTGTCGGGGGCCAGCAGCGGGCTCCACTCGGCGAGGTTGCCGCGCAGGGTCTGCGAGGGGACCGACAGGACCGTGAAGTCGGCGTCCGCGGCGGCCTCGGCGGGATCGGTGGTGGCCCGTACGTTCTCCGGGAGCTCGACGCCCGGGAAGTAGTCGGGATTGGTCCGCGTGGAGTTGATCGCCTCCACGACCTCCGGGCGGCGCGCCCACAGGGTGACCTCGCACCCCGCGTCGGCGAGCACCATGCCGAAGGCCGTACCCCACGAACCGGCGCTCAGGACCGCCGCCTTGACCGGCTTGCTCACTTGCCCAGCCCCTCTTCCTGCACGGTCTGCCCGGAATTCCGGTGCGTCTGCGTCTGCGCCTGGGTGCGGCGCCGCTGCTCGATCCGCTCCCGGCGCGGGTCGTACGGCGTCTCCGGCGCCTTCTCGCCGCGGATCAGCTCCAGCTGTGCGGTGACGGCGGCCATGATGACCTCCGTGGCCTCCTTCAGCAGCTCCGCGGTCATGTCCCGGTCGTAGAACCGCGCGAGATCCACGGGCGGACCGGCGAGCACGCGGTGCGTCTTGCGCGGCAGCAGATGCGGCTTCTTCGCGTACGGCGGCAGCAACTCGTTGCAGCCCCACTGCGCGACGGGGATCACCGGGCACTTGGTCTGCAGGGCGACGCGCGCGGCCCCGGTCTTGCCGGTCATGGGCCAGCCGTCCGGGTCGCGGGTGAGGGTGCCCTCGGGATAGAAGGCGACGCATTCCCCCCGGTCCACGGCGTCGATCGCGGCCCGGAAGGCGCTCAGCGCATCCGTGCTCTCGCGGTAGACGGGGATCTGCCCGGTGCCCCGCATCGCGGCTCCGACGAATCCCTTCTTGAAAAGCCCGCTCTTCGCGAGGAATCGCGGGACGCGCCCGGTGTTGTACTGAAAGTGCGCGTAAGCGAAGGGGTCGATGTGCGAATTGTGGTTCACCGCGGTGATAAATCCACCCTTTGCCGGAATGTGCTCCATTCCACGCCAGTCCCGCCTGAGCAGAACCACCAGCGGCGGTTTGCAGATCACCGCGGCGAAGCGGTACCAGAAGCCGATTCTGCGGCGGGGCACGCGGACACCTTCCTCTAGGGCCTGAAGCCGGGGCCACGGGGGGCCGCACAAGTGTCGCCCCAGGCCGCCGGTCTGTCGAGAACACCGTACGCCCCGGCACGCCGCCGACCCGAGGCCCCGGGTGACAATGACCGCGACAAGAGGAGGACGGAACCCCCGTGCAGTGGACCCTGGTCGTACCCCTGAAGCCCCTGGCCCGGGCCAAGAGCAGGCTGGCGGACACCGCGGACGACGGGCTGCGGCCGGACCTGGCGCTGGCCTTCGCCCAGGACACGGTGGCGGCCGCGCTGGCCTGCCCGGCGGTGGGGGGTGTGGCAGTCGTCACGGACGACGCCCGGGCGGGCCGCGAGCTGGCCGCACTGGGCGCCGCGATCATCGCCGACGAGCCGGGCGGCGGCCTCAACGCCGCCCTCGCACACGCGACGCGGGTCGTGCGGTCCACGCGCCCGGCCCGGGCGGTGGCCGCGCTGAACGCCGATCTGCCGGCCCTGCGCCCCTCGGAATTGTCCCGGGTACTCGATGCCGCCGCCGAATTCCCGCGCGCATTTCTCCCGGACGCCGCAGCAATCGGCACGACGCTGCTGGCCGCCGCCCCGGGCCGCGAATTGTGCCCGGCCTTCGGCTCGGATTCCCGGGCCCGGCACCACGCCTCCGGGGCGGTGGAACTGCCCGTGACCGCGGTGGACTCCGTACGCCAGGACGTGGACACCGGCGATGACCTGCGCAGCGCTCTGGCCCTGGGGGTCGGCCCTCATACGGCCGCGGCCGCCGCGCGGTTGCTGATTCCCGGGCAGTAGGCTGCGCCCATGCAGGCGACCGCGTACACGTACGACCCCGAAAGCCGCAGCGGGCAGGTGCTCCTGGACGACGGCACCCCGGTGCCCTTCGACGCGGCCGCGTTCGACGCGGGGGGCCTCAGGCTGCTGCGCCCGGGCCAGCGGGTCCGCATCGAGGTGGAGGGCGCCGAGGACGCGCTCCGGATCACTCTCGTGACCCTGCAGACACTCTGATCACACGCTGAACACGCCGCGGGCCGGACTCCATGCGGAGTCCGGCCCGGCGCGTGAGTACCCCAGCGCCCTTACTTCTTGCGGGCGGTGGTCTTCTTGGCGGTGGTCTTGCGCGCCGTCGACTTCTTGGCGGGCGCCTTCTTGGCCGTGGCCTTCTTGGCGGGGGCCTTCTTCGCCGTGGTCTTCTTCGCGGCCGCGGTCTTGGACGCCGCCGTGGTCTTCTTGGCGGGGGCCTTCTTCGCCGTGGTCTTCTTCGCCGCCGCGGTCTTGGTGGCGGCCTTCTTCGCCGTCGTCTTCTTGGCGGTGGCCTTCTTCGCGGCGGCCGACTTCGTGGTCGCCTTCTTCGCGGCGGCCTTCTTGACCGTCGCGCCGGCGCCGCCGCTCAGGCTGCCCTTGGGCGCCTTCTTGACGGAGACCTCGCCCCCACGCGGGAGCTTCTTCGAGCCGCTGACCAGGTCCTTGAAGCCCTGACCTGCACGGAAGCGCGGAACGGAGGTCTTCTTGACCCGAACCCTCTCGCCCGTCTGGGGGTTACGGGCGTACCGGGCCGGGCGGTCGACCTTCTCGAACGAACCGAAGCCGGTGACCGAGACCCGCTCACCCGCGACGACCGCGCGGACGATGGCGTCCAGTACGTGGTCGACAGCCTCAGCGGCCTGCTGCCGGCCGCCCATCTTGTCGGCAATCGCTTCTACGAGCTGCGCCTTGTTCACGTCTTCCCCTTCGGAGACATCGCCAGAACGAAAGTGTTCAAGCTTTTTCGCACGTTAGGCAGATATATACCGCAAATCAAACACGAAACGGGCTAATCACCCTTGTGCCGCAACGAACTCGACAGTGAATCGAAGGGTTCAGCGTTCCTCGTCGGGGAGACGTCCCTCGTCGAGGTCCGCGGTGAACCGCTCCAGCCGTCTTGCCGCGTCGGCGAGATCGTGCTTGGCCGCGGCCGTAATGACCAGCAGCTTCCGGGTCAGCGCCATCCGTACGCCCTCCGGGACTTGCAGTGCGCGCACTCTTGTGTGCGCTTCCTTGAGTTGGTCCGCGACTGCCGCATAGAGCTCGAGTTGGCCGTCGTGTTCCATGCACAGATTGTGCCATCTGGGGCGAGTTGTCGCCTGCGCAGGGGACAACTGCCGCCTCCGACGGCCTTGCCGGCACACGTGGAAGTCACGGCTGCACCCCTCGCGTACCCCGGCAACCACCTGCTTAACGTGGGAAGTTGGCAGCTGAACAGCGGGTGGGCAGGGCCGTTCGGGTGCAGACACGGCTGTACCCCCGATCGGGCTGATCGGGGGTACAGAGGGGGTGTTGCGCTGGCCGAAAGTCGCCTTGTTCAGGGGCGGCGGATCGTGCTCCGGATCAGATCTGGATCGTCTGCGGCTTGAACGTGGGGCGCTTCGCCTCGTACGCGGCGATGTCCGCCTCGTTCTGCAGGGTGATCGAGATGTCGTCGAGGCCGTTCAGCAGCCTCCAGCGGGAGTTCTCGTCCAGCTCGAAGGCGGCGGTGATGCCCTCGGCGCGCACCTCGCGGCTCTCCAGGTCGACGGTGATCTCGACCTGCGGGTCCTTCTCGGTGAGCTCCCACAGCGCGTCCACGGTCTCCTGCTCCAGAACGACCGTGAGCAGGCCGTTCTTGAGCGAGTTGCCGCGGAAGATGTCGGCGAAGCGGGAGGAGATCACGGCCTTGAAGCCGTAGTTCTGCAGCGCCCAGACGGCGTGCTCACGGGAGGAGCCGGTGCCGAAATCTGGGCCGGCGACGAGCACGGTCGCACCCTGCCGCTCGGGCTGGTTGAGCACGAACGACGGGTCCTTGCGCCAGGCCTCGAACAGCCCGTCCTCGAACCCGTCGCGCGTGACCTTCTTGAGCCAGTGGGCGGGGATGATCTGGTCGGTGTCGACGTTGCTGCGGCGCAGCGGAACGGCCCGGCCGGTGTGGGTGGTGAAGGCTTCCATGGCTGATCAGACTCCAGCGGGCGTGGGGGCGTCGGCGGACAGGTCGGCCGGGGAGGCCAGGTGGCCGAGGACGGCGGTGGCGGCCGCGACCTGCGGCGACACCAGGTGCGTACGGCCGCCCTTGCCCTGCCGGCCCTCGAAGTTGCGGTTGGAGGTGGACGCGGAGCGCTCCCCCGGGGCCAGCTGGTCGGGGTTCATGCCCAGACACATCGAGCAGCCCGCGTGCCGCCACTCAGCGCCGGCCTCCTTGAAGACGACGTCCAGACCCTCGGAGACGGCCTGCAGACCGACCCGCGCGGAGCCCGGGACGACCAGCATCCGTACGCCGTCGGCGACTTTGCGGCCCTTGACGAGCTCGGCGGCGGCACGCAGGTCCTCGATGCGGCCGTTGGTGCAGGAGCCTACGAAGACGGTGTCCACCTTGATGGAGCGCAGCGGCTGCCCGGCCTCCAACCCCATGTACTCCAGGGCCTTTTCGGCGGCGAAGCGCTCCGAAGCGTCTTCGTACGAAGCGGGGTCGGGGACGGACGCCGAAAGCGGTGCGCCCTGGCCCGGGTTGGTGCCCCAGGTGACGAACGGCGACAGCGCGGCGGCGTCGATGACGACCTCGGCGTCGAACTCGGCGTCGTCGTCCGTCCTGAGCGTCTTCCAGTACGCGACGGCGGCGTCCCACTCGTCGCCCTCGGGGGCGTGCGGGCGGCCCTGGAGGTACGCGAAGGTGGTCTCGTCCGGGGCGATCATGCCCGCGCGGGCGCCGGCCTCGATCGACATGTTGCAGATGGTCATGCGGGCCTCCATCGAGAGCTTCTCGATGGCCTCGCCGCGGTACTCCAGGACGTAGCCCTGGCCGCCGCCCGTGCCGATCTTCGCGATGATCGCCAGGATCAGGTCCTTGGCGGTGACGCCCTCGGGCAGTTCACCGTCGACCGTGATCGCCATGGTCTTGGGGCGGGACATCGGCAGCGTCTGGGTGGCCAGCACGTGCTCCACCTGGGAGGTGCCGATACCGAACGCCAGCGCGCCGAAGGCGCCGTGCGTGGAGGTGTGCGAGTCGCCGCAGACGACGGTGGTGCCGGGCTGGGTCAGACCCAGCTGCGGGCCCACGACGTGCACGACACCCTGCTCGACGTCGCCCAGCGGGTGCAGCCGCACGCCGAAGTCGGCGGCGTTCTTGCGCAGCGTCTCCAGCTGGACCCGGGAGACCGGGTCGGCGATGGGCTTGTCGATGTCGAGGGTCGGGGTGTTGTGATCCTCGGTGGCGATGGTGAGGTCCAGGCGCCGCACGGTGCGGCCGCTCTTGCGGAGGCCGTCGAAGGCCTGCGGGCTGGTCACCTCGTGCAGCAGGTGCAGATCGATGAAGAGAAGGTCGGGCTCGCCCTCCGCGCGCCGGACGACGTGGTCGTCCCAGACTTTCTCCGCGAGTGTCCTACCCATCGCTGTTCCCTCCGGCCGGCGACGATCCGCCGGCCCAACTAGAGATCTTGAGGAGGCGGTGCCCGTACCCCTGATTCCGGGCACGCACCACCAGGCCCTTACGTCACGGGCCGTTGTGACTTCGTGATTCCAGGGTGGCGCGTTCCACGGAAAATTGAACTTGCGTTTCACAGAGTGAGACGGGAGTATCGTTGCATGGACAACAGTAGCGGCGTCGGCGTTCTGGACAAGGCGGCCCTCGTCCTGAGCGCTCTGGAGTCCGGTCCGGCCACCCTCGCGGGTCTGGTCGGTGCTACCGGACTGGCACGACCCACGGCCCACCGCCTGGCCGTGGCCCTGGAACACCACCGCATGGTGGCGCGCGACATGCAGGGCCGTTTCATTCTCGGCCCTCGCCTGGCCGAGCTTGCCGCGGCCGCGGGTGAGGACCGTCTCCTCGCCACCGCCGGCCCGGTGCTCACGCATCTTCGTGACATCACGGGCGAGAGCGCGCAGCTCTATCGCCGTCAGGGCGACATGCGCATCTGCGTCGCCGCGGCGGAGCGTCTGTCCGGACTGCGGGACACCGTCCCGGTCGGTTCGACGCTGACGATGAAGGCCGGCTCCTCGGCGCAGATCCTGATGGCCTGGGAGGAGCCGGAGCGGCTGCACCGCGGTCTGCAGGGGGCGCGCTTCACGGCGACGGCGCTGTCAGGTGTGCGGCGGCGGGGCTGGGCGCAGTCGATCGGTGAGCGGGAGCCGGGTGTCGCGTCCGTGTCCGCGCCGGTGCGGGGGCCGTCGAACCGGGTGGTTGCCGCGGTGTCCGTGTCCGGGCCGATCGAGCGGCTGACGCGTCACCCGGGGCGGATGCATGCGCAGGCTGTGATCGATGCGGCCGGGCGCCTCTCCGAGGCATTGCGGCGCACTGGCTGAACCGACTGATCGTCCTTGGGGAGAGCAGGCCTCAACGCCGCGGCAGGCTTTCCCCGAGTACGCGCCGCAGTACGTGCGGCATCGCTGTCGGGTGCGGGACCGCCGTGGCTGGTCGCGCAGTTCCCCGGCCCCCAAAAGCCAAGAAGGCCCTCCACCGAAGTGGAGGGCCTTCTCTGTTGTACCCCCGACCGGATTCGAACCGGCGCTACCGCCTTGAGAGGGCGGCGTGCTAGGCCGCTACACAACGGGGGCGTGGAGCCTGCGTTTCCGCAGGTCCGAGCTGGTCTACCTGGACTCGAACCAAGACTAACTGAACCAGAATCAGTCGTGCTGCCAATTACACCATAGACCAATGTGGTTTAGACCAGTCAGTACCCCCGACCGGATTCGAACCGGCGCTACCGCCTTGAGAGGGCGGCGTGCTAGGCCGCTACACAACGGGGGCCCTAGCAGTCCCGAGATGATCGTTGATCACTCGGAACCAGTACCCCCGACCGGATTCGAACCGGCGCTACTGCCTTGAGAGGGCAGCGTGCTAGGCCGCTACACAACGGGGGCGATGCAGATGAGCTCTGCGAGCTGGCCTACCTGGACTCGAACCAAGACTAACTGAACCAGAATCAGTCGTGCTGCCAATTACACCATAGGCCACTGGAACGCAAGCCCCGGAGGGTCCGTGTTCTAGTTGTGCGCCTGGGGGTTCCGGCCTTCCGGCCCGCTCCCGCGGCGCAGGAAGAACATTACCCGAAGGTGGACGGGGCTCCAAAACGAGTATCCGAGCCCAGCAGGGACGGCAGTTCGGCGAGGGACGCGATGCGGTGCGGCCCGGCGGGCGGCTCGATCGTGGCGTACAGACCGCCTCGGTCGATCCACACCGACAGCAGTCCGGCGTCGGCGGCGCCCCGCCCGTCGATCTCCGGGTGGTCGCCGACGTAGGCGACCTGGTGCGGCGGCAGTCCGAGGAATTCGCAGGCCGCGAGGAACGCCCCGGCCTCCGGCTTGGAGATGCCCAGCTCGGCCGCGCAGAGGATGGTCTCGAAGCGGTCGTGGACGCCGAGGGCCCGCAGCTTGCGGTCCTGGACGTGGAGGCTGGAGTTGGAGAGCACCGCGTGCCGGTGGCTGGCGGAGAGGGCGTCGAGGACCGGGAGGACGTCCGGGAAGAGGGCCCAGACCGCCTCGTAGTGGGCGACGTACCGCTGGAACCACGCGTCGGCCTCGGCGTCGGTGAGGTCCCGGTCCAGGAACACCCGTACGCGGTCGCGCCGCTGGTCCTCGAAGGTGGCCTCGCCGGCCGAGAAGCGGGCCCATTGCAGGTGGGTGATCTCCCGCCAGTGGTCGAGGGCCTGCTCGACGCTGCCGTAGCGGTCGAGCAGGCCCTCGGCCGTGAGGTGGGCGCGCATGCCGAGGCGGTCGGCGGTGGTGTAGTCGAAGAGCGTGTCGTCGATGTCCCAGACCACGGCTTGGATGCTCATGTTCCGACCGTACCCACGGCGGTGTGCTGTCAGCCCGGGTTCACGGACGGCGAGTGGACCGGCAGGACCGCGAGGGCGGCGTCCGAACCGGACGCCGCCCTCGCGGTGTGGTGCCGTGTGCCTACGCGGTGAGCTTCGCCAGCGCCGCGTCGATCCGGGCCAGGGTGGTCTCCTTGCCCAGGACCTCCAGGGACTCGAACAGCGGCAGCCCGACCGTGCGGCCGGTGACGGCGACGCGGACGGGGGCCTGGGCCTTGCCGAGCTTCAGGCCGTGGGCCTCGCCGGCGGCCAGGACGGCCTCCTTGAGCGACTCGGCGGAGGTCCAGTCGGCGGCCTCCAGCTTCTCGCGGGCGGTGCGCAGCAGGGCGTCGGAGCCCTCCTTCATCGCCTTGTTCCAGGAGGCCTCGTCGAAGACCGGCTCCGGCAGGAACAGGAAGTCGACGTTGTCCGTGATCTCGGAGAGCACCTTCACACGGGTCTGCGCGTGCGGGGCGATGGCCTGCCACTTGGCCTCGTCGAACGCCTCCGGGGCCCAGGGGGCGTGCGGGGCCTTCAGCCAGGGGGCGCAGCGCTCGGTGAAGTCCTTCACGTCGAGCATGCGGATGTGGTCGGCGTTGATCGCCTCGCACTTCTTCAGGTCGAAGCGGGCCGGGTTCGGCTGCACGTCCGCGATGTCGAAGGCCGCGACCATCTCCTCGATCGAGAAGACGTCCTGGTCGGCGGAGAGCGACCAGCCGAGCAGGGAGAGGTAGTTGAGCAGCCCCTCGGGGAGGAAGCCGCGCTCCCGGTAGAGGTTGAGGGAGGCCTGCGGGTCACGCTTGGAGAGCTTCTTGTTGCCCTCGCCCATCACGTACGGCAGGTGGCCGAAGGACGGGATCTCCTTGGCGATGCCCAGCTCGATCAGGGCCTTGTACAGGGCGATCTGGCGCGGGGTGGAGGAGAGCAGGTCCTCGCCGCGCAGGACGTGGGTGATCTCCATCAGGGCGTCGTCGACCGGGTTGACCAGCGTGTACAGCGGGGCGCCGTTGGCGCGGACGATGCCGTAGTCCGGGACGTTCTCCGGGGTGAAGGTCAGCTCGCCGCGCACCAGGTCGGTGAAGGTGATCGGCTCGTCGGGCATCCGGAAGCGGACGATCGGTTCGCGGCCCTGGGCCTTGTACTCCTCGACCTGGGCGGCGGTCAGCTCACGGCAGTGCCCGTCGTAGCCGGAGGGCTTGCCGGCGGCGCGGGCGGCCTCGCGGCGGGTGTCCAGCTCGTCCTGGGAGCAGTAGCAGTGGTAGGCGTGACCGGCGTCGAGCAGTTTCTGCGCGACGTCCTTGTAGAGGTCCATGCGCTGCGACTGGCGGTACGGCGCGTGCGGGCCGCCGACCTCGGGGCCCTCGTCCCAGTCGAAGCCCAGCCAGCGCATCGAGTCGAGCAGCTGGGTGTACGACTCCTCGGAGTCGCGGGCGGCGTCGGTGTCCTCGATGCGGAAGACCAGGGTGCCCTGGTGGTGCTTGGCGAACGCCCAGTTGAACAGGGCGGTGCGGACCAGGCCCACGTGGGGGTTACCGGTGGGCGAGGGACAGAAACGGACGCGTACTGGAGTGCCGGATGCGCTAGCCACGCTTGACAACCTTGTTGGTGAGAGTGCCGATGCCTTCGATGGTGACGGCGACGTCGTCGCCGACGTTCAGGGGGCCGACCCCAGCCGGGGTGCCCGTGAGGATCACGTCGCCGGGGAGCAGCGTCATGGCCTCGGAGATGTTGACGATCAGATCCTCGACGGAGTGGATCATCTCGCTGGTGCGGCCCAGCTGGCGCTGCTGGCCGTTGACGGTGAGCTGGATGGTGAGGTCGCTCGCGTCCAGGTCCGTCTCCACCCAGGGGCCGAGCGGGCAGGAGCTGTCGAAGCCCTTGGCCCGGGCCCACTGCTTCTCGCGCCGCTGCACGTCGCGGGCGGTGATGTCGTTGGCGCAGGTGTAGCCGAAGATCACGTCCTTGACGCGCTCGCGCGGGACCTCGCGGCACATCCGGCCGATCACCACGGCCAGCTCGGCCTCGTGGTGCACCTCCTCGGAGAAGGAGGGGTACTGGATCTCGTCGCCGGGGCCGATCACCGAGGTGGACGGCTTGAAGAAGGCGAAGGGGGTCTCGGGGACCTCGTTGCCCAGTTCCTTCGCGTGCTCGGCGTAGTTGCGGCCGAAGGCGACGACCTTGTTGGGGAGCACCGGCGGCAGCAGCCTGACCTTGCTCACCGGCACCTTGGTCCCGGAGAGCTCGAAGTCCGCGAACGGGATGCCCTTGATGATGTCCAGGACGAGCTCGTCCTGCTTGTCGCCCTCGATGGCGCCGAAGGCGACGTTCCCGTCGATGGAGAACCTGGCGATGCGCACGGGATGCTTGGCCCCTTGACTGAGCGGCTGGAGTCTGACGCTCCAGGCTAACGCGGTGAGGTGTCCCCGCCCCGCGCATTAGGAAGGGGCGCCCCGTCGCGGGGGGCGCCCCTGGAAAATCCGGGTCCCGCCACCGTGAGCATCCGGCGGCCGGCACGCGTACCTGCTGGTGTCACTCCGCGGCCGCGGCGGCCGCGACGGGGATCTCCATGAGGATGGTGCGCTTGGGGTTTGCGGTCTGGGCCGGCAGGTCGACGGGGTGCTCCGGCTGCTCCGGCGTCTGCAGTTCGTCGGCGTCTTCCAGGTGTGCCAGCGTCGTGCGCCGCGGATTGGCGATCTTGTGGAACATCGTCGTCGTCTTCACTGTTTACTTGACCCTGTCCTGTGAACGGGCGCCGGGCGGGGTGTGAACCCCCGTACGGGCGCGGGTTGTCGGTTGTGCCATCGATGTAAAGCGTCAGGCTAAACATCCAATTCCCCGGCCCGGCGGCGCCGGGGGCACGATCGGCGTGTGAGTTTGCTCACGAACCCGAGGGCGAAACGGTCAATCCGGACTCGCACTCCACCCCAACGAAACGGACATTGGCTCACTGAAGCCATCATTCCGCTCCTGATCATGGCGACTGGGACACCCGGCACGGCTCGTCGACTCGCGGGATTACGCCCGAAATAGACGAACTCGCTTTCTACGAGCCGTGATCCGGCACTCACGTGCTGTCACCTACATCACGGCTCGGCCTACGGGCCTTGTTGGAGATCCTGTGCTGTGCTGGAATCTCACGGACCGCCGCAGGATCGAGCCGGCGCACAGGGGGCGCACAGACGCGCCGAGCGGCGGTGAGAAGGGGGAGCCAGCTCCGGTCACTCACGACCACCACGGGGGCGTTTTTCAGGGCGTCCCCAGAACGCCGACACCGTGCCCCGCCGTTCGGACGGGGTGCCTGGTCCAGAGGTTGCGACGCTAGTGCAGGGACGTTTCAAGAGGGATGGCAGCGCTTCGGCGGAGCCGGAGCCGCACGGCGGGACTGGCCCCATGAATGGCGGCTCCTCGCCCCAGCACGCCCAGAACCAGGGCCCTGCCGGTGACGGCGGCGAGCGCTCCGGGCCGACCGCACCCGGCTCCACGAGCCCGTCCAAGGGGCTGAAGCCGCCGACGGGTCCGGTGGGCCCCGGTCCGCGAATAGCCCTGCGGAACTGGCGTATCTCCACCCGCCTGGTGTCGCTGCTCGCGCTCCCGGTGGTCGCCGCCACGTCGCTGGGCGCACTGCGCATCAACGACTCCATGGACAACATCCAGCAGCTGGACAACATGAAGCTGCTGACGGATCTGACCAAGCAGGCCACCGAGCTGTCGGCCGCGCTCCAGGAGGAGCGCGACCAGTCGGCCGGCCCGCTCGCGCACGGCGGCAAGGCCACGGACTTCACGGTCAAGGGACTTCGCGAGAAGACCGACCGGGCGAGGAAGAACTTCCTCGACAGCTCCGAGGAGATCGACAGCAGCAGCAAGGACGGCAACCTCAAGGGCGTCCGCGAGTACCTCGTCCAGCTCGCCGGCGAGCTGGGTGACCTGGAGCAGATCCGCAAGGGCGCCTACGCGTCCGACGACAACTCCACGCAGACGATCGAGGCGTACCACCGTCTGATCGAGAACCTGATCGACCTCTCCCAGGACATGGCCGAGGCGACCAGCAACCCGGACATGATCCAGCGCACGCGTGCGCTCGCGGCGTTCTCCTCCGCCAAGGAGTACTCCTCGATCCAGCGCGCGGCCCTGGCGGCGGCCCTGCCCGCGAGCAACACCACGACCGGCAAGCTCTCGTCCAACGACCGGCTCTACGCCGAGTCCGCCCTGGAGAGCCAGGACTCCGAGCTCCGCAGCTTCAAGAGCATCTACGGCGAGGACTCCGCCGCCGAGCTGCTCAAGCCGATCGAGGACGGCGGCAACTCGACGATCAAGGCGACCGACACCTACGCGGGTCGCGCCCTGAAATCGGCGAGCGGTCTCGCCCAGCAGGACAAGCGGTCCTACCGCGACTGGCTGGACGACAGCTCCACCAAGATCCAGCAGATGAAGAACATCGAGCACACGCTGCTCGAGGAGATGGAGCAGAAGGCCCGCGAGCTGCGCAGCGCCACCGAGCGCGACGCGATCATCTCCGGTGCCCTGATCCTCATCGTGCTCGGTGTGTCGCTGGTCGGCGCCTTCGTCGTGGCGCGGTCCATGATCCGCTCGCTGCGCCGCCTGGAGGACACCGCGACCAAGGTCGCCTCCGACCGTCTGCCCGAGCTGGTCAAGCAGCTGTCCGAGTCCGACCCGCAGGACGTCGACACGTCCGTGGAGTCGGTCGGTGTGCACTCCCGGGACGAGATCGGCCGGGTGGCCGCGGCCTTCGACGACGTGCACCGCGAGGCGGTCCGGCTCGCCGCCGAGCAGGCCCTGCTGCGGGGCAACGTCAACGCGATGTTCACCAACCTCTCGCGCCGCTCCCAGGGCCTCATCCAGCGTCAGCTCTCGCTCATCTCCGAACTGGAGTCCCGCGAGGCCGACCCGGACCAGCTGTCCTCGCTGTTCAAGCTCGACCACCTCGCCACGCGCATGCGCCGTAACGGTGAGAACCTCCTCGTCCTCGCGGGTGAGGAGCCCGGCCGCCGCTGGACCCGTCCGGTGCCGCTGGTGGACGTGCTCCGCGCCGCCGCGTCCGAGGTGGAGCAGTACGAGCGCATCGAGCTGGCCTCGGTGCCGACCACCGAAGTGGCCGGCCGCGTGGTCAACGACCTCGTGCACCTGCTCGCCGAGCTGCTGGAGAACGCCACGTCGTTCTCCTCGCCGCAGACCAAGGTCAAGGTCACCGGTCACGCCCTGCCCGACGGCCGGGTGCTGATCGAGATCCACGACACCGGTATCGGCCTGTCGCCGGAGGACCTGGCCGCGATCAACGAGCGGCTCGCCTCTCCCCCGACGGTGGACGTCTCCGTCTCCCGCCGCATGGGTCTGTTCGTGGTCGGCCGGCTGTCCCAGCGGCACGGCATCCGCATCCAGCTCCGCCCGTCCGACTCCGGTGGTACGACCGCGCTGGTCATGCTGCCCGTCGATGTCGCCCAGGGCGGCCGCAAGCCCCAGCCCAAGCAGCCCGGTCAGCCGCCGGCCGCCGGCGGCGGTCCCGCCGCCGCGCAGGCCGCCGCCGGTGCGGCCGCGGCCCGGCGTGCCGCCGGTGCCGGCCCGTCCGGCGGTGCTCTCGGGGCCGGTGCGTCCGGCGGCGGCCGGCTCGGTCCCGGTCAGAGCCCGCGGGCCGCGCTGCCCGGGCGGGATGCGGACGGTGGCCGTCCGGGAGCGCCGGGCGGTGCGCGCGGACCGCAGGGTCCCGGCCCGTCGTCGTTCGAGCAGGGTGGTCCCTCGCAGGGCCGTCCGGCTCAGGGCGGTGCCGGTGCGTTCGGTCAGCAGGCGCCGGGCGCCCCGCAGGGCCGGCAGGCTCCGGGTGCCCCGCAGGGTCTGCAGGCCGCGGGCACCAACGGCCCGCAGGGCCAGGACGCCTTCGGCGGTGGCCGGAGCCGGAAGAAGCAGGGCGGCGACGCCGAGCAGGGCAAGGGCCGCAGGCCGCAGCTGCCGCCGCGCGGTGGTCCGCGGGCCGAGCTGCCCGGTGGCGACGCCCAGCAGCGCGTACCGAGCTGGAGCGACGAGAACGCCCAGCCGCCGGTGCCGCGCGCCTCGCTGGACGCCCCGCGCGGCCACGAGGAGCCGGACGTCTCCCGCACGTCGCCCCTCCCGCGCGTCGACGACCGGCAGGGCCCGGGTGCGACGACCGAGATGCCGGTTGTGCCGCACGACAACGACCGGCAGGGCCTCGGCTCGCCGTCCGACTTCGGCGCCGCCCGGCAGGCGGATCCGTTCGGCCCCGGCGCGAACGTCCCGCAGGGCCAGGGCCAGTTCGTCCGCCCGGACGTCTTCGGCACCCCCGGCGGCCGCCCGGACCCGTCGTCCACGTCGGGCCACTACCCCGCCCCGCAGTCCTACGGCAACGGCTCCACGGGCCAGTACCCGGCGCCCCAGTCCTACGACAACGGCTCGAGCGGTCAGTACCCGGCGCCTCGCCAGGACGCCAACTCGACGGGCCAGTACCCGGCTCAGCGCCAGGACAACGGCTCGACCGGGCAGTACCCCGTACCCCGCCAGGACAACGGCTCCGGGCGTCCCACCCTCCCCGGTCCGGCCACCCAGGCCGACCCGGCGGGCAGGGGCCGGCCCGAGCGGCCGCAGCCGAACGGCGGCCGGGGCCCGGCCGACTTCGGGGCCTCGCTTCCGCCCGCCCCGCAGACCCGCCCGGTCCGGCAGGAGCCCGAGGCCCTGCCGCCGGCGTCCGGTCCCGGCGACGGTCGTACGCCGCTGTACGACACGCTGGAGACCAACTGGTTCCACGGCCAGCAGGAGCAGCAGCAGAACAACGGCTCCGCTCCGGCCGTCCCGCAGCAGCCGCAGGGACCCACCGGTCCGCAGCGGTCCGCAGCCGTCGGCTGGCGCACCTCGCCGAACGACGACCTCGTCCGCCAGGCCGAGCGGGTCCGCCAGCCCGCCGCGGGTGGTGTCACCACCTCCGGCCTGCCGCGCCGGGTGCCCCGGGCGAACCTCGTCCCGGGCACGGCTCAGCAGCAGACCCACCAGAGCGGTCCGCAGGTCTCGCGTGCGCCCGATGACGTGCGCGGCCGGCTGACCAATCTCCGTCGGGGAATCGCACAGGGTCGTCAGGCCGGGTCCACCCAGACCGGCAGCCACCCACGGCCCACTCACCAGCAGGAGCGTTAGTTGAGTCCGATGAGCCAGGCGGCACAGAATCTCAACTGGTTGATCACCAACTTCGTGGACAACACCCCTGGGGTGTCCCACACCGTCGTCGTGTCCGCCGACGGTCTCCTTCTGGCGATGTCCGAGGGCTTCCCGCGCGACCGCGCCGACCAGCTCGCGGCCGTCGCCTCAGGCCTGACGTCACTGACGGCGGGCGCCTCCCGGATCTTCGAGGGCGGTGACGTGGCGCAGACGGTCGTGGAGATGGAGCGGGGGTTCCTCTTCCTGATGTCCGTCTCGGACGGCTCGTCCCTGGCCGTACTGGCGCACCCCGAGTGCGACATCGGCCTCGTCGGCTACGAGATGGCTCTCCTGGTCGACCGCGCGGGCGCGGTCCTCACCCCGGACCTGCGAGCTGAGCTCCAAGGCAGTCTGCTCCACTGATCGGCCCCGGCACCACCCGTCTCACCACATCACCGTCCGGCCGCCACACACCCCACACAGGCCCCGTCAGACGGCTTGCTGACCGACTTGCTGTCCAGCCCGGAGGACCCATGACCCCGCCCACCGCCTCTCATGATCCGTACGCGGAGCCGTACGAGGACGAGGGCGACCAGCCGCTGGTACGGCCGTACGCCATGACCGGCGGCCGGACCCGGCCGCGCTATCAGCTGGCCATCGAGGCACTGATCAGCACGACCGCGGACCCCGCCGCGCTCATGGGACTGCTCCCGGAGCACCAGCGGATCTGCCACCTGTGCCGTGAGGTGAAGTCGGTGGCCGAGGTCTCGGCGCTGCTCAACATGCCGCTGGGTGTGGCCCGGATCCTGGTCGCGGACCTCGCCGAGGCCGGTCTCGTCGCGATCCACCAGCCGGGCGGCGACGACGCCACCGGCGCACCGGACGTGACACTGCTCGAAAGGGTGCTCAGTGGACTTCGCAAGCTCTGACGCGGGTCGGTCGACCACCTCCGCGAAGATAGTGGTGGCGGGCGGCTTCGGCGTGGGCAAGACCACGTTCGTGGGTGCCGTCTCGGAGATCAACCCGCTGCGCACCGAGGCCGTCATGACGTCCGCTTCGGCCGGCATCGACGACCTCACCCACACCGGGGACAAGACCACCACCACGGTGGCCATGGACTTCGGCCGTATCACCCTGGACCAGGACCTGATCCTGTACCTCTTCGGTACGCCCGGTCAGGACCGCTTCTGGTTCATGTGGGACGACCTGGTGCGCGGCGCCATCGGCGCGGTGGTGCTCGTGGACACCCGGCGCCTGGCCGACTGCTTCCCGGCCGTCGACTACTTCGAGAACTCGGGCCTGCCGTTCGTCGTCGCGCTCAACGGCTTCGACGGGCAGCAGCCCTACCAGCCCGAAGAGGTCCGCGAGGCGCTGCAGATCGGCCCGGACACCCCGATCATCACGACGGACGCGCGGCACCGGGCCGATGCGAAGAGTGCCCTGATCACGCTGGTCGAGCACGCGCTGATGGCGCGGCTGAGGTAGCACCCAATTCAGAAGTGCCGTACGGAAGTTGTCGTAGATACACCGGAGCCGGCTGTGTCCTTTGACACGGTCGGCCAAGGTGTTCATAACGTTTCGGCAGAGGAATCGGGTGGTATGGCCACTCGTCGCGCACATCCGGTCTCGCTGCGCTCACAAATGCCCCGCCTTTTGGCGGGGCTCGCTCTTTATGACCGTTTTATCTGGGGCTTACATCACGTCGATTCCCCGCCTCGGACTGTTTGGAAGAGCGCAGGTCGTCGTGCTGGAATGCCTGAACTGCCCAATAGTCAAAGACGTGCTCGTCCGTCGTCGGCGACTTGGGCTCTGAACACTGCGGCACAACGTTGGTGCCGACCGCCGAGAGGTTGTTGGTCGAGTGAGGCGAAGCAAGAGCAGTCCCGAGCCGTCGGCCCGGGGCAACTTCACCCCGCCGCCGCGCACAGCGGCGCCCGCCCCCGTGCCCGGTTCGGAACCGGCGGCCGCGCCCGCCGAGAGCGGCGGCCGTCTCTCCCCGCGCAACTGGCGCGTGGCGACCCGGCTCAACGCGATCCTGCTCATACCCGTGGTGGTCGGCCTCGTCATGGGCGGCTTCCAGGTGAAGAGCTCGATCGACACCTGGCAGGAGGCCGAGGACGCGGAGAACACCGCGCGCCTGGTCCGCGCCTCGCTGCTCTACGCCAACGCCCTCTACAACGAACGTGACGCCTCGGCCGCGCCCCTGCTGAAGGGCAGCGCCCAGAACGCCAAGGACAAGGCGACCGTCGCCGAGCTCCGCAAGGCCACCGACGAGGCGGCCGACGCCTTCGACGCCGCGGCGCAGAACATGCCGGCCAAGCCCGGCCTGGAGCGCCGGCTCGACCTCTTCCGCAAGGCGGAGCCCAAGCTGGCCACCCTGCGCCAGGTCGCCTACACCCCCAAGCTCAAGGGCGTCCAGACCGAAGAGGGCTACGTCGAGGTCGCCCACCCGCTGACGGAGTTCGCCAACGAGCTCGGCCTCGGCACCGGCAACATCACCAGCTACGGCCGGACCGTGTACGCCATGGAGCTGACCAAGGCGGCCCTGTCGCTGCAGCGCTCCATCGGCATGCACATCCTGGTCAAGCCGGGCCCGGACGCCGGCAACCTCGCCAGCCAGCGCATCGCCCTCTCCTCGTACGCCTACCTCGAGCGCATCGCCGTGCAGGAGTACATCGGCGGTGGCACCGAGCAGGACGCGGAGAAGCTGAAGACCGCCGAGGCCAAGCTCAAGGCCGACGGTGCCGCGATGGCCCGCGAGGCCAAGGGCAAGAACCCGGACTACGTGCCGCCGCCCGCCAACCCGACGAGCATGATCTCCCGCGTGGCGACGCTGCCGAGCACGGACCCGAGCGCCCGTGCCGCGCTCGCCGAGAAGGGCATCACCGCCGAGAACTGGTGGGCGGTCAACACGCTCAAGTTCAACGCGTACGAGAAGATCGAGACGGACATGGCCGACAAGGCCGTGAGCGAAGCGTCCGACATCGCCGACAACGCCCAGCAGGACGCCTACATCACCGGTGCCGCCGTCGTGGTCGCCCTGCTCCTGGCCTTCATCCTGGCCGGTGCGGTCGCCCGCCAGATGAGCCGGTCGATGCGCCAGCTGCGCAACGCCGCCTTCGGCATCGCCGAGCAGCGTCTGCCGATGCTCGTCGACCAGCTCTCCCGCACCGATCCCGGCCGCGTCGACACCCGTGTCCAGGCCATCCCGATCACCACCACCGACGAGATCGGCGAAGTCGCCCGCGCCTTCGACCAGGTCCACCGCGAGGCCGTCCGGCTCGCCGCCGAGCAGGCCCTGCTGCGGGGCAACATCAACGCGATCTTCACCAACCTCTCGCGCCGCAACCAGTCGCTGATCGAGGGCCAGCTGACCCTGATCACCGACCTGGAGAACAACGAGGCCGACCCGGACCAGCTGGAGAACCTCTTCAAGCTGGACCACCTGGCGACCCGTATGCGCCGCAACGGCGAGAACCTCCTGGTCCTCGCCGGCGAGGAGCCCGGCCGCCGCTGGGACCAGCCGGTCCCGCTGGTCGACGTGCTGCGCGCCGCCTCCTCCGAGGTGGAGCAGTACGAGCGCATCGAGCTCTCCGGCGTCCCGGAGGCCGAGATCCACGGCCGCGCCGTGACCGACCTCGTGCACCTGCTCGCCGAGCTGCTGGAGAACGCCACGACGTTCTCCTCCCCGCAGACCAAGGTGCGCGTGACCGCGACCCGTCTCCCCGACGGCCGCGTGATGATCGAGATCCACGACAAGGGCATCGGCCTGACCGCCGAGGACTTCGCGGACATCAACCACAAGCTGGCCAACCCGCCGACCGTGGACGCCGCGATCTCGCAGCGCATGGGCCTGTTCGTGGTCGGCCGGCTGTCCGACCGGCACGGCATCCGCGTCCAGCTGCGCCCCTCGGGCGAGCAGGCCGGCACCACCTCGCTGGTCATGCTGCCGGACGCGATCACCCACGGTGGTGGCGGCGAGCAGACCATGGACCGCGACGAGTTCACCGTCTCGCAGATCATCCCGGAGCAGAACTTCCGCGGCGGCGAGAACTTCAACCAGCAGCCCATGCGCACGGCGGCGGAGCTCGGCTTCGACGACAGCCGCTACTCCGACGTCCCCGACGACATACGGGAGCTGGACCCCGTCGGCCGCTCCCTGCTGCGCGAGGAGCGCCGGGCGGCCCTGGAGGCCCAGTCGCACGAGCAGCCCGCGCTGCCCGGGCAGAGCGGCCGGCCCGACCCTGCGAACGGCTACCACGACGAGTACAACGGGCAGCAGGGCTACGACACCGCACAGGCCTACGACACCGGCCAGAGCGGCTACCCCGAGCAGCAGCCGTCCGCGTACGACCGTCAGGCGCCGTACGAGCAGCAGCAGCCGTCGTACGACGAGCAGCGGCACACGGCGTACGAGGAGCCGCAGCGCTCCGCGTACGACGAGCAGTACTACGCGCCGAACGGCGGTCTGCCGCAGAACGACACCTTCTCGCCGAACGGCGGCTACCCGGAGCCCTCTTATGCGGAGCCGGCCCAGGAGGAGCCCGCGGCGCCGAACTCGGGCGGGCAGGGCGCGTTCGCGGCGTTCGAGCAGCGGCGTCACCAGGATGACTGGCCGCAGCAGGACAACTACCAGAACGGCTACCCGAACCAGTACCCTTCTCAGGCCCCGGAAACGGAATCTGCGCAGGCCGCTGACGCGAGTGAGCAGGACCGCGTAGGCTTCGACCGTCCGGGACCGACCCAGTCCGCCGCCCCGTCGCTCACCGACGCCGGGCTTCCCCGCCGCGGAGCCACCGCGAGCGGTGCGAACGGCACGGGCGGCGCACGGCGCGCGAGCCAGGAGCCTGCGGCCTCCACCCCGGAGAGCAACGGCGACGGCGACTGGCGCTCGGCCAACGACGAGCGGTGGCAGCAGGCCTCGCAGCTCCGGAAGCCGAAGGCGGGCGGGGTCACCTCCTCCGGCCTGCCGAGGCGGGTACCCAAGGCCAACCTGATCGAGGGTGCCGCCGAAAGCACCCCTCAGGGAGGCCCCCAGGTCTCCCGTGCTCCGGAGGACGTCCGGGGCAGGCTGAGCAACCTGCGTCGGGGCGTCCAGCGCGGACGCAGCGCAGGCAGTGAAACGAACGGCCAGGGCTTCGGTCCTGACAGCACCTACAACCAGGAGCGTTAGTGTGAGCCCGATGAGCCAGGCGGCACAGAACCTGAACTGGTTGATCACCAACTTCGTGGACAACACCCCGGGGGTGTCCCACACGGTGGTGGTCTCCGCCGACGGACTCCTTCTGGCGATGTCCGAAGGGTTCCCCCGCGACCGTGCCGACCAGCTCGCGGCCGTCGCCTCCGGTCTGACGTCCCTGACGGCAGGCGCCTCCCGGATCTTCGAGGGAGGCGCGGTGAACCAGACGGTTGTGGAGATGGAGCGGGGATTCCTCTTCATCATGTCCGTATCCGACGGCTCGTCCCTCGCCGTCCTCGCACATCCGGAGGCGGACATCGGTCTCATCGGGTACGAGATGGCACTGCTGGTGGACCGAGCCGGTACGGTCCTGACGCCGGACCTTCGTGCAGAGCTCCAGGGGAGCCTGCTCAACTAACAGACGGACGGTGCGTTTTGGCGTCCCGTGGCCGTAAGGTTTCGGGACGCGGCTCCACAGCGATGGGTGCCAGGCACAGTCGGAGGAGGAGAAAGTGGCAACACCCCCAGGCGGTTCGTCTTCGGGCAACTGGTCGTACGGCCCTGCCCAGGGCCAGGGCGACGGTGGTCAGAACCCGAACCGTTACAACTTCCCCTCCGCACCGAGCCACCGGCAGCCGTACGCGCCGCAGGGCCCCGGCCCTTCGCCGTACGATCAGCCGCCGGCCCCGCGCATCCAGCCCGTGCAGCCACAGCGCCGCACCCCCGAGCCGTCGCCCGCCGGGGGGTCGAACAACCCGCTGGTGCGTCCGTACGCCATGACAGGCGGCCGGACCCGCCCGCGCTACCAGCTCGCCATCGAGGCGCTGGTGCACACCACTGCGCAGCCGCACCAGATGCAGGGCCAGTTGCCCGAGCATCAGCGGATCTGCAACCTCTGCCGGGAGATCAAGTCGGTCGCCGAGATCTCGGCGCTCCTCACGATCCCTCTCGGCGTGGCCAGGATCCTCGTCGCCGACTTGGCGGAAGCGGGACTGGTCGCCATCCATCAGCCCGGCGGCGACGAGAACGCCGGCGGCCAGCCAGACGTGACACTGCTCGAAAGGGTGCTCAGTGGACTTCGCAAGCTCTAGCGGAGGGCCTTCCCGCTCCACCACGTCCGCGAAGATCGTGGTGGCTGGCGGCTTCGGCGTGGGCAAGACCACGTTCGTGGGTGCCGTCTCGGAGATCAACCCGCTGCGCACCGAGGCCGTCATGACCTCCGCTTCGGCCGGCATCGACGACCTCACCCACACCGGGGACAAGACCACCACCACGGTGGCCATGGACTTCGGCCGTATCACCCTGGACCAGGACCTGATCCTGTACCTCTTCGGTACGCCCGGTCAGGACCGCTTCTGGTTCATGTGGGACGACCTGGTGCGCGGCGCCATCGGCGCGATCGTGCTGGTCGACACGAGGAGGCTCGCCGACTGCTTCCCCGCCGTCGACTACTTCGAGAACTCCGGCCTGCCGTTCGTCATCGCGCTCAACGGCTTCGACGGCCAGCAGCCGTACACGCCGGACGAGGTCCGCGAGGCGCTGCAGATCGGCCCCGACACCCCGATCATCACGACGGACGCGCGGCACCGGGCCGACGCGAAGTCGGGGCTGATCACGCTGGTCGAGCACGCGCTGATGGCTCGACTGCGGTAGTTCTCCTGCTGTGGGACAGCCCCTGGCGGCCTCTGGGCTGCCGGGGGCTGTTGCGTTGCCGGGTGCGGGTTTGTGGGGGGCTGGTCGCGCCCGCGCGGCGGAACCGCACAGTGATGCGGCCCCGCGCCCCCAAGCAAAGAAGGCCCCTCTACGAGGGGCCTTCTTTGATCCGGGGTCAGCGCCAGCTGTGCGGGGCGCGGAAGCCGGGCTCGCGTTCCAGGCGGCGCCAGCCTGCCTTGACGCGGCCGCGGTGGGCCGGGGTCGGGTCCGTGGGGCGGGCTGCGGCGCGGGCCAGGAGGATGGCCGTGATGGCGGCGACCTCCTCGGGCTCGGCGTGGCCCTTCTCGACGCGGATGTCAGGCGATTCCATGGGTGTCAGTCTCCGTGAGGAAGATGTCCGCAGGGTTACTGCGGCGGGTTGCCGTGCTTGCGGGACGGCAGGTCCGCGTGCTTCGTGTGGAGCATGGCGAGGGACTTGATCAGCACCTCGCGCGTCTCGGCGGGGTCGATGACGTCGTCGACCAGGCCGCGCTCGGCCGCGTAGTAGGGGTGCATCAGCTCGGACTTGTACTCCTTGACCATGCGGGCCCGCATGGCCTCGGGGTCCTCGGCGTCGGCGATCTGACGGCGGAAGATGACGTTGGCCGCACCCTCCGCGCCCATGACCGCGATCTCGTTGGTCGGCCAGGCGTAGGTGAGGTCGGCACCGATGGACTGGCTGTCCATGACGATGTAGGCACCTCCGTAGGCCTTGCGCAGGATCAGGGAGATCCTCGGCACGGTCGCGTTGCAGTAGGCGTAGAGGAGCTTCGCGCCGTGGCGGATGATGCCACCGTGCTCCTGGTCGACGCCCGGGAGGAAGCCGGGGACGTCCAGAAGAGTGATGATCGGAATGTTGAATGCATCGCACATCTGAACGAAACGGGCCGCCTTCTCGGAGGCCTCGATGTCCAGGACACCGGCGAGCGCCTGCGGCTGGTTGGCGACGATGCCGACGACCTGGCCGTCCATCCGGCCCAGCGCGCAGATGATGTTGCGGGCCCAGCGCTCGTGGACCTCGAGGTAGTCGCCGTCGTCGACGATCTCCTCGATGACCTTGGCCATGTCGTACGGCCGGTTGCCGTCCGCCGGGACCAGGTCCAGCAGGACGTCGGAGCGGCGGTCGGCCGGGTCCGAGGGCTCGGTGCGGGGCGGGTTCTCGCGGTTGTTCTGCGGGAGCAGCGAGAGCAGGTAGCGGACCTCGGCGATGCAGGTCTCTTCGTCGTCGTAGGCGAAGTGGCAGACGCCGGAGGTCTCGGCGTGGACGTCGGCGCCGCCGAGGCCGTTCTGCGTGATCTCCTCGCCGGTGACCGCCTTGACGACGTCGGGGCCGGTGATGAACATCTGCGAGGTCTCGCGGACCATGAAGACGAAGTCGGTGAGGGCGGGGCTGTAGGCCGCGCCGCCGGCGCACGGGCCGAGCATCACCGAGATCTGCGGGATCACGCCCGAGGCCTTGGTGTTGCGCTGGAAGATGCCGCCGTAGCCGGCGAGGGCCGAGACGCCCTCCTGGATGCGGGCGCCGGCGCCGTCGTTCAGCGACACCAGCGGGGCACCGGCCGCGATGGCCATGTCCATGATCTTGTGGATCTTCGTGGCGTGGGCCTCGCCCAGGGCGCCGCCGAAGATGCGGAAGTCGTGGGCGTAGACGAAGACCGTGCGGCCCTCCACCGTGCCCCAGCCGGTGATCACACCGTCCGTGTACGGCTTCTTGGCCTCCAGGCCGAAGCCCGTGGCCCGGTGCCGGCGCAGCTGCTCGACCTCCCGGAAGGACTCCGGGTCCAGGAGGAGTTCGATGCGCTCCCGCGCGGTCAGCTTGCCCTTGGCGTGCTGCGCCGCGGTCGCCTTCTCGCTCGGTCCGGCCAGTGCCTGCGCACGGATCTCGTGCAGTTCGGCCACGCGTCCGCGCGCGTCGGTCGGCTCACCCGGCGCCTCATCCAAAACGGTCATGTAGTGACCTTACGAAGCCGACCGCCTAATGCGGGCCGTCGACTCCTCACAGTCTCCGGCGTGTTTTCCTGGTACCCCTGAACAGAACCGTGGCGCCGTTGAGCCTTTCCGACTGCTCAGGGGGCGTGTCGCTTGTAGGGGTCGCACAAAGAGGTCAGGCGAGAGTCACCTCACAGGCATGGGTGGCGCATACCTTCCCCGGCGTGACGCGCACGCGCAGTCGGCGGCCTGTGGAGAGCACCTCGACCGTCTCGTCCGCCCGGTCGACCCGGCGGACCGGGTGGTCCCAGACGATCTCCAGCGGTTCGCCCGTACGGGGCGGTTCGCTCACGCAGAGGGTAGCGGTACGGCCCCGGCGGACGACCAGCACGCTCGCGCCCCCGGAGGCGGAGAGCGGGCCCGCGGCCCCCGCCTGCCAGAAGGTGGCGGCCGTGCACCCGAGGGAGGGCACGGTGACCGCCTGGCGGCCGGCGTCGTTGGCGAGGACCGACATCCAGTGGCGGTCGGCGGCCCGGCGCGCGACCGCCCGGCGGGACGCTCCGGGCAGGAGGACGTAGGTGTACGTGGCGTCCTCGGGGTCGGTGCCGTGGTCGAGCCAGAGGGTCTGCCAGCGGCGGGTGCGCCGCTCCGGTGTGCCGCCGGTGTTGATGTCGGACCAGGCGCCGGTGCGGTCCTCGCGCAGCGCCTTCGGCTCGCGGCCGAACAGGACCCAGCCGCCGTGGTCCTCCAGGTGGGCCCAGTGCGGGCCCTTGACGAAGCGCTGGGTGCCGGATGCGCCGAGGTTGCGGTTGTCGACGATCGTCTCGACCGGGACGCCGTCGGAGCAGCTGATCCCGGCGCCCAGGCAGATCACCGCGTCCTCCACGCAGAACCAGGACTTGCGGGCTTCGAGGGTGGAGCCGAGGCCCTTGAGATGCTGGCCGAGGGCCGCGTAGGTGCCGTCGGTGGTGCCGCCGACCCAGCGCGCGTCCGGGCGGGCCGTGCCCCACTCGCCGCCCTCGCGGTCGGCGAGCCGCTTGGTGGAGACGGTGGTGCCGGGCAGGCGGTACCAGTCGACGGTCGGCCAGAACCAGTCCGTGTACTGGTCGCCGGTGCCCTCGGCCCACCAGCTGACCATGCCCGCGCCGGTGTGCCAGCCGCGGGGGTTCTCGCCGTTGCCGCACTCGTAGTGGGCGATGCGGTCGCTGGCCATGGCGATGTTCACGGTGCAGCCGGGGCCGCGGTGGACGGCCCGGTCCATGGCGGCGAAGAGGTGGTGTCCGGTGGGTTCGGGGGCGGCCGGGGCGGGTGAGGCGGCGATGGCGTGCAGCCGGGCCAGGTCGGCGACGCCGAACTGGGGGGCCGTCAGGATCGGGCTGACGGTGTCGCGTTCGATCCAGCCCTTGACGCGGGCGTGCCAGCGCTCGCGTTCCGCGGGGCTCGCGCCGGCCGCGAGCAGGGCGATCGCGGCGATGAGCCGACCGCCGTGGTAGTGGTCGCTGCGCAGCACCTTGCGGTCGTCGGTGCTGAGGTAACCGCGGCTGATAGCCCGGCCGTTGACGCTGTCCATGACCAGTCCGTCGTGCAGGAGCGGCGCGTAGGCGCGCTCGACGCTGTCGAGGACGATCTGCCGGTTCGGGTCGGTGACCTCCCAGTCGGATCCGGCGAGCAGGGCGAAGAGCCGGCCGAGGCCGTCGAGCATGACCTGGCCGTAGGTGCCCGAGTAGGCGACCCAGGTGTGCTGGACGAAGGAGCCGTCGGCGTGCAGGCCGTCGCCGCGGGTGACGTACGGGAAGACCGGGGAGAGGGCGTCCCGGGCGAGGGCGATCTTGGCGGGGTCGCGGCCGAGGACGCCGCGCAGGGCCACCGAACGGCACAGGTCGACGCGGTTGGCGCCGGTGGAGGTGCCGCTGTAGTCGCCGAGGGCCGAGTCGGGGACGAAGTGGTCGACCGCGGCGCAGGCGGCTTGGACGCGGGCCTCCCCCAGCTCCTCGTACAGGGCGGCCGTGAGGTCCATCAGCAGGCGGGGGCTGCCGATCTGCCACTCCCACCAGTTGCCGTAGCGGGTGGTGGAGCGGTTGTAGACGGTGGCGGAGAGGTGGTCGAGGCCGCGCAGGATGGCGGCGAGGAGGGCGGGGTCGGCGGTGGAGCCGGTGCCCTGCTGGACGTAGGCCTGGGCCATGGTCCACAGCCGGCCGTAGCTGAGGGTGATGCCGGCCGGCGGGTCGAAGGGGTGCCCGGGCCAGAGGGAGTCCGCCGCCGGGGCCATGCTCGCGCGCAGGTCCCGGGCGAGCGCGCCGGTCTCGGCGAGCCGGGCGGCGTAGGGCTCGGCCGAGGGGTCGTAGCCGGTGCCGAGGGAGATGCCGAGCCAGCGGCGGCGCAGGGCGTCGTACGGATCGTCCGGCGCGTCAGCGCCCCGGTCCGTCGGTGCCGCGCCCCCGGTCGCCGCGAGGGCGGCGACCGCGAGCATCAGGGCGCGACGGCTGAGCCGGAGCGGGACGGCCGCCCCGGCCGCGCGGCGGGGGAAGAGGCGACGCTGGGGAGTCATGCCCATGCCCTACCACGGGGAGAGGCTCACCTGAACGGTGGATCCGGCCGGAGTGACCGGAACGGGGGTATGGCCGGGCGGCCAGAGCGAGGCTCACCCGGGTCAGGCCCGTTCGGCGTCATCTCGCCGGGCACAGCCGGCCAAGGATCAGCCGAAGCGGTTCAGCAGGCGGCGGTACAACCCCGGTGCGAGGCCGCGGACCCGGCCCGGGACGGTCAGCCAGGTGGGGACGTAGGCCTCGTCGCGGTTGTGCCGGACGGCCTCCCAGATCGTGCCGGCGACGCAGCCGGGCGAGAGGAGCCCGGCGCGGGTGCCGTCGTAGGGCCTGCCGCGGCGGGTGTGGAAGGCCGTGTCGACGGCGCCGGGCACGACGAGGGTCACGCCCACGCCCGTGCCGCGCAGTTCCTGGCGCAGCGCCTCGGCGAAGGCGGCCAGGCCCGCCTTGGCGGCGGAGTACACCGCCTCCTCCCGCAGGGGCACGCAGCCCGCGACCGCGCCGAGCAGCACCACGCGCCCCCGCCCGGCCGCGATCATGGTGGGCAGCACCTCGCGCACGAGGTGGAGCGTGGCGTTGAGGTCCAGCGTCAGTACGCGGTCGATGTCGGTGTGCGGCATGGCGGTGAAGGGGCCCGTCCAGCCCATGCCCGCCCCGGCGACCAGGACGTCGATCCGGCCGGTGGTGTGCAGCGCGGACTGGGCGAGCAGGCGGGGGCCGCCCGGGGCGGCGAGGTCGGCGGGCAGTACGACGGCCGAGGTGCCGGACGCCGTCTGCTCCAGGCGGTGCCGGTCGCGTCCGTTCAGCAGCATCTGCCAGCCGTCCATCGCGAAACGCCGTGCCGTGGCCGCCCCGATGCCCGAGGAGGCGCCGGTGACCAGGGCCACGCGCCGGTCGAGCCGCCGCGGCGGCCCGTACTGGTTCACCCGGGCGGGGACGGGGGCCGTGGCGCGGCGCGGGGTGGGGTCCGCCGGGGGGTCGTAGGCCGAGCCGGAGCCGGTGAGTGTCACGAGTCGCTCTCCCCTGCGCTGTGCGTCCGCCGTGGTCTCGTCTGTCTCCATACGCTCACTGGAAACGGAACCCCCTCTCGCCGGACCCCGCCACCGCACGGGTGGCCGCCCGGGGTCCGGCGCGGCGCCGCCGGCAGGCCCCGGGCCGGTGGGCCGCCCGCACGCCGGGCCGCCGGGCACCGCTGCCGGCGGAACCACCCGCGCGAGGCGCGCGATTGCGCCAAGCGGGGGTACGCGAGGGGGAGGGGAAGATCCGGGAGCGGTCCGGAGGGGTGGCGGGCGTGATGCGGACACACCCGCCAAAGATGTTGAACATTGAACGGAATAGGTCTACGGTGGGTCGCGTTGGAGTAGTTAAAGATTCAACATCAAGCGCAGGAGGCGTACCCCATGAGCATCTTCAGCCGTAACGACACCCAGACCGCCGCCGCCACCGATGCCGCCGTGAGCCCCGAGCTGGCCGCCCTGACCGGCGACTACACGATCGACCCCGCGCACTCGACGCTCGGTTTCGTCGCCCGGCACGCCATGGTCACCAACGTCAAGGGCAGCTTCCAGGACTTCACCGGCACGCTCCACCTCGACGGCACCGACCCGTCGCGGTCGACGGCCTCGCTGGACGTCGTGATGGACAGCATCGAGACGGGCAACGCCGACCGCGACGGCCACCTGAAGAGCGCGGACTTCTTCAAGGCGGACGAGTTCCCGGCCATGACGTTCCGCTCCACCAAGGCTGAGGCGCTCGGCGGTGACGACTACCGGATCACCGGCGAGCTGACGATCCTCGGCACCACCCGCACGCTCGCCATCGACCTCGAGTTCAACGGCGCCGCGAAGGACCCCTTCGGCAACGAGCGCGTCGGCTTCGAGGGCAAGGCGGAGATCCTGCGCTCCGAGTGGGGCCTGACCTGGAACGCCGCGCTGGAGACCGGCGGTGTCCTGGTGTCCGACAAGATCAAGCTCAACTTCGACATCTCGGCCATCAAGAACGCGTGAGCCCCGCGGGACCGGCCCGGTGACATCACCCCGGGCCGGTCTGGCCGGTTCCCGCCCCTTGTGCGAAGTCTCCCGGCGTTCCCATAATCCAGCAGCAGTATTTTGACCAGTCCATGCCAGCACATGGACATTCTTTTTGCCCACGCTGCTGTCATGCGCTCGTCAATCTGATGCTTCGGTTGCACCTCCCCAGTCAACCCCCCACGGAAGGCATCACGTTGAAGAGACTTCTCACGGCCCTCAAGAGATGCGCGGCCCTCGGCGCCGCCGCGCTCGCGATCGCCAGCCTTCAGCCCGTCTCCGCCGCCCAGGCCGCCCCCTCGCCCGTCGTCGGCGGGACCCGGGCCGCGCAGGGCGAGTTCCCGTTCATGGTCCGGCTCTCCATGGGCTGTGGCGGCGCGCTCTACACCCAGCAGATCGTGCTCACGGCCGCGCATTGCGTGGGCTCCTCCGGCAACAACACGAGCATCACCGCCACCGCGGGGGTCGTCGACCTCCAGTCCTCCAGCGGCCGGGTCCAGGTCCGCTCCACCAAGGTCCTGCGCGCCCCCGGCTACAACGGCACCGGCAAGGACTGGGCGCTGATCAAGCTCGCCCAGCCCATCAACCTGCCGACCCTGAAGATCGCCACCACCACGCAGTACAACACCGGTGACTTCACCGTCGCCGGGTGGGGCGCGAACCGTGAGGGCGGCTCCCAGCAGCGCTACCTCCTGAAGGCGACCGTGCCGTTCGTCGGCGACGCCGCGTGCAAGGCCTACGGCGGTCTCTACAGCGGCCTCGTCGCGAACGAGGAGATCTGCGCCGGCTTCGACGCGGGCGGGGTCGACACCTGCCAGGGCGACTCCGGCGGCCCGATGTTCCGCAAGGACAACGCCGGCGCCTGGATCCAGGTCGGCATCGTCAGCTGGGGCGAGGGCTGCGCCCGTCCCGAGGCTCCCGGCGTCTACACGGAGGTCTCCACGTTCGCCTCCGCCATCGCGTCGGCGGCGTCGACCCTCTGACCCACGGCTCCACGGGCCCGGCACCGAGGGGTGCCGGGCCCGTTCCGTGGGTGCGACGGCCTCGGCCCGGTGAAGTCAGCGGCTTTCCGGCTCCGCCGACTCCAGCTTCGCCACCGCCGCCGCCACCTGCGCGGCCCTGCTCCCCGGCGTCCGGGCGCGGAGCACGCCGAGCATCGCCAGGTACCGGTCCGTGCGGCCCAGCGCCTCGAAGGCCGCGGCGGCGCGGGGACTGCGGTTCAGCGCCGCCACCAGGTCCGCCGGGACCTCGGCGTCCTTCTGCGACGCGTACGCCGCCTCCCAGCGGCCGTCCGCCCGTGCGGCCGACACCTCCGCGAGCCCGCCGGGCCGCATCCGTCCGGCGGCGGTCAGCTCCTCGATCCGCCGGACGTTGACCATGGACCACAGGCTTCCCGGGCGCCGGGGGGTGATCCGCTGTAGGTAGTAGGACGCGTCAAGTCCCTTGCGCTGCCCGGTGATCCACCCGTGGCACAGCGCCACGTCGTTGACACCGGCGGCGCTGACGGACGGGATGCCCGAACCCTTCTTCGCGACCCTGACCCACAGGCCGGGGTGGGGCGCGGGGTGGGCGGTCAGCCAGGAGTCCAGGTCGGCCGCGGTACCGAAGGGGAGGGAGCCGGTGCCGTCGTCAGTGGTCATGGCATCACCGTAGGAGGGAAACAGGACAGGTTCCGTCCGCTATGCCAGCAGCGCGCGGGCCTGTTCGCGGGCCCCGGCGATGGCGTCCGGGAAGACGCCCAGGCCGTGGGCGACCAGGGCGCCCTCGTGCAGCAGCATCAGCGTCCGGGCCGTCGAGTCGGCCGTCTCGGGTGCGATCTCCGAGGCCAGATCCGTGAACAGGGCGAGCATCCACCGCTTCTGGCCGGTGATGATCGGGTGGGCCGGATGGGCGGGGTCACTGATCTCCGCGTGGGCGTTGACCATGCTGCACCCCCTCGGGCCGAACTCCTCCGCCCACGCACGCGAGGCGTCGAACACCGCCAGGACGCGCTCGCCCGGGTCCGGTCCCGCCGCGTCGAGATGCTCGGCGAGGAAGGCCCGCCAGCGCTCGTCGCGGTCCGCGAGGTACTCCACGACGATCTGCTCCTTGGAGCCGAACCGGTCGTAGAGCGTCTTCTTGGTGACGCCGGCCTCGGCGGCGATGAGGTCGACGCCGACGGCGTGGATGCCGCGCTCGTAGAACAGCCGGGCGGCGGCGGCCAGGACGCGGCGGGCGGCGGGCGTCATCGTGATCCGGCGGGGGTTCGGCGCGGTGGTACCCATGGCACCCGACTATACCGATCTGTATAGTGAGCGGGGAACGGGTAAACCGATCTGTCTACTGGTTGTGATGTCGTGAACATCCTCCTGTCCGTCGCCTTCGTCCTGTGCTGGAGTTCCGGCTTCATCGGGGCCAAGCTCGGCGCCGGCAGCGCGTCCGCGCTCACCGTCCTGATGTGGCGGTTCGTGCCGCTGGCCGTCGTCCTTGTCGCCGTCGCCGTCGTCATGCGATCGCCCTGGCGCGGTCTCACCGCCCGTGACCTCGCCCGGCAGGCCGTGGTCGGCGTGCTGTCGCAGAGCGGCTATCTGCTCAGCGTCTACCACGCCATCCAGCTCGGCGTCTCCAGCGGGACGACGGCCCTCATCGACGGGGTCCAGCCCCTGGTCGCCGGAGCCCTCGCGGGGCCGCTGCTCGGGCAGTACGTCTCGGGCCGGCAGTGGCTCGGTCTGGGCCTCGGGCTGAGCGGTGTCGCCGTGGTCACGCTGGCCGACGCGGCCGCGGGCGGCGACGTGGCCTGGTGGGCCTACGCCGTCCCCCTGCTCGGCATGCTGTCCCTGGTCGGGGCGACGTTCCTGGAGAGCCGGGCCCGCTCGCGGGTCGCCCCGTCGGTGTCGCTGACCGTCCACTGCGTGACCAGCGCGGTCCTGTTCTCGGTACTGGCCCTCGGCACCGGGACGGCCGCACCGCCCGCGCGGGGGGACTTCTGGCTGGCCGTCACCTGGCTCGTGGCGCTGTCCACGTTCGGCGGGTACGGGCTCTACTGGCTGATCCTGAAGCGCTCCGGCGTCACCGAGGTCAACACGCTGATGTTCCTGATGGCCCCGGTCACCGCGGTCTGGGGCGCGCTGATGTTCGGTGAGCCGTTCGGTGTGCAGACCGCTCTCGGGCTGACCGTCTGCCTCGTGGCGGTCGTCGTCGTCCACCGTGGTGGCGGCCGGAGGGGCACGGGCCTGACCGCCGCCCGGTCGGAGCCGGAGGAAAACCGGTGGACCCGGTCTCCCGGATCCGCCTAGCGTGCCGTCCAGCGACTCCTGGGTCCCGGGGGTCCTGGCCCTGTTCGGGGCGGGGCGTTCACGGGGGTCACCGTCGCCGGGCATGTCGCCGACCGGCGTCCCGGGCCGGTGCTCGCCGGCGGGGGCCTGGCGCTGGGCGCGGGCTGGTGCGCGCTGGCCCTCGGCGCCGGACACCCCGTCCTGGTCCTCGCGCTCGTCTCTCTTCGCCCAGGGCGCCCTGTCCTTCGGCGTCGGCTCCACGCTGATCGCCCGGGCGCTGTACGCGGCACAGGACGCACCGACCCTGGCCGGAAGCTTCGCCACGGCGGCGTTCAACGTGGGTGCGGCGGTGGGCCCTTGGGCCGGAGGCACGGTGATCGGCGCAGGGTTCGGATACCGGGCGCCGGTGTGGGTCAGCGCGGGCCTGGTGGCTCTGGCGTTCGCAGTGGCCGGCCTGGCCGCCCGGTTGGGTCAGCGGGCCGTCGGACAGGGGACGCCACGGGCCTGAGAGGCTGTGGCACGGGGGCGCCGGGCACGCCGACTCCCACGGCACGGGCACGCCAGGCACATGGACTCCCGCGGCATGGGCCCAGGCCCGGCCCGCTCCGCCGGGCACATCGACTCCGCCGGCACGGGCACGCCGGCACATCGACTCCGCCAGCACGGGCACGCCGGCCACATGGACTCCCGGGCACGGGCACGGGCACGCGCCGGGCCCCGCCCGCTCAGAACCCTCCCCCGAAGTCCCCGCCGCCGCCGAAGTCCCCGCCTCCGAAGCCTCCTCCGAAATCGCCCCCGAAGTCGCCGGAGTCGAAGTCCGCGCCGGAGACGTCGCCGCCCTCGTAGCCGCCGAAGTCGCCGTAGCCGGAGCCGTAGTCGGCCGCGTAGGCGGGGGTGGCCATCATGCTGCCGAGCATCGTGCCGACGAGCAGGCCGGGCAGAAGGCCGCCGCCGAAGTAGCCGCCGGCCCAGGGGCCGTACGCCGGTCCGGCCTCCCAGTAGGGGCGGCGCCCGTAGTCGGTGTCGACCTCGCGGATCGCCGGGTCGCGGCCCTCGGCCAGGCGCCTTTCGTCAGCCGCGCAGACCGGGACCTCGCGCGAGGTGCCGCCCGGCGGCGTCCACGTGGCGTCGGCGACCGCGGGGCCGTGCCGGGGATCGAAGAAGCAGGGCGGGCGGCGCTCCGGCAGGGCTCCGCCCTCGCGGCGGGCCGCGAGCCGGGCCAGGGAGAACCGGCCGTCCTCCACGGCCTCGGTGACGGCCCGGACGTCCTCCGGCTTCGTCGCCGCGGCCATCAGGGACTTGGACCGGTCGTAGGAGTCCAGGGCACGCTCGTAGTCGGAGCGCATCTCGTCGTCGGCGCCCGGTTCGGAAGGATGGAAGTCGAGCCGGTCGAGTTCCTCGCCGAACGCGGTGATGTCCTCGTCGACGACCACCCGCAGCTTCTCCAACGCGGCCCGCTGCTCCTCCTCGTGGCGGCGCCGGTTGCGGCGGACCAGGGCGTACGCGCCCGCGCCGCCGGCCGCGGCCAGCGCGCCGATCGTGATCAGGCCGCCGACCGGCACGTCGGTGCCCGAGCCGTCGCTCCAGCTGCTCGGCGCCGAACCGCCCACGTTGCGCAGGGCGTCGTCGACGAAGTCGTTCAGCTGGGCCTTGGCGTCGCCCGCGTCCTGCACGGCCGCGACCAGGTTGGACACCGCCTGCCGGCTCATCACGGAGCTGTCGGCGCGGGCGTCGAACCGGTCGCCGAGCCGGACGCCGTACAGGCCGGTGATGCCGGTCTCGGTGCGGAGGTTCCGGAAGAGGTCCTGCGTGGGGTAACCGGCGGGGAGGACGGCCACGAAGACCGGCTTGCCGGCGTCCTTGATCTTGTCGGCGAGCGCCTCCGCGTCGGACGCGGCGAGCTGCCCGGAGGCGGCCGGATCGACGTAGACGGGGTTCTCCCGCAGGTTCCGGGCGACCTCGGAGAGGTCGGTGGCCGCGTGCGCGCCCGGCGCACCGGCCAGCAGCACCGCCAGTACGGCGGCGAACGGCACGATCAGCAGGCGTACGGCGGTACGCACCAGTGCGGCCCTCATATGTTCGAAGCTACCCGAAACGGCACAGAAAGGGTTATCCGTCGAGGCAGGGATTTGTTGCCGCGGCTGCGCCTAGGATGCCTCTGGCCATCCAGGACGGGCGGGAGCAGGGGCATGTTCGGACGACGTAGAGCTGCGGACATGACGGTGTCCGAACTGACCGAGCTGGACCGGTCGCGCACGCGGGCCGACCTGCTGTGGGAGCTGTTCCGGCACGCCGAGGCGGAGGTGACGTCGGCGATCGGCTGGTACCTGGCACGGCGCCGGGGACCGTCGTTGTGGTCGCGTTCGCTGCGGGCGCTCGCGGCGCTGCTGGGCATCGTCGGCACGATCACGCCGCTGGTGCACGCGGCCTCGCCCACGACCGTGCAGCCCGAGTGGGGGTTCGTCTTCCTGGCCGGCGGGGCGGGCTGTGTGCTCTTCGACCGGGTCTTCGGGTTCTCGGCGTCCTGGACCCGCTACATCCGGGCGGAGATGGGCTTGCAGCAGATCCTCAAGAAGGCGCAGTCCGACTGGGCGCAGGCGTATCTGAGGACCACCGACTCCCCCAGCGACAAGGAGCAGGCCGCCCTGCTCGGGGTGATCGAGCGGCTGCGGACCGACGCGCAGCGGATCATCGAGGACGAGGGCACGGCATGGGTCGGCTACCTGGCCGACGGCGTCGAGGAGCTGACCCGCTCCACCGGCACCGCCACCGGCCAGCGCTCCCACACCGCGGGCCTGTTCCGCCTCGACCGGACTCCCGGCCGCGACCGGGGCGGTGAGGTCCCGGTGCCGCGGTCCCGAGACACGGCGATGTGACACCCGCGCCGGTGCCGCGGTCCCGGGCATGGCGATGTGACACCCGCACGCCTGCCCGGGGCCACACCCCCGGCCGGGCCGGGGGCTACTCCGCCGGAGCGACCCCCGCGCGCAGCAGCCCGTAGGTGTACGCGTCCTCCAGGGCCTGCCAGCTCGCGGCGATGACGTTCTCGGCGACGCCGACCGTCGACCACTCACCCATGCCGTCGGACGTGGAGATCAGCACCCGGGTCGTGGAGTTGGTGCCGTGCTTGCCCTCCAGGATGCGGACCTTGTAGTCCACCAGCTCCAGCTTGGCGAGCTGGGGGTAGATCTTCTCCAGGCCCACGCGCAGGGCGCGGTCCAGGGCGTTGACCGGGCCGTTGCCCTCGGCGGTGGCGACGATGCGCTCGCCCTTGGCCCACAGCTTGACCGTGGCCTCGTTGGCGTGGGAGCCGTCGGGCCGGTCCTCGACGATGGCGCGCCAGGACTCGACCTCGAAGTAGCGCAGCGGCCCGCCCTGGACCTCGGCGCGCAGGAGGAGTTCGAAGCTCGCGTCGGCCGCCTCGTAGGTGTAGCCCTTGAGCTCGCGCTCCTTCACCCGGTCGACCACCCGGCCGACCAGTTCGCGGTCGCCGCCGAGGTCGACGCCGAGCTCCTTGCCCTTGAGCTCGATGGAGGCGCGCCCGGCCATGTCGGAGACCAGCATCCGCATGGTGTTGCCGACCAGCTCGGGGTCGATGTGCTGGTAGAGGTCGGGGTCGACCTTGATCGCGGAGGCGTGCAGTCCGGCCTTGTGGGCGAAGGCGGAGAGCCCCACGTAGGGCTGGTGCGTGGAGGGCGTGAGGTTGACGACCTCGGCGATGGCGTGCGAGATGCGGGTCATCTCGCGCAGGCGGCCCTCGGGCAGGACCTGCTTGCCGTACTTGAGCTCCAGGGCCGCCACGACGGGGAAGAGGTTGGCGTTGCCGACGCGTTCGCCGTAGCCGTTGGCCGTGCACTGCACGTGGGTCGCGCCGGCGTCGACGGCGGCCAGGGTGTTGGCGACCGCGCAGCCCGTGTCGTCCTGGGCGTGGATGCCGAGCCGGGCGCCGGTGTCGGCGAGGACCGTGGAGACGACGGCCTGGATCTGGGCCGGGAGCATGCCGCCGTTGGTGTCGCACAGGACGACGACGTCCGCGCCGGCCTCCGACGCCGTGCGGACGACCGCCTTGGCGTACTCCGGGTTGGCTCGGTAGCCGTCGAAGAAGTGCTCGCAGTCGATGAAGACCCGGCGGCCCTGCTCCTTGAGGTAGGAGACCGTGTCGCCGACCATGGCCAGGTTCTCGTCCAGGGTGGTGCGCAGCGCGAGCTCGACATGCCGGTCGTGCGACTTGGCGACCAGCGTGATCACCTGCGCACCGGACTCCAGGAGCGCCCTGACCTGCGGGTCTTCGGCGGCGGTGGTGCCGGCGCGGCGGGTGGCGCCGAACGCGACGAGCTGGGCGTGCCGGAAGTCGATCTCCTGCTGGGCGCGGGCGAAGAACTCGGTGTCCCGGGGGTTGGCGCCCGGCCAGCCGCCCTCGATGAAGCCCACGCCGAAGTCGTCCAGGTGCCGTGCGATGGCCAGCTTGTCGGCGACGGTGAGGTTGATGCCCTCCCGCTGTGCGCCATCGCGCAGGGTGGTGTCGAAGACGTGGAACGAATCGTCGAGCTCGCTGGTTTCGGTCATGGTCTCAAGGCTCCTGAGGATGGGATCTCGGTCGTACCGGAATGACCGGCTCCACCGCCCTCACATACTCCCTCGCGCTCTCGCCTCCGGCTGCGGGTGGGCCAGAAATGCGAAAAACCTCTCGCGGGTGCGAGAGGTCTGCGCGCGGGTCGAGGACGACGGTGTCCGCCCGTACCTGGTCGTACGTGGCGGTCACTGCGGACCGGCGCGCCTGCTGCCAATAATCATGGCGAACGAGAGCACGGGGGCAGTTTGGCACAACCCCCGCGCTTCGCTCACCGCCGTCTCAGGATGCGGTCGGTCACCTCAGGTGACGGACGTAGACGTGCGCGGTGTCGTAGGTGTCGCCGGGCACGAGATCGGGTGAGGCACTGCCGAAGGCGGCCGTGCGGCCGTTGCGGTCGATCACCGGGGCGGACACGCTCTGGTCGTTCGGGCCGCCGCGGGCGTCCGCGCTGGCGAGGACCGTGCGGCCGGTGCGCAGGTCTCGGACATATGCGCGGTGGGTGTAGTCGGTGTCGCCGGGGTCGGCCGATACGAAGGCCAGATACCGGTTGTCGGCGCTGAGCCGCGGAAAGGCGGTGAAGGCGGCCGGGTCGGCGGCGTCGATCCGGCGCAGCTCGCCGCTCTCGAGATCGCGGATGAAGACGTTGTGGCCCCGGTTGGTGTCGCCCGGGGTCAGCTGCGCGTCGAGCGAGTTGAAGACCGCGTACCGGCCGTCCGCGCTGACCTGCGGGGATTCGGTCTGACCGTCGGACGTGCGGCCGTCCGGGGCGAGGTCGGCCTGGATCAGCTCGCCGCTCGGGACGTCCCGCACCCAGGCGTCGCTCCAGTCGCCCGAGGCGGGGTGCGGCACGAAGAACCGGTAGCCGACGCGCTTGCCGTCGGCGCTGATGGACGGGTGGGTGGCGGCGGTCTTGCGGTCGCCGGCGGCGGGCACGTGGCTGATGCGGACGGCCTTGCCGGTGGTGCGGTCGACGCGGTAGACGCGGCCCCAGCGGTCGTCCCCCTCCGAGTACCGCGACCGCTCGGCGATGAAGGCGACGTAGCGGCCGTCGGCGCTGAGGGCGGGCTGCCGGGCGGTGTCGTAGCCGGAGGCTACGGTGTCCTCGACGCGCTGCAGGGCGCCGGTGGTGAGGTCCTCGACCCAGATGTGGCTCAGGCCGTCGTCCGGGCCGGTGGCGCTGATGGCCAGGTACCGGCCGTTGCCGCTGAGGGCGACGCCGTCGACGGAGTCGTCCACCGAACGGCCGGCCATCCTCGTCGTGCCGGCCTTCAGGTCGCGGACGAAGGCGTCGGCCGTGCCGTCGGTGTCACCGGCGACGAGGTTGTCGGCGCTGGAGACGAAGGCCAACAGGCGGCCGTCGGCGCTCAGACTCGGCCCACCGGACGGGGCGTTGCCGTCGCTGCCGTCCGGGGTCACGCTCGCCTTCTCGGTCCGCGGCGCGGGCGCCGGCGCCGCTGTCGCGGGCAGCGCGGCCACGATGCCGAGCGTGACGGCCAGAGCCACGCCGAGCGCGCCGGACGTGACCCTCCTGGTGCTGGTCATGTGCTGTTCCCCCCGTTGTTCCCGGGGTCCCGGGCCTGAGCCCCTGATTCCCCGTGGACGCTTCTCCCCCGGCCCCGCGCCGAGGGCTGCTCAGAGCCAACATCACGACGGGCCAGAGGGTCAATCCGTCGTATTGAGTACAACCCGGGCGTACGTTCAGGCGTCCGCGAGGAGGCTGTCGGCGAGGAACTCGCGCACGTGGCGCAGGATCTGCGCCCGGTCGGTGCCGCGCAGGCCGATCGCCACATGGATGGAGAAGCCGTCCAGCAGCGCGCGCAGACGGGCGGCGAACCGGTCCGGGTCGACGCGCCGGAACTCCCCGCGCGAGACGCCCTCGGCGAGCAGCGCCACCAGGTCGCGGTGCCAGGCCCCCTCGATGGCGGCCTGCCGGTCGCGGGCGTCGGCATCGGCGTTCTGCGAGCGGTTCCAGACCTCCAGCCACAGCGTCCAGTGCGGGTCGCGGTGGCCGTCGGGGACGTACAGGTCGACGAAGGCGTCGAGGCGCTCGCGGGCGGGCGCGGCCTGGGTCAGCAGCCGGCCGCGCTCGGCGCCGAGGCGGCCCTCGCTCCACTCCAGGGTGCGCAGCAGCAGTTCGTCCTTGGAGCCGAAGTAGTAGAGCAGATGGCCGCTGCTCATGCCGACCTCGCGACCGAGCGCGGCCATGGTGAGCTTCTCCAGGCCGCGCTCGGCGATCATCTCCATGGCCGCGGCGAGGACGTCCTCGCGGGGCGGGGCCTGCCGTCGCCCTCCGGCCATGTACAACTCCTAGATCCTCGGCTGCTGCTGTGTGATGCAGTGGATGCCGCCACCGCCCGCGAAGATCGTACGGGCGTCCACCAGCGTCACGGTGCGCTCGGGGAAGAGGCGGCGGAAGATGCCGGCGGCGATCTCGTCGCGCGGGTCGTCGAAGCCGCACAGGACCACGCCGCCGTTGCAGAGGTAGTGGTTGATGTAGGAGTAGTCGGCCCAGTGGCCGTCGGCCTCCAGGACGGTCGGGGCGGGGACCTCGACGACCTCCAGACGCCGCCCGCGCGCGTCCGTCTGTGCCTTCAGCAGGCCGATGACCTCCCGGGTCACCTCGTGGTCGGGGTGGGCGGGGTCGGGCTGGGAGTGGGCCACGAGAACGCCCGGGCGGGCGAAGGCCGCGACGATGTCGACATGGCCGAGGGTGCCGAAGCCGTGGGGAGGGTAGTCGCCGGTCAGGCCGCGCGGCAGCCAGATCGCCTTGCGGGTGCCGAGCTGGGCGTGGATCTCGGCCTCGACCTGCTCGCGGGACCAGCCGGGGTTGCGCTCCGGGCCGAGCTGCACGGTCTCGGTCAGCAGGACCGTGCCCTCGCCGTCGACATGGATCGCCCCGCCCTCGTTGACGAGCTTCGAGGCGTACGTCCGTGCCCCGGCGAGGTCGGCGATGTGCGCGGCGACCTTCGCGTCGTGCTCCCAGCGGGCCCACTCCTGGGCGCCCCAGCCGTTGAACGTCCAGTCGACGGCGCCCAGTCCGCCCTTCCCGTCGGTCAGGAAGGTCGGGCCGATGTCGCGCATCCAGGCGTCGTCGAGATCCCGCTCGACCGTGTCGACACCGTCGCCCAGCAGGGCACGCGCCGCACCCGACTGTCCCGGCCCGCACACGACCGTCACCGGCTCGAAGCGGCGTACGGCCCGGGCGACCGAGGCCCAGGCGACCCGGGCGGCGGCCAGCTCCCCGGGGTCGTCGAAGGTCTCGTTCGGGCCCGGCCAGGCCATCCAGGTCCGCTCGTGCGGAACCCACTCGGCGGGCATGCGGAAGCCGTCGGCGGCTGCGGGCATCGTTGGTCCTCAGAGGAAGTAGAGACGGTTGAGGGAGACGGACTCGGCGGGTTCGGAGCGCAGCGGCTCGCCGTCGAGGGTGACGAGACCGGTGCGCTGGTCGACGTCGACCGCTCCGGTACGGGAGTTGAGGCGCAGGTCGGCCGGGCCGATGCCACGGGTGCCGCGCACGGCGACCCTGCGGCGCCGGGTCGGCATGGTGTCGTGCCCCTGGTCGAGCGCGGCCTGCGCGACGAACGCCACCGATATCTCGGCCGGTGTCGCTCCGTGCGCGCCGAACTGCGGCCCGAGGACGAGGGGTTCGCAGGTGTCGGTCGCCGCGTTCGGGTCGCCGACCACGCCGTACGCCGGGAAGCCGGCCTTCAGCACCAGCTGCGGCTTGGCACCGAAGTACTCGGGCCGCCACAGCACGATGTCGGCGAGCTTGCCGGTCTCGATGGACCCGACCTCGTGGGAAAGCCCGTGCGCGAGGGCCGGGTTGATGGTCAGCTTGGCCATGTAGCGCAGGACGCGCTCGTTGTCGTGCTCGTCGTCGGGGGCGCCGAACTCGGCCTTCATCTTCCCGGCCATGGCGAACGTACGGCGGACCGTCTCGCCCGCGCGCCCCATGCCCTGCGCGTCCGACGAGGTGATGCCGATGGCACCCAGGTCGTGCAGGACGTCCTCGGCGCCCATGGTTCCGGCCCTGATGCGGTCGCGGGCCATGGCGGCGTCGCCGGGCAGGTCGGTCTTGAGGTCGTGGACGGAGACGATCATGCCGTAGTGCTCGGCGACGGCGTCCCGGCCGAAGGGCAGGGTCGGGTTGGTGGAGGAGCCGATGACGTTCGGCACGCCCGCCATCTTCAGGACGTTGGGGACGTGCCCGCCGCCGCAGCCCTCGATGTGGAAGGCGTGGATGGTCCGGCCCTCCAGCACGCGCAGGGTGTCCTCCACCGACAGGCACTCGTTCAGCCCGTCGCTGTGCAGCGCGACCTGGACGTCGTGCTCCTCGGCGACGCGCAGGGCGGTGTCCAGGGCGCGGGTGTGGGCGCCCATGTCCTCGTGCACCTTGAAACCCGAGGCGCCGCCCTCGGCGAGGGCCTCGATCAGGGGCGCCTCGTGGGACGAGGAACCGCGGCCGAGGAAGCCGATGTTGACCGGCCAGGCGTCGAAGGCGCCGAACGCGTGCCGCAGCGCCCAGGGCGAGTTGACGCCGACGCCCCACACCGGCCCGAACTCCTGCCCGATGACCGTGGTGACGCCGGAGGCGAGCGAGGCCTCCATGATGCGCGGCGACAGCAGGTGGACGTGGGTGTCGACGGCGCCGGCGGTGGCGATGAGGCCCTCGCCGGAGACGATCGAGGTGCCCGTGCCGACCACGACGTCGACCCCGTCGAGGGTGTCGGGGTTGCCGGCCCGCCCGATCGAGCAGATCCGGCCTTCGCGGATGCCGATGGACACCTTCCGGACGCCCTGCACGGCGTCGATCACCACGACGTTGCTGACCACGACGTCACAGGTCTCCCGGACCGCCGCCGCCTTCAGATGCAGCCCGTCGCGGGCGGTCTTGCCGAACCCGGCGAGGAACTCGTCGCCCCGGCGCTGGGAGTCGGACTCGACCTTGACGACCAGGCCCGAGTCACCGAGCCGGATGCGGTCGCCCGCGCGGGGGCCGTGCGTGGCGGCGTATTCGTAGGGGTTGAGGCGGCGCGCCTCGGCGGGGTGGCCTCCTGGGCGGCTCATCGCTCGGCCTCCTGTTCGGCTGCGGTTTCCGGTACGCCGAGGTAGCCGCAGGCGGCGGCCCGCCTCAGGGCCTCCGCCTTGGCGCCCGGCGCGTCCAGCGGCCCGTCGACGAGCCCGGCGAACCCGATGGCGATCCGCTCGCCCCCGATCGGCACCAGCCCGACCTCGGCGCTCTCCCCCGGCCCGAACCGGACGGACGATCCCGCGGGGACGGCGAGGCGCAGGCCGTAGGCCCGTCCGCGGTCGAAGTCGAGCCGCGGGTTGGCCTCGAAGAAGTGGAAGTGGGAGGTCACCGAGACCGGCACGGTCGCGGTGTTGGTGACCGTGAGCCGCTCGGCCGGCTCGGGCTCGGCGTCCTCCGGGCCGGGCAGCAGTGCGCCCGGGGCGTCCGGCCCCGAGCCGCCGCCGATGGGGTCGGAGACGACCGCGAGCCGCGAGCCGTCGTCGAAGACGGCCTCGACGTGCACCTCGGTGACGACGTCGGCGACACCGGGCAGCACGTCGTCGGGCCCGAGGACGGACCGTGCGGCCTCGACGGCCTCCGCGAGCCGCCTGCCGTCCCGGGCGGCCTCGCACACCGTGTCGGCGATGAGCGCGGTCGCCTCGGGGACGTTGAGCCTCAGTCCCCTGGCCCTGCGGGCGCGGGCGAGCTCGGCGGCGCCGAAGAGCAGCAGCCGGTCGCGTTCGGTCGGGGTCAGCCGCATGTCACTCCCTCCGTTTAGAGCATCACTCTAAACATGAAATTCCCTCGACCGAAAGGTTGACGCCGAACCAATGCACCCACCACATTGAACGTCGTTCTAACCAAGGAGACCAGCATGCCGATCGAACAGCGCGGAGTCGACACCATCCCCGAGGACGAGCGCACCAGCGGGCCGCGCGACCTCGTGTCGATCCTGCTCGGCTCCAACCTCTGCCTGGGCGTGATCGTCTTCGGCTGGCTGCCGCCGTCGTTCGGTCTGGACTGGTGGTCGTCGGTCAGTGCGGTGCTCGCCGGCACGGTGGTGGGCGTGCTGTTCACGGCCCCGCTGGCCCTGGTCTCGCTGCGCACCGGCACCAATCTGTCGACCTCCTCCGGCGCCCAGTTCGGGGTCCGCGGGCGGCTGATCGGCTCGGTGGTCGGGCTGCTGCTGGCCCTCGGCTACACCGCGCTGACCGTGTGGATCGGCGGGGACGTGATGGTGAGCGTCCTGGGCCGGCTGGCCAGGCTGCCGCAGGGCGGGACGTCGTACGCGGTCGTCTACGGGCTGCTCGCCGCGGCCACGGTGGCCGGTGCGGTGTACGGCTACCGGGTGCTGCTCGCGATGTCACGGGTGCTGGCGTTCGGCATGACGGCCCTGCTGGCCGTCGGAGTGATCGCGTACGCGCCCGCCTTCACCACGGCCGCGCTGCCGGAGGCCGGCGGCTATCTCCTGGGCGGCTACTGGCCGACCTGGCTGCTCGCGGCCGTGGCCGCCGGGCTGTCCGGGCCGGTCGCGTTCATCACGCTCCTCGGCGACTACACCCGCTACATCTCCCCGGCCCGCCACTCCTCCCGCCGGGTCCTGCACGCGACCTGGCTGGGGCTGCTGCTGGGCCTGCTGGTGCCGCAGCTGTTCGGCACGTTCACGGCGTACGCGGCCGGGGCGGCCCTCGACTACGCGGGCCCGCTGGTCGACGCGGCCCCGTCCTGGTACCTCGTCCCGCTGCTCCTGGCGGCCTCGGCCGGCTCGGTCGGCAACGCGGGGCTGATGCTGTACTCGATGGGCCTCGACCTGGACGCGATCCTGCCGCGCGCGTCCCGGGCGACGGCGACGTACACGGTCGCCGTCGTGGCCACGGCCGCGGTGTTCGCCGGGCACTACTACTCGACCGCGCAGGACGTGATGACGTCCTTCGTGCTGCTCCTGACCGCCATCGGCACGCCGTGGGCGGTCATCACCCTCATCGGCTTCGCCCGCTGCGGCGGGGTCTACGACGCGGACGCCCTCCAGGTCTTCAACCGCCGCGCCCGGGGCGGCGTCTACTGGTACCGCTCGGGCTGGAACGTCCCGGCGGCCCTCTCCTGGGCGGCCGGCGCGACGGTGGGCGTCCTGGCGGTGTCCCTGCCGTCGTACGAGGGGCCGCTGCTGGCGCTGACCGGCGGGGTGGACTGCAGTTTCCTGCTGTCGGGGGTGGTGGGAGGGGTCGCCTACGCCCTGACGGCCCCGGGGTCCGTGTCGACGGAACCCGGGGTCAAGGCCCCTGCACCGGCTTCTCTGTCCGACTGATTCGGGCAGCGCCGCTGGTCGGGCTCCTTGCCCGACCGCTTCGGGTGGTGGGTGGGCACAGGCCGGGGGTCCGGGGGCGGAGCCCCCGGGGGCCAGGAGGGGATCAGGCCAGGCGGTGCATCCAGCCGTGGGCGTCCGAGGCCGTACCCCGCTGGATGTCCAGCAGCGCCTGGCGCAGCCGCAGCGTGACCTCGCCCGGCTCTCCCCCGCCCTGCTTCCACTCCGCCGTGGCCCGCTTCACCGTACCGACCGGAGTGATCACCGCGGCCGTACCGCAGGCGAAGACCTCCGTCAGCGACCCGTTCTCCGAGTCCCGCTGCCACTGGTCGACCGAGACCCGCCCCTCCTCCGCCTCGTACCCGAGGTCCCGGGCGACGGCGAGCAGGGAGTCGCGCGTGACGCCCTCCAGGATCGACCCGGTCAGCGACGGCGTGACGATCTTGTCGCCGTACACGAAGTACAGGTTCATGCCGCCCAGCTCCTCGACCCACGTGTGCTCCACGGCGTCGAGGTAGCAGACCTGGTCACAGCCCTTCGTCGCGGCCTCGGCCTGCGCGAGCAGGGACGCCGCGTAGTTGCCGCCGGTCTTCGCGTCGCCCATGCCGCCGGGGACGGCGCGCACGCGGTCCTCGGAGACCCAGATCGACACCGGCTTCACACCACCGGGGAAGTACGCCCCGGCCGGGGAGGCGATCACCAGGAACAGGTACTCGTTCGCCGGCTTCACCCCCAGCCCGACCTCGGTGGCGATCATGAACGGCCGCAGGTAGAGGGACTCCTCGCCCCCGTGCGCCGGCACCCACGCCTTGTCCTGCTTCACCAGGGCGTCGCACGCCTCGATGAACGTCTCGACCGGCAGCTCGGGCATCGCGAGCCGGCGGGCGGAGCGCTGGAAGCGCTCGGCGTTCTTCTCGGGGCGGAAGGTGGCGACGGACCCGTCGGGCTGGCGGTAGGCCTTCAGGCCCTCGAAGATCTCCTGCGCGTAGTGCAGGACCGTGGTGGCGGGGTCGAGGGAGATCGGCGCGTACGGCACGAGCTGGCCGTCGTGCCAGCCGCGGCCCTCCGTCCACTTGATCGTCACCATGTGGTCGGTGAAGTGGCGGCCGAACCCGGGGTTGGCCAGGATCCCCTCGCGTTCCGCGTCGGAGAGCGGGTTGGCGGAGGGCTTGAGCTCGATCGTGGGCGTCGTCATGGGTTGATGTCCTTCACCGGTTGTAGTGACGGGCCGCGCTCGGTACTGCGCTGATGGTGACCAGTGCTAGGACGTCCGAGCATTCCCTCATTCCGCGGCCTCGCGTTCGATTATCGCGCGGGGGCGGCGGGGGAAGGAACGGGGTGATTGCGGCACGGTGGTCGATGGTGGCACCCGGCGGGAACATGCGGAAGCCGCCGGGTGCTGATGCGACCCGGCGGCTTGCGGTGTGCAGCGGCGGGTCAGCCGGCTACGCGTACGGCGAGCGCGTCGCCGATCTCCGAGGTGGAACGGGCGGGCTTGCCGGTGCGCTCGCCGAGGTCGGCCGCGACCGCCTCGTCGATGCGGGCGGCCTCGGCCTCGTAGCCGAGGTGGCGCAGCAGCAGCGCGACGGACAGCACGGTGGCGGTCGGGTCGGCCTTGCCCTGGCCCGCGATGTCCGGGGCCGAGCCGTGCACGGGCTCGAACATCGAGGGGAAGTCGCCGGAGGGGTTGATGTTCCCGCTCGCGGCGACGCCGATGCCGCCGGAGACGGCCGCGGCGAGGTCGGTGACGATGTCGCCGAAGAGGTTGTCGGTGACGATCACGTCGAAGCGCTCGGGCTGCGTGACGAGGTAGATCGTCGCCGCGTCCACGTGCATGTACTCGGTGGTGACCTCGGGGAACTCCTCGGCCACCTTGTTGAAGATGTTGGTCCACAGGTGACCCGCGAAGGTCAGCACGTTGTTCTTGTGGATCAGCGCCAGCTTCTTGCGGGGGCGGGCCTGGGCCCGGGCGAAGGCGTCGCGGACCACGCGCTCAACGCCGAAGGCCGTGTTCACGGAGACCTCGGTGGCGACCTCGTGCTCGGTGCCCGTGCGGATCGTGCCGCCGTTGCCGGTATACGGCCCCTCGGTGCCCTCGCGGACCACGACGAAGTCGATCTGCGGCTCACCGGCGAGCGGGGTGGCGACACCCGGGAGGAGCTTCGACGGACGCAGGTTGACGTGGTGGTCGAAGGCGAAGCGGAGCTTGAGCAGGAAGCCGCGCTCCAGGACGCCGGACGGCACGGACGGGTCACCGATCGCGCCGAGCAGAATGGCGTCGTGCCGCTTCAGGGCGTCGAGGTCGGCGTCGGTGAGGGTCTCACCGGTGGCGTGGTAGCGCCGGGCGCCGAAGTCGTACTCCTCGGTCTCCAGCTTCACATCCTGCGGAAGGACGGCGGAGAGGACCTTCAGGCCTTCGGCCACGACCTCCTGGCCGATGCCGTCACCGGGAATCACTGCGAGATTGAGGCTGCGAGACATGCGGGCACCCTACTCCTCGTCCCATGGGATGACACACGGTGTCCGGGATGCGGACAGGGGGGACGCACCCGACCGGGGGACGGCACGCGTCCGCCGGGTTCCGTTCACCCGTATGTGGTGCGGCCGTTGGCCTGTGCTGGGACATTCTCTGGACATGGAGATCCCCCACTTCGGCATCCCGCCCGAGCTCGCCGGCCGGATGAGCATGGCGGAGCAGCACGTGTACCTGCGGACCCGGCTGTCGCGGCGGCGCACCCTGGTGACGGCGGGCGCGGTGGCGGGCGGGCTGCTGACCGGCTGCTCCGGCTCCGGTTCCGCCTCCCGTACCGGGCGGACCGGCGCCACGGCGACCGGGCTCCCGTCGCCGAGCACGTCGGCGGCGCCCGGATCCCTCGTCACCCCTTTCGGCCGCCATCTCGCCTTCGGCGCCGACCCGAAGACACAGATGCGGATCTCCTGGCAGGTGCCGCTCGCGGTGCGGAAGCCGTACGTCCGGGTGGGCCTGCGCCCCGACGACCTCGGCCGCAAGATCGAGGCGGAGCTGCGCGACCTGCGCACCCCGGAGCTGAAGGGCATCCGGGCGGCGGTCGAGCAGTACTACCTGCACGCGGCGCTGGACGGCCTCCGTCCGGACACGACGTACTACTACGGCGTCGGCCACGAGGGCTTCGACCCGGCCTCCCCGCGGCACCGGCCGACCGTGACGTCGTTCCGCACGGCACCGGCGAGAGCGCCCGGGCGTTTCGTGTTCACCGCGTTCGGCGACCAGGGCGTCGGTGACGAGGCGGCCCTCAACGACCGTACGCTGCTGCGCCGGAAGCCCGCCTTCCATCTGCACGCCGGCGACATCTGCTACGCCGATCCGACCGGCAAGGGCAAGGAGTCGGACGTCTTCGACGCGAGCCAGTGGGACCGGTTCCTGAAGCAGACCGAGCCGGTGGCCCGGTCGGTGCCGTGGATGGTGACGACCGGCAACCACGACATGGAGGCCTGGTACTCACCCGACGGCTACGGCGGCCAGCTCGCCCGGTTCTCCCTGCCGGACAGCGGCTTCGACGCGCGCACGGCACCGGGCGTGTACGCCTTCACGTACGGCAACGTGGGTGTGGTCGCGCTGGACGCGAACGACGTGTCGTACGAGATTCCCGCCAACTTCGGCTACACGGAGGGGCGGCAGACGAAGTGGCTGGACGGCAAGCTCGGCGAACTGCGCTCCTCGAAGGACGTCGACTTCATCGTCGTCTTCTTCCACCACTGCGCCTACTCGACGTCCACGCACGCCTCGGACGGAGGGGTGCGCGCCGAGTGGCTGCCGCTGTTCGCCCGGCACGAGGTGGATCTGGTGATCAACGGGCACAACCACGTCTACGAGCGGACGGACGCCATCCGGGGCGGCGAGGTGGGCCGGCCGGTGCCGGTCGGCGGGACGACGGATCCGCGGCGGGACGGGATCGTGTACGTCACCGCGGGCGGGGGTGGCAAGGACCTGTACGGCTTCCCCGACGGCGTGAAGGAGAGCTACGAGGGGAACACCTCCGACCACGAGCCGGTCAGCACGTTCCGGTGGACCAAGTCCCAGGGCGCCAAGGCGGAGTCGGCGCAGTGGTCGCGGGTGCGCTACCGCGGCTTCTCGTTCCTCTCGGTGGAGGCGCGCAGCGGGGCCAGGCCGGGACTGAAGGTGTCGGCGCTGTCGTCGAGCGGTGAGCGGATCGACCACTTCGAGGTACGGCGCGGGGCGTGAGACCCCGCGCCGCGCCTCGTCGGGCGGCTCCCGGTCCTGTTGCGGTGCGCGGCTCAGTGGCCGCTGGATCCGCCGTTGTCCCTGCGGTCGAGGGCGCGCTGGAGCGCGGCGGCGGCGTTCTTCCGGTCGGACTCGGTCGTACGGGAGATGTGACGGACTCGGCGGCGGACGGTCGTCTCGGCCATGGGAAATCGACTCCTTCGACAGCACGGAGTGCACAGGGAGGGTTACGAGACGCCGGAAGTGGACGGGGAGCGGTGCCGCAGGGGTTGCCTGCACGGGGCCCGGCTCACGACCGCCATTCGCTTGGTCGAGCGAGACGTTCGGCTCCTACAAAGCTAAGGGAGCGCGGAGCGTCTGTCTCCACAATTACTCGGACTTCCTACTATCTGAGACGGTGGACTGGGTCACACCGCGCTGACCTGCGGTGATCTCTAGAGCACGTCGCCGTCGCGCCAGTCGAAGACCAGCTCATGCGCGGGGTCGAGGGAGCCGGCCAGGGCGGCGCGGACGTAGGTGCTGCCCTCCTCCTCCGGCAGCCGGACGATGCCGTCCCGCGGGCTGAGGGCGTGCACCCGACCGGTCCAGGGCTGCCAGCCGCGGGAGGTGTAGAGCCGGGCACCGTCGTCGCTCGCGGACAGGGCGCCGAGGTCGTAGGCGCGGTCGACGACACGCTCCAGCTCCGCCATGATCCGCCCGCCGAGGCCGCCACGGCGGACGTCGGCGCGCACGGCGACGTTCTCGACGTACCCGGCCCGCAGCCACCGCCCGCCGTGCCGCACCCGCCGCATCACGACCGCCCCGTGCGCGGCGAGCCCGGAGCCGTCGTGCACGAGGGCATGCATGCCGCCGAGCCCGTGATCCCAGTCCTCGTCCCCGAAGTCCCCCTCGAACGCGGCGTCCAGCAGGCCGCGCACGGCGTCGAGTTCGGCGGGGGGCAGATCGGCGGTGTGGGTGGTGCGCACAGGGATGGTCATCGGCCCAGTCTTTCGCCCGGCATGCCGACGGGCCAGGTCTTTTCGACCTGGCCCGTCGGTTGGTGCGGGGGATGTCAGCCCATGTGCGGGTACGTGTAGTCCGTCGGCGGGACCAGCGTCTCCTTGATGGCGCGGGTCAGGGTCCAGCGCATCAGGTTCTGCGGGGCGCCGGCCTTGTCGTTGGTGCCGGAGGCGCGGCCGCCGCCGAAGGGCTGCTGGCCGACGACGGCGCCGGTCGACTTGTCGTTGATGTAGAAGTTGCCCGCCGCGTAGCGGAGCTTGTCGGCCGTGTAGGCCGCCGCCGCACGGTCGTTGGCGATGACCGAGCCGGTCAGGGCGTAGTCGGAGACGGACTCCATCTGGGTCAGCATCTCGTCGTACTTGTCGTCCTCGTAGACGTGCACGGCGATGATGGGGCCGAAGTACTCGGTGCGGAAGACCTCGTTCTCCGGGTCGGTGCACTCGATGACGGTCGGGCGGACGAAATAGCCCTCGGAGTCGTCGTAGGTGCCGCCCGCGACGATCGTGCAGGTGGCGTCCTCCTTGGCGCGGTCGATGGCGGCCTTGTTCTTGGCGAAGGCACGCTCGTCGATGACGGCGCCGATGAAGTTCGACAGGTCGGTGACGTCACCCATCTTGATGCCGTCGACCTCGGCCGCGAGCTCCTCCTTGAAGCCGGAGTTCCAGATCGAGGCCGGGATGTACGCGCGGGAGGTGGCGCTGCACTTCTGGCCCTGGAACTCGAAGGCACCGCGGGTGAACGCCGTCTTCAGGATCGCCGGGTCGGCCGACGGGTGGGCGACGAGGAAGTCCTTGCCGCCGGTCTCGCCGACGAGACGCGGGTAGGTGCGGTACTTCTCGATGTTGTTGCCGACCGTCTTCCACAGGTACTGGAAGGTGGGGGTCGAGCCGGTGAAGTGGATGCCGGCGAGGTCGCGGTGCTCCAGGGCGACCTTGGAGACCTCGATGCCGTCACCGGTGACGAGGTTGATGACGCCCTTGGGCAGACCGGCCTCCTCCAGCAGCTGCATCAGCAGCACGGCGGCGTGGGTCTGCGTCGGGGACGGCTTCCAGACGACGACGTTGCCCATCAGGGCGGGGGCCGTCGGAAGGTTGCCCGCAATGGCGGTGAAGTTGAAGGGCGTGATCGCGTAGACGAAGCCCTCCAGCGGGCGGTGGTCCAGACGGTTCCACACGCCGGGCGAGTTCGCCGGGGGCTGCTCGGCGAGCAGCTTGCGGGCGTAGGAGACGTTGAACCGCCAGAAGTCGATCAGCTCGCAGGGCGTGTCGATCTCGGCCTGCTGGGCGGTCTTGGACTGGCCGAGCATGGTGGAGGCGGCGAGCGTCTCGCGCCAGGGGCCGGACAGCAGCTCGGCGGCGCGCAGGATGATCGCCGCGCGGTCGTCGAAGGCCATCGCACGCCAGGCGGGCGCGGCGGCCAGGGCCGCGTCGATGGCGTCCTGGGCGTCCGCCTGCGTGGCGTTGCGGTAGGTGCCGAGCACGGCCTTGTGGTTGTGCGGCTGGACGACCTGGAAGGCCTCGCCGCCGCCCATCCGCTTCTCGCCGCCGATGGTGCAGGGCAGGTCGACGGGGTTGTCGGCCAGCTCCTTCAGCTTGGCCTCCAGGCGGGCCCGCTCGGGCGAGCCGGGGGCGTAGCCGTGCACCGGCTCGTTGACGGGCGTGGGGACCTGGGTCACAGCGTCCATGTTTTCCGTAACTCCTTACTGAGCGGTGTTTCGGTCTCGGCCCTTGACGGGCTCGCGGCCCCTCGCAGGGCATTCGGCCCTCGAAGGACTGTCAGCCCTTGGTGAGCATCGAACGGGCGAAGAAGCGCAGGTTGGCCGGCTTCTCCGCGAGACGGCGCGTGCTGTGCCTTCCCGGGGGACGACCCCCGGACCCCCGGCAGGGGCCACGGCACAGCCTCGTTCCGTCAGCCACGGGTGATCACACTCCTGGCGAAGAAGCGCAGGTTGGCCGGCTTCTCCGCGAGACGGCGCATGAAGTAGCCGTACCAGTCGGTGCCGTAGGCGGTGTAGACGCGCATCCGGTGGCCCTCGGCGGCCAGCCGCAGGTGCTCGTCGGTGCGGATGCCGTACAGCATCTGGAACTCGTACTCGTCCAGCTTGCGCCCGGCCTGGTGGGCGAGCTCCTGGCCGATCGCGATCAGGCGCGGGTCGTGGGACCCGATCATCGGATACCCCTCCCCCGCCATCAACGTCCGCAGGATACGGACGTATGCCCGGTCGATCTCGTGTTTGTCCTGGTACGCGACCGAGGCGGGCTCCTTGTACGCGCCCTTGACCAGACGGACCCGGCTGCCGCTGCCGGCCAGGCGGCGGGCGTCGGCCTCGGTGCGGAAGAGGTAGGCCTGGATGACGCAGCCGGTCTGCGGGAAGTCCTTCCGCAGCTCCTCGTGGATGGCGAACATCGAGTCGAGGGTGGTGTGGTCCTCGGCGTCGAGCGTGACCGTGGTGCCGATCTCGGCGGCGGCCTCGACGACCGGGCGGACGTTGCTCAGGGCCAGCTCGTGGCCGCCCTCCAGCGCCTGCCCGAACATCGACAGCTTCACCGACATCTCGGCGCGGGTGCCGAGCTCCAGCGGCTTGAGGCGGTCGACGAGCTCGAGGTAGGCGTCCCGGGCGGCGGCGGCCTGCGCGGGGTTGGTGATGTCCTCGCCGACGACGTCCATCGTCAGTTCGAGGCCGTGATCGGCGAGCTCCCGGACGACGGGGACGATGTCGTCGACGTCCTCGCCCGGGATGAAGCGGTCGACGACCTGCTTGGTCACCGGTGCCGCCGAGATCAGGCGTCGCATCCGGTCGCTGCGGGACGCGGCGAGAATCACGGGACCCAGCACGGGGCACCTCCAGAGCACAAGCAACGTGAAGGCCGGACCCCTCGCGGATGGCGCGTCGGGTACGGCACGGAGAACCACCGTGAAACCTAAGGATCCCTCCGATCGTCGGCCATCGACAGCTGTCACGCATCCGTGCCGCAGATCTCAGACAGATGTATGAAGGGCTCCGGGAAGTGCGCGACAATGCCGGGGTGACGTCGGAACACAGGGGCGACTACGAGGAGCTGGTCGACGAGATCTCGGAGCTGCTCGGCGCGCCCGCGACGCTGGAGAACCGGGACTTCGAGCTGATCGCCTTCGGTGCCTACGACAGTGAGGGCGACCTCGATCCGTCGGCCCTGGACCCGGTGCGCACCCGCTCGATCCTCACCCGCCGCTCGACGGCGGCGGTGCGGGCGTGGTTCGAGGGCTTCGGCATCACCCGGGCGACGGGCCCGGTCCGCATCCCCCCGACACCGGAGGCCGGGGTGTACCGGGGCCGGATCTGTCTCCCCGTCCGCCACCGGGGTGTGGTGCACGGCTACATCTGGCTCCTGGACGACGATCCCGGCCCGAGCGAACGCCAGCTCACCGCCGCCATGGGGGTCACGGCACGCATCGGGGCCCTGCTCGCGGACGAGGCGCAGCACGGCGCCGACCTCAGCCGTGAACTGAGAGCGGTCCTCACCGCCGAGCGCGGCTGGCAGAGCGACATGGCCGTCGCCGAGCTCCGCACGGCCCTCGGCCCCCGCGCCGACGGCCTCCACGCCCTGCTGTGCGTCGCCCCCTGGCCCTCGGCCGACCCCGACGACGCCCCGTCGGTCCGCGCGATCCCCGGCGCGACGGCCCTGTGCACGCTGCCGTGGGGCGCGACGGCCCAGTGCCTGGCGGTCCTGATCCGCCTGCGCTCCCCGGAGGTCCTCACCCCGGCGACGACGGCGGCGGGGCGACTGCTGGAGCGGGCGCGAGGGGGAAGCGGCATCGGTGGCATGGAGGGGTCCTCCACGGGTGCGACGGGTGCGACAGGCACGGCCGGCAGAGCGAGCACGGCGAGCGGAACGGGCACAGCCCGCTCCGGTGCCTCCACCCCTCGCTCCGGCTCCGGTGCCGCCACCCTCCAGTCCTCCCCCGCCGCCGGTATCGCCACCCCCCGCTCCGGCCTCGCCGACCTGGCGACGGCCTGGGCCGAGGCCTCGGCGGCCGCCCGGGCGGCACTGGCCGAGGCGCGGTTCGGGCCGGTCGCGCAGTGGGCATCGATCGGGCCGTTCCGGCTGCTCACCGCCCTGCCCCCGGAAGTCGCCCACGACCCCGTCGCCCGTACGCTGCTCGCCCCGGTCCACCACGAACTCGCCCGGACCGCGGAGGTCTTCCTCGACAGCGCCGGGCAGGCCGCCCGGGCCGCCGCCGAGCTGGGCATCCACCGCCAGACCCTCTACTACCGGCTGTCCCGCATCGAGAAGCTCACCGGACTCGACCTGGACGACGGCGAGGACCGGCTGCTGCTGCACATGGCTCTGAAGGCACACCGGCTGTGAGGGGGACGCGTCACTTCCGCTCGGCGGCCTCGATCACCTGACGCAGCCCGGCGACGAGCTGCCCGGCCTCCGGGGTGCGGGTACGCCAAAACGCCGGACGGGCTGATCAGCTCAGCCCGTCCGGCGTGTGAGGACGAGTCCGTTCGGGGTGAACGGGGTTCCCGGGGGGACCCCCCGGGGATGTCAGGCCAGGTTGACGGAGCGAGCCGAGGTCGCCCCGATCTCCGCGGCCACCTCGGCCAGCACCGACGCGGTCACCGTGTCGTCCACGGTCAGCACCGCCAGCGCCTCGCCGCCGGCAGCCGCCCGCGACACCTGCATGCCGGCAATGTTGAGGCCCGCCTCACCGAGGATGCGGCCCACCGTGCCGACGACACCGGGACGGTCCTCGTACTTCAGCACGATCATGTGGTCGGCGAGCGCGAGGTCCACGTCGAAGTCACCGACGGCGACGATCTTCTGGAGGTGCTTCGGGCCGGCCAGCGTGCCGGACACCGACACCTCCTCGCCGTCGGCGAGGGTGCCGCGCACCGTGACGACGTTGCGGTGCTCGGTCGCCTCGGAGCTGGTGGTCAGACGCACCTCGACGCCACGCTCCTGCGCGAACAGCGGGGCGTTGACGTACGACACCGTCTCGTCGACGACGTCCTCGAAGACACCCTTGAGCGCGGACAGCTCCAGCACCTTCACGTCGTGCTGGGTGATCTCGCCGTAAACCTCGACGTCGAGGCGGACGGCGACCTCACCGGCGAGCGCGGTGAAGATCCGGCCCAGGCGCTCGGCGAGCGGCAGGCCCGGCTTGACGTCCTCGGCGATGACACCGCCCTGCACGTTCACCGCGTCCGGCACGAGCTCACCGGCGAGGGCGAGCCGCACGGAGCGGGCGACGGCGATACCGGCCTTCTCCTGCGCCTCGTCGGTCGAGGCGCCGAGGTGCGGGGTGCAGACGACCTGGTCGAACTCGAACAGCGGGGAGTCCGTGCAGGGCTCCTTCGCGTACACGTCGAGACCGGCACCGGCGACCCGGCCCTCCTTGAGGGCGGAGTACAGCGCCTCCTCGTCGACGATCCCGCCGCGCGCGGCGTTGACGATGCGCACACTCGGCTTGACCTTGCGCAGCGCCTCGTCGCCGATCAGGCCGACCGTCTCGGGGGTCTTGGGCAGGTGGACGGTGATGAAGTCGGAGACCTCGAGCAGCTCGTCCAGCGACAGCACCTTGACGCCCATCTGCGCGGCGCGGGCGGGCTGGATGTAGGGGTCGTAGGCGACGACCTTCATACCGAACCCGGACATGCGCTGGGCGACGAGCGCGCCGATGCGGCCGAGGCCGACGACACCGAGGGTCTTCTCGGCGAGCTCCACGCCCGTGTACTTGCTGCGCTTCCACTCGCCGTTCTTCAGCGCGGCGTTGGCCTGCGGGATGTGGCGGGCGGTGGCGATGAGCAGACCGCAGGCCAGTTCGGCGGCGGTCACGATGTTGGAGGTCGGGGCGTTGACGACCATCACGCCGGCCTTGGTGGCGGCGGAGACGTCCACGTTGTCCAGGCCGACGCCGGCTCGTGCGACGACCTTCAGCTTCTTCGCGGCGGCGATCGCCTCGGCGTCGACCTTGGTGGCCGAGCGGACCAGGATCGCGTCCACATCGGCGATGGCCGGGAGCAGCTCGGCGCGGTCCGCGCCGTTGCAGTGCCGGATCTCGAAGTCCGGGCCCAGGGCGTCGACGGTGGCGGGCGACAGCTCTTCAGCGATGAGTACGACGGGTTTCGAGCTCACGTGAGTCCTCACAAGTCCAGTGCTGCGGACGGCCGTCCCGACGGCCGCAGGCGGTGGAGGGGTGCTTGCCGCGTTGGAGACGCACGACGCTGTGGGCCTGACGCGTATGTGTGCAGCAGTCTAGTGGCGCACGGGGCGTCGTCTTGTGCCGCTGCGGAAGGATCACCCGTCCGTGGCCGGACGGGATGGACAACGCCGTACCACCGACGTTACCCGGGGTTCACCGAAGGGGCCGGAGCGGGTTCGCTCCGGCCCCTCGGGCGGGCGGCTTACGCCTCCTCGTCGACCCAGCTCATGAGCTTGCGCAGCTCCTTGCCGGTGGTCTCCAGCAGGTGCTCGGAGTCCTGCTTCTTGTACTCGTTGTACTTCTTCAGGCCGCTGTGGTACTCGTCCATCCAGTTCTTGGCGAACGTGCCGTCCTGGATCTCGGCGAGGACCTTCTTCATCTCGGCCTTGGTGGCGTCCGTGATGATCCGCGGGCCGGTGACGTAGTCGCCCCACTCGGCGGTCTCGGAGATCGACCAGCGCATCTTCTCCAGGCCGCCCTCGTACATGAGGTCCACGATCAGCTTCAGCTCGTGCAGGCACTCGAAGTAGGCGATCTCCGGCTGGTAGCCGGCCTCGGTCAGGGTCTCGAAGCCCGCCTTGACCAGCGCCGCGGTGCCACCGCAGAGCACGGCCTGCTCACCGAACAGGTCGGTCTCGGTCTCCTCGGTGAAGGTCGTCTTGATGACGCCGGCGCGGGTGCCGCCGATGCCCTTCGCGTACGACAGGGCCAGCGCGAAGCCGTTGCCCGTGGCGTCCTGCTCGACGGCGGCGATGCAGGGAACGCCGCGGCCCTCCTCGTACTGGCGGCGGACCAGGTGGCCCGGGCCCTTCGGGGCGACCATGCAGACGTCCACGCCGGCCGGGGGCTTGATGAAGCCGTAGCGGATGTTCAGGCCGTGGCCGAAGAACAGCGCGTCGCCGTCCTTCAGGTTGTCCTTGATGTGCTTCTCGTAGACCTCGGCCTGGATGGGGTCCGGGACGAGGATCATGATGACGTCGGCCTCGGCGGCGGCCTCCGACGGGCTCACCACGCGCAGGCCCTGCTCCTCAGCCTTGGCCTTGGACTTGGAGCCCTCGTGCAGACCGACGCGGACGTCGACACCCGAGTCACGGAGCGACAGCGCGTGGGCGTGGCCCTGGCTGCCGTACCCGATGACCGCGACCTTGCGGCCCTGGATGATGGACAGGTCGGCGTCGGCGTCGTAGAACAGCTCGGCCACTTTGGGTTCTCTCCTCGGGAGTGCAGGTGTTGCGTCCCACCGTATGACGGGGGGCGGAAGGGAAGTCTCAGGGTCTCGGAATACGGGCGGCCGACGGCTCGCCGACCGCCCGTTTCAGGTCTTACGCCGACCGGTCCAGGGCGCGCAGCGACCGGTCCGTGATGGAGCGGGCACCGCGGCCGATCGCGATCGTGCCGGACTGGACGAGCTCCTTGATGCCGTACGGCTCCAGCATCTTGAGCATCGCGGTCAGCTTTTCGCCGGACCCGGTGGCCTCGATGGTGACGGCCTCCGGGGAGACGTCGACGGTCTTGGCGCGGAACAGCTGGACGATCTCGACGATCTGGGAGCGCGTCTCGTTGTCGGCGCGCACCTTCACCAGGACGAGTTCGCGCTGCACCGCCTGCGCCGGCTCCAGCTCGACGATCTTCAGCACGTTGACGAGCTTGTTGAGCTGCTTGGTGACCTGCTCCAGCGGCAGGTCCTCCACGCCGACGACGATGGTGATGCGGGAGATGTCGGGGTGCTCGGTGACGCCGACCGCGAGCGAGTCGATGTTGAAGCCGCGGCGGGAGAACAGGGCGGCGATCCGGGCGAGGATGCCGGGGGTGTTCTCCACCAGGACGGAGAGCGTGTGCTTGGACATGGTCTGCTTCCTCTGCTTGAAAGTCCGACGGCTCTCAGTCGTCTTCGTTGTCGCCGAAGTCGGGGCGGACGTCCCGGGCGGCCATGATCTCGTCGTTGGAGGTGCCGGCGGCGACCATCGGCCAGACCATCGCGTCCTCGTGGACGATGAAGTCGACGACGACCGGGCGGTCGTTGATCGAGTTCGCCTCCTCGATGACCTTGTCGAGGTCGTCCGGGGACTCGCAGCGGATCGCGTAGCAGCCCATGGCCTCCGACAGCTTCACGAAGTCGGGGACGCGGGTGCCACGGGCCTGCGGGTTGACGTCGTCCGGGCCGGAGTGGAGCACGGTGTTGGAGTACCGCTGGTTGTAGAAGAGGGTCTGCCACTGGCGGACCATCCCGAGGGCGCCGTTGTTGATGACGGCGACCTTGATCGGGATGTTGTTCAGGGCGCAGGTGGTGAGCTCCTGGTTGGTCATCTGGAAGCAGCCGTCGCCGTCGATCGCCCAGACGGCCCGCTCGGGCGCGCCGGCCTTGGCGCCCATGGCGGCCGGGACGGCGTAGCCCATGGTTCCGGCGCCGCCGGAGTTCAGCCAGGTGGCCGGCTTGTCGTACTCGATGAAGTGAGCGGCCCACATCTGGTGCTGGCCGACGCCCGCCGCGAAGATCGTGCCCTCGGGGGCGAGCTGTCCGATGCGCTCGATGACCTGCTGCGGGGAGAGCGAGCCGTCCTCGGGCTGGTCGTAGCCGAGCGGGTAGGTGTCGCGCCAGCGGCTGAGGTCCTTCCACCAGGCGCTGTAGTCGCCCTGGTGGCCCTCGCTGTGCTCCTTCTGGACGGCCTGGATCAGGTCGGCGATGACCTCGCGGGCGTCACCCACGATCGGCACGTCGGCGGCGCGGTTCTTGCCGATCTCGGCCGGGTCGATGTCCGCGTGGACGATCTTGGCGAACGGCGCGAAGCTGTCCAGCTTGCCGGTGACGCGGTCGTCGAAGCGGGCGCCGAGGGCGACGATCAGGTCGGCCTTCTGCAGACCGGTGACGGCGGCCACCGAGCCGTGCATGCCGGGCATGCCCAGGTGCTGCGGGTGGTTGTCGGGGAACGCGCCGAGCGCCATCAGGGTGGTGGTGACGGGCGCGCCGGTGAGCTCGGCGAGGACCTTCAGCTCGGCGGTGGCCTTGGCCTTGAGCACCCCGCCGCCGACGTACAGCACCGGCCGCTTGGCCTGGGTGATCAGCTTGGCGGCCTCGCGGATCTGCTTGGCGTGCGGCTTGGTCACCGGTCGGTAGCCGGGCAGGTCCATGGTGGGCGGCCAGGAGAAGGTGGTCTTCGCCTGGAGGGCGTCCTTGGCGATGTCGACCAGGACCGGGCCGGGGCGGCCGGTGGAGGCGATGTGGAACGCCTGGGCGATGATCCGCGGGATGTCCTCGGCCTTGGTGACGAGGAAGTTGTGCTTGGTGATCGGCATGGTGATGCCGACGATGTCCGCCTCCTGGAAGGCGTCCGTGCCGATCGCCTTGGACGCCACCTGGCCGGTGATCGCGACCAGCGGCACGGAGTCCATGTGCGCGTCGGCGATCGGGGTGACCAGGTTGGTGGCGCCGGGGCCCGAGGTGGCCATGCAGACGCCGACCTTGCCGGTGGCCTGCGCGTAGCCGGTGGCGGCGTGACCGGCGCCCTGCTCGTGCCGGACCAGGACGTGGCGCACCCTGGTGGAGTCCATCAGCGGGTCGTAGGCCGGGAGGATCGCACCGCCGGGAATGCCGAATACCGTGTCGGCGCCGACCTCCTCGAGAGAGCGGATGAGGGACTGCGCGCCCGTCACCTGCTCGGGGGCGGAGTGTCCTCCGGATCGGGGCCGGGGCTGCGGGTGGTGGGCCCCGGTGGCCTGCTCGGTCATCGGCATTCTCTTCTCAGATGCTGAGGGTTTATGCGAGGTTTGTACGGTCTTCGGCTGCTGCACGAAGGGTGCCTGTGCAACAAAAAACCCCTCGTGCCATAAGGCAAGCGAGGGGAGCGCGCCGGGTGGAGTCGCTGAGCGGTCGAGGCTCAGCGTCAGCCGACGCGCTTTCCAAGTACGAGAATTCGGGTGCGCATGGCACTGACCCTCCCCCCGGCACACACTCACTGTCAAGTGGGTGGGACGGGAGTCTCATTATGTGAGCGCAGGACCGTGCCACCTCCGATGACGGCGGACACACCCGAGCTGTACAGCCGCGGGGAGCCGCCGACTAACGCCGGTTCGGCCGGTCCGTTCGGCACCGGATAGTGGCCGGCGGCGAGCGCCCGGCGCAGCCGGTACTCGTCGAGCGGCCCGGAGAACGCCATGCCCTGCCCGTGCGTGCAGCCCATCGCGCGCAGGGCGACGACCTGCTCGGGCAGATCCACCCCTTCGGCCACGGACTTCAGCCCGAGGTCGCCCGCGATACGCAGCAGCCCGCTGGTGATCTTGTACAGGCGGGCGGACTCGACGACGCCCTCGACCAGACCGCGGTCGAGCTTCAGGACGTCGACGGGCAGGCGCCTGAGGGCCGTGATCGCCGCGTAGCCGCTGCCGAACCCGTCGAGCGCGATCCGTACGCCGACCCGCCGCAGGGCGCCCAGGCGCCGCTCCAGCTCGTCCAGCGAGACCCTCGGGTCGGCGTCCGACAGCTCGATGATCAGCGACCCGGACGGCAGCCCGTGCCGCGTGAGCAGCGCCTCGATCGTGCCGAGCGGCATCGAGCGGTCCAGCAGCCTGCGGGGGCTCATCCGCACGACGACCGGCACGGACAGCCCGGTCGCGTGCCGCTCGGCGGCCTGCTCGACGGCCTCCTCGATCATCCAGCGGCCCAGCTCGGCGGTCTTGTCGCTGTCCTCGGCCACCCGCAGGAACTCCGCGGGGGTGAAGAGCACCCCTTGCGAGGAGCGCCAGCGCGCCTGCGCGGACACCGACGTGATCCGGCCGTCCTCCAGGGACACCACCGGCTGGTGCAGCAGGGCGAACTCCCCGTCGTGCAGGGCGGCCCGCAGGCGGGTGGCGAGCTCGGCCTTGCGGACGACGTCCTGCTGCATCTGCGGCTTGTACAGCTCGACGCGCCCCTTGCCGCCGGCCTTGGCGCGGTACATCGCCAGGTCGGCGTTGCGCAGCAGTTCGCCCGCGCCGAGGCCGGATTCCGCGAAGGCCACGCCGATGGAGGCGTTGACACGGACATCGTTGCCGTCGATGACGTAGGGCTGGGAGAGCGTCGTCCTGAGCCGGTCGGCGAGCTCCAGTATGTGCCGCTCCCGGGCGTCCTGGTCCCGGGTGTTGTCCCCGGCGATCAGCGCCGCGAACTCGTCCCCGCCGAGCCGGGACGCGGTGTCGCCGTGCCGGACGGAGTCCTGGAGTCTGCGGGCGGCCTGGACGAGCAGTTCGTCCCCTGCCTGGTGCCCGATGGTGTCGTTGACGGCCTTGAAGCCGTCGAGATCGATGAACAGCACGGCCGTGTTGCGCAGGGCCACGCCCCGGTCCGAGGCACGGCGGCCCGAGAGGGCGTGCTGCACGCGCTTGGTGAACAGGGCGCGGTTGGGCAGGTCCGTGAGCGGGTCGTGCTCGGCGTTGTGCTGCAACTGGGCCTGGAGCCGCACCCGTTCGGTCACGTCACGGCTGTTGAAGATGAGGCCGCCGTGATGGCGGTTGACGGTCGACTCGACGTTCAGCCAGCCCCCGTCGCCCGAGCGGAAGCGGCACTCGATGCGTGTGGTGGGTTCCTCGACGGGGTTGGCGGCGAGGAACCTGCGCACCTCGTGCACGACGCAGCCCAGGTCCTCGGGGTGGATGAGGTTGGCCAGTTCCGTCCCCACCAGCTCCTCCGCCGAGCGGCCGTACACACCGGCGGCGGCCGGGGAGACGTACCTCAGGACGCCGCTGGGCGCGGCGATCATGATGACGTCGCTGGAGCCCTGCACCAGGGAGCGGAAGTGGTTCTCCTTCTGCGCCAGTTCCTGGGTGAGGGTGATGTTGTCGAGCAGCATGATCCCCTGGCGCACGACGAGCGCGAGCACCACCGTGCCCCCGGTCAGCAGGACCACGCGGTCGACACTGCGGCCGTTGAGGACGTTGTAGAGGATCCCCAGCGTGCACACGGCGGCCGCGAGATACGGCGTGAGGGCGGCCAGGGACCCGGCGATGGGCCGGGCGGCCGGGTACCGGCTGTGCTCGGCGCCGGGCAGGGGCACCTGGTGGTTGAGGCCGCCGCGCTGCCCCGGCACGTGCTCGTGCACCACACGGGTGCGGCCCGTGCCGGTGTGCCGGTCGGGGCCGTGCCGGTCGCTCTCCGCCCGGGGCGCGGCCCAGGGGGCGTACGCCAGGAGCAGCGAGCCCGCGAACCAGCCCGCGTCGAGCAGTTGGCCGGAGCGGTAGTCGTGGTGCATGAGCGGCGAGGTGAACAGGGCGTCGCACATGACGGTCAGCGCGAGCGCGCCGATGGCGGTGTTGACCGCGGAGCGGTTCACCGCGGACCGCCTGAAGTGCAGGGCGAGCACCATGCTGACCAGCGCGATGTCGAGCAGCGGGTAGGCCAGCGACAGCGCGGTGTGCGCCACCCCGGGGCCTTCGGACTTCGCGGCCTGGGCGAGGGCGAGGCTCCACGCCAGCGTCAGTAGCGAGCCGCCGATCAGCCAGGCGTCGAGCCCCAGGCAGACCCAGCCGGCCTTGGTCACCGGCCGCTTGGCGAGCACGAGCAGCCCGACGATCGCGGGGGGCGCGAAGCAGAGGAAGAACAGGTCGGCGTAGCTGGGGCTGGGCACGGGCAGTCCGAGGACCACCTCGTACCACCCCCAGACC